>JAKEIC010000285.1 GCA_022614695.1 Planctomycetales bacterium | reverse complement strand
GTGCGACGGGGGTTACGCGTGTCCAACCCGGTACCGGGCTACCCGCGTGCGCGCCACGCGGCGAGGGCCGCGACGATGGCGCCGGGGGTCGGCGCGGCGGCCGTGGCGGCGAGCGCGAGGCCGGAGGCCCGGACCGCAGCCCCGGTCGTCGGCCCGATCGCGACGGCCGGCGGCCCAGCGGCGGCGACGCTCGGGCCGAGGAGCTCGACGTAGCCCTCGACGGCCGAGGGGCTCGCAAAGACGACCACGTCGGTCCGCCCCGCGCGGATCGCAGCCGCGACCTCGGGGTCTCCCGCGCCGGGCAGGGTCCTGTAGGCGACCACTTCGACCACTTCGGCGCCCGCGAGGCGGAGCGCATCGGGAAGATCCGGACGGGCGCGGTCGGCCTTCGGGAACAGGACCCGCGCCCCTCGGAGGCCGCCGCCCGCAGCCAGCGCCTCCGCGAGCGCCCGACCGGTAGCCTCCCTCGCCCGCGCGGCCACCCGGAGTCCCCGGAGTTCCGCCGCGCCCGCCGTGGCCGGCCCGACGGCGGCGATCCGGGGCGGCCCCTCGGCGGCGAGCGGCGCCCCCGCCGCCGCGGCCGCCTCGCAGAACGCTTGGACCGCGGCGACGCTCGTGAAGACGATCCAGGCGAATCCCGCCGCTCCCCGCGCGGCCTCGGCGAGGGGACCCGGGTCCTCCGGCGGTCCTTCGGCGACCGTGGGGAACGCGAGGACCTCCGCCCCGGCGGCGGCAAGCGCCCGGGTCATCGCGGCCGACCGCTCGCGGGGCCGGGTGAGGACGACGCGGAGTCCCTCGAGCGGGCGCGGGCTCACTCCTTCGCCGCGTCCCCGCCCTGCCCTGAGCCCGCCGAAGGGCGTCGACGCGTCCCCGCGTCGGGCCCTCCCGCCTCACCGGCCAGGTCCGCGAGGGTCATCCCCTCCGTCCCCCGCCGGAGCGCCTCGTCGGCCGACGCGAGCGCCCGGGCGAGCCCGGGGCCGCCGAGCCCGTCGGCCGCGGCCGAGTCGCGTGCGGCGATGAGAACCTCGGACGCGGAAGTGCTCCGGGGGTCCTTCGCGGGGACGACGCGGGGCTCGTCGCCAGCGACCGGCGCGAGGAGCCCCGCGGCGCAGAGGCGGGCGGCCGCCGCCTCGACCACCTCAGGCGCGAGTCCGAGCCGCGACGCCGCAAGCGACGCCGCGAGCGGCCCCTCCCCTCGGAGGAATGCCCGTGCCGACTCGATCGCGAGAGCGGCGGCGACCCGCTCCGGCGGGGCCGACTTCCCGGGCCGCCGGCCACGCGCGTCGGCCGCCCGGGCGACCTGCGCTCCGTAGAGGGCGATTACCCAGACCATGTACGTCCACACCACGAAGACCGGGATCGCGCCGAGGGCGCCGTAGAGCGACTTGTAGGTCGTGGCCTGCTCGACGTAAAGCCCGAATCCCCACTTGGTTGCCTCGAAGAGCGACCCCGCGACGACCCCCCCGGCGAGCGCCGATCGGACAGTCACCGACGCCATGGGAAACGCGAGGTACATCGCCGTGAGCACCCCGACGCTCAACGCGAGCTGCAGCAGCCCCCGGGCCGCCGGCGCCCCGAGGAGGGCGCCGAGGAAGGGGAGACCTCCGACCACCGAGAGCGAGAGGAGGAGCAGGAGGGGGCCGAGCGTCGCCACCCCCCAGAAGTAGACGATCCGGACCGGGAGGGGCCGGCGGCGGGGGGTCCTCCAGACGTCGTTCAGCGCATCCTCGACGTTCAGGTAGAGGAGGACCGACGTCACGAGGAAGCCGCCGAGGCCGAGCAGCCCGAGGCTCGCGGCGCTCCCCGAGAGGCTCGCGTAGGTCTGCCGGACGTAGTCCCCCACCTCCGCCTGCGACTCCGGGGCGACGTAGTCGAGGACGAGCCTCAGGATCTCCTCGTCCGGCCGGGCGACCCCCAGCGCCCGGGCGAGGGGGTCCACGATGGCGAGGAGGAGCACGACGAGGGGGATGATCGAGAGGAACGAGGTGTAGGCGAGAGAGGCGGCCGTGTGGGTCTGCCGGTCGTCGCGGAACGCCCGGGCGGCGTCGAGGGCGATCGCCCCCGCGCGTCGGGCGCGATCGGCGATCGTCCTGGGCGCTGCGGTCGGGGAGTCCGGAGGCATGAGTCGAGCCGTCATTCTATCTCTGAAGACAGGAGCGCGAAGCGCGACGTGGGGGGGCGTGCGGAGCGAGCAACGGGGGGGAGGCGAGTCTTCGAGCCGCCCCCCACCCGAAGTGAGCCGGCGGCTGCACGCGCGACCTGGGTTACGGCGCGCGACCCGCCGTTCGAGAAGTTACGCGTCCACGCGCAACTTCTCGAACGAGACCGCGAGCCCCAGGCGTCCCTCGAACGCCGCCCGCACGGGGCGGCAGAGGGCCTCGAGGCCCGGGAAGTCGCCTCCCGTCGCGCGCAGGGCGATCGAGAAGGGCGTGAGGGGGAGCGCCGGGGAGTCCGTCTCGATCTCCTCGAGGAACGCGCCGGCCGGCGAGATGTCTGTCACGACCGCCCGGCCCCGCGCCAGCTCGCCGCCGCCGCCGCCCCCCCGCGACACGAGCCGGATCGCCACAGGGACCCGGCACTCCCGGCGCGCATACCGCCGGACGTAGGTGGCCGGGACCTCGCATCCCTCGGACGCTTCCGCCACGAGGGCGCCCGAGGGCTCTGGAGCGTCGCGCACGGCGAACCTCGCGGGCTAGGCCCGCAGGAAGATCTCGACCCGCCGGTTCTTCTTCTTGTTGGCCGGGGAGTCGTTCGGGCCGACCGGGTCGTGCTCGCCGCGGCCCTCGAACGAGAGCCGCGCCTCGGGGATGGAGCCGTCCGAGTGGAGGACCTGGAGGACGGAGAGGGCCCGGGCGCCCGAGAGCTCCCAGTTCCCGCCGGGCCACTTGTCCTTGCTGCGAGAGACGGGGTCCGAGTCGGTGTGCCCGACGACGTGGATCCTCGACTCCTGCCCGCGGAGGAGTTGTGCCACCTTCCGGAGCGTCCCCCGGGACTCGGAGAGTACCGACGCCTCGCCCGAGGCGAAGAAGACGGCGGCCTCGAGGGTGAGCTTCCGGTCCTTCTCGTCGTACTTGACGCCGCTCCCCTCCTGCTCGAGGGCCTTGAGCTGCGCGCCGAGCTTGTCGGACCACTCCCGGTCCTTCTTGGCGTTCATCGTGCGGGCGAGGGTGAGTTCCCCCTCGCGCTTCTCGACGAGCGCGTTCATGGCCTTCACCTGGAGCCTCTGGCCCTGGTTCTCCTTCGTGAGCCGGTCCACGGTCGCGCCGAGCGCCGCCGTGTGGCGCCGCTGCTCCGCGTAGGCCCGCTCGAGGGAGTCGTACTGCCCGCGCGACACGCACCCCGCGCCGAGGGTCCCGAGAGCCAGGAATCCGATCGCCGTCCGCCTCATGCGTCCCCTCCTCCGGCCGGGGGGGCACGGTGTCGCCCCGCTCCGAGCCGCCGAGAGTGAGATCGGCGGGGGGTGGCCGGGACTTGAGCCCGGCCCCTTCCCGCCCCCCAGCCTGGACGCCCCGCGACCCCCGCGGGATACTCCGCCCATGCCTACCCCGGACTGCATCTTCTGCAAGATCGCCTCGGGGAAGATCCCCGCGACTCTCCTCCGGTCGGACCCGGAAGCCGTCGCCTTCGCGGACCTCTCTCCCCAGGCCCCCGTCCATGTCCTCGTGGTCCCCCGGCGCCACGTCCCGACCCTGAACGACC
>JAKEIC010000284.1 GCA_022614695.1 Planctomycetales bacterium | reverse complement strand
GGGCGACGGCGGTGGAGGAGGCGGAAGACATGGGATCTCGGGGGGGATGGTCGGGGGCCGCCGGGGGGGGCGTCAAGTCGGCCCCGCGAGGTACAATCGGGGCGATCGCGACGGGGCCGCAGGGGTAGCACGAGACGGGGGTGGCACGGGATGGCCGGCCGGAGTCGAGGGGGAGGCAGGGGGCGCGGCCCTGCAGAGGACGCCCTCCGGGGGCTCGGCCGGGTCCTCGGGAGCACGCTCGCACGGCTCCCCCCGAAAGAGCTCTTCCGCGCCGTCGTGGACGGGATACACGCCGAGTATCCCGGCCTCTACCACGTCTCGGTCTTCCTCGCCTTCGAGGGCTCGGGGGTGTTCATGCCGGGCGCCATGGCCGGGGAGGACGCCGCCATCTACGCCCAGCGCTACCCGGGGGGCTACACGCAGGCGCTCTCGGTCGGGCTCCTCGGGGCCGCCTACAAGTCCCGGCGGACGGTCCTCGTGAACGACGTGACCCGCGATCCCCGCTACCACCCGGCGGTCGAGCCGGTCACGCGCTCGGAGCTGTGCATCCCGATCCTGGCCGGGCGGGACGTCGTGGGGATCCTGAACCTGGAGAGCCGGAAGCGCGAGGCTTTCGGGCCCGCCGACGTGAACGTCTTCGAGCGGGTGGCCGGAACCCTGAGCCACGCCGTGCTGCGGGCCCTCGGGGGCCGGCCCGCCTGAGACCTTCTCTTACCGCTCCGGCAGCGCGGCGACAGCCTCGATCTCGACCCGCGCGCCTCGCGGGAGGGCCGCGGCCCCCACGGTCGAGCGGGCGGGAGGCGCGGCCCCGAGGACGGACTTGTAGACCTCGTTCATGGCCGCGAAGTCGCCGATGTGGGCGAGGTAGACGGTCGTCTTCACGATGTCCGTCGGGCGCCCCCCGGCGGCCGCCACGATCGCGCAGAGGCTCTTCAGCACCCGCTCCGTCTCGGCCTTGATGCCGCCCTTCACGAGCTCGCCGGTCGCCGGGTCGAGCCCGATCTGACCCGAGACGAAGAGGAGGCTCCCCGCCCGGAGCCCCTGCACGTAGGGCCCGATCGCCCCGGGGGCTTGGGGGGTGGAGATCGGCAGATGGTCGGTCTTCATGGGGGAGCCATCATGATGCCCCAACCCGCCCACGTCCACAGCCCGCGCCACCCCACCCGAATTGGGGTCTGACCCCATTACGGCACCCCAGGACGGGCGGGGATCGTCCCACCGGGGCCGCTAGAACGCGTCGGACATCCAGGGAGCAGGACCCCGGAACAGCCGACTCGCCGCGGCGAGCGCCTCCCCCTCGCCCGAGACGAGGCCCGTCGCGACGAGCTCCTCGGCGGTGAGGTGGCCCGTGTAGAGGGGGGCGAGGCCCCGCACGGTGACCTTCAGGTCGCCGTCGCCGCCGGGGCGGACCTCGCCGCGGCCGCCCTCGACCCGCAGGGTGAACTTCCCCTCGTTCCAGGGGAAGTTCTCGTCCCGGACGTGGAGCGCAAGCGAGGCCGAGACGTCGGGCGCGTAGCCCCGTCCTTCGAGCGCCGCCGGCACGTCCACGAGGCGGAGCATCCAGTGGCGCAGCTGGTCCACCCGGTGAGAGGGGTTCGGGAGGAGCGCGAAGAAGGGGTCTCCGGGCCCGCCGATCCACGAGACGCTGTCCGCCATGGAGCGGTGGCCCGCGAAGAACGCGAGCAGCCGGCGCACCGCCTGAGGCGTCGCGGCCACCATGTCGCGCACGACGAGCTCGTAGTGGTTCGCCCGGGTGGGCTCCTGGGTGAAGAAGACGTAGGCCTCGGCCTTCCCCTCGCGCTCGATCACGTAGGCGTAGCGGGTCACGCCGAGCGGGTCGAGGATGCGCTTCCAGTGCGGGAGCGTGCGGTCGAGCTGGCCGGCGCCCCGGCTCGCGCGCTCGCGGTAGAGGTCCCGGATCGCCTCCTCGTCCTTCGCCTCGAAGGGCCGGAGCGCGAGCCCGGTCTCCTGCGCGTCTATCGCCGAAGTCGGCAGCTTCCACGTGACACGGACTCCGGCCACCTCGTAGCCGAGACGGCGGTAGACGACGTGCGTCGAGGGGTAGAGCCCCGAGAGAGGAACCTTGCCCGCCCGGAGCTCCTCGAGGGTCGTCCGGAGGAGGCGGGACGCCACCCCCTTCCCGCGCAGGTCGGGCGCCGTCGCGACGGCCGCGATGCCCGCGAACGGCACGCTCCGCCCCCCGAACCACTGCCCGCCCCGCAGGATCAGCAGCCCGCCCGCGACGCGCCCCCCGAGCCTGGCGAGCCGGAACGAGACGCGCTCCTGCCGCGCGAGCCAGGGCTCGAGGAGCTTCGAGTCGAAACCGAGGGACTGGACGAGGAGGTCCCCGTAGGCCTTGAGCTCGGCGTCGTCCTTGGGGGGGCCGACCTCGAGCGCCGGTCCCCGGCTCACGACTTCCGAGCGCCCTTCCCGCCGAGCTTCTCCCGCAGCCGCTTCGCGACCGACTCGGGCACGAACCGCGACACGTCGCCGCCGAGGCGCGCCACCTCCCGGACCAGCCGGCTCGAGAGGAAGGCCCACTCGGCCGAGGGCATCACGAAGACCGTGTCCACGTCCGGGGCGAGCACCCGGCTCGTCATGGTCATCGAGAACTCGTACTCGAAGTCGGTGACCGACCGGACGCCGCGGAAGATCACGGTGCAGCCCCGCCCGCGCGCCGCCTCGACCGTGAGCCCCGAGTAGGAGGAGACCTCGGCGCCCGCGATCCCCGCCGTCACCTCCCGGAGCATCTCGAGACGCTCCTTCACGGAGAAGAGCGCGCTCTTCTCGGGGTTCTCGGCGACGGCGACGACGACGCGCCCGAACGCCGCGGCGGCCCGCCGGACGAGATCCAGGTGCCCGTGCGTCGGGGGATCGAAGGAGCCGGGGTAGAGGGCGCCGGGCATCGGCTACGGCCTTCCGATGCTCCGGTAGTGGAACCCCGCGGCGCGCGCCGCGGACGGGTCCCAGAGGTTCCGCGCGTCCACGATCACGGGCTGGCGCATGACCTTCCGGAGCCTCATGAAGTCGAGCCCCTTGTACGCCGGCCACTCCGTCACGAGCACGACGGCGTCCGCCCCATCGGCGGCGGCGTAGGGGTCGGCGGCGAGGTCCAGGTCGGGCAGCATCGCCTTGGCCTTCGCGCCCGCGACCGGGTCGTGGGCCCGGACGATCGCCCCCTCGGCCCGGAGGCGCTGCGCGACGTCGAGGGACGGGGCGTCGCGCACGTCGTCGGTGTCGGGCTTGAAGGCGAGGCCGAGGAGGGTGACCCGCTTCTCGCGCAGCACCCACAGCTCCTGCCGGAGCAGCTCCACCACGTGCGCGCGCTGCTCCCGGTTCACGGCCTGCACCTCGCGGAGGAGACGGAACTCGTAGCCGAGCTGGGAGGCGATCTCCGCGAAGGCCTCGAGGTCCTTCGCGAAACAGGAGCCGCCGTAGCCGACGCCCGCCCGGAGGAACTGCGCGCCGATCCGGGGGTCGAGCCCCATCCCGCGCGCGACCTCCTCCACGTTCGCCCCCGACTTCTCGCAGAGGCGGGAGACCGCGTTCACGAACGAGATCTTCGTCGCGAGGAACGCGTTGCTCGCGTGCTTGATCATCTCGGCCGTCTCGACGTTCGTCACCAGGATCGGAGACTCGAACCCCTCGTAGAGGCGGCGGAGCACCTTCTCGGCCCGCCCGTTCGGCACGCCGAGGACTATCCGCGAGGGTTTCCGCGCGTCCTCGACCGCGGTCCCCTCGCGCAGGAACTCCGGGTTGCTCGCCACGTCGAACTCGACCCCCGGCCGCACGTTCCTCTCCATGGTCCGGCGGACCCGCTCCCCGGTCCGGACCGGCACCGTGCTCTTCTCGACGACCACCGCGTAGTCCCGGAGCCCCGTCGCGATCGTCCTCGCCGCCGCCTCGACCGAGGAGAGGTCGGCCTTGCCCTGCGGGTCGGTGGGCGTGCCGACCGTCATCATCACGACCTCCGCGCCTCCCGCCGCCGCCGCGACGTCGGCGCCGAATCCGAGGCGCCCCGACTTGCGCACCCCCGCGAGCAGCTCGGGCAGCCCCGGCTCGTGGATCGGCACCCCGCCCGCCTCGAGCATCCGGACCTTCGGCAGGTCGCTGTCCACGCAGGTCACGTCGTGGCCCCGCTCGGCGAGGGTCGCGCCCGTGACGAGCCCGACGTAGCCGGCGCCGACCACCGTGACCTTCATCGCGTCTCCAGCCCGAGCCCGGGCTCGTTCCCGCCCGCCGCCCACGTGGCCGCCGCCCGGTCGGAGAGGCCGAGCGGGAGCAGCGTCACGACCACCGAGACGTCCCGCTCCCCGTGGTCCACGGCCACCCCCCCCTCCAGCAACCAGCAGTGCAGCACCCGCCGGAGCGTCACGCGCGTCTCCTCAGGCCTGCCGCGCTCGAAATCATAACGCACCGCCGCCGAGGCCGCCCACCGGTCGCTCATCCGGATCGCCGCCGTGGCGGCGGTCGTGTGGACCAGGTCCCGGACGTTGCGGGAGGAGACCCCGACCGTCACGCCGGGGAGGAGGTTCCGCCAGAGGCCCCCCGCCTCCCACGAGACGACCGCCCGCTCCGGGGGACGGTAGAGCCCCCGCGCGTAGAACGAGAGCCCCGCGGCGGGGGAGACGCGGATCTCCCCGCGCACGTCCCCGGCCGGCTCGTCCCCGTGGTCGCGGCGGGGGCGGAGCCACCAGTCCCCCTCCGCCTCGAGGAGGAGGACCTCGCGGGGGGGGCCCTTCCCCGCCGCCTCGATCGTCGTCCGGAGCCGCGCCGTGAGGCGGTCCTCCTCGCGGAGGGTCTCCGCGGCGTCGAAGGAGAGGAGGTCGGCGGGATCGCCCGTCACGCGGAAGACGTTCCTGTAGTCCACCTCCGGCGTCACGACGTGCCGGACGCGCACGCCGCCGCCGAAGTCGTAGACGCGGTGGAGGTCCGTCCGCGCGCGGACGCCGATCCCCTCCGCGACACGGTCCGCGTCCTCGGGGCCGGCGGCCGAGCGGCTCCAGCCGGTCCACCGCGCGAAGCCGAGCGGCGAGAGCGTCACCGGGCCCCGCAGCACGGGGAGGACCACCGTCGCCGTCCCGTCGGCGCGGCGCGCCTCGAGCGGCCGGAGCCCGGTCGCCTCGTCGAACGAGCGCCGGAGCGAGGCGGCCTCGCCCTCGAGCTGGAGCGAACCGAGCTCGAGGAGGGGGAACGAGGCGAGGAGGACGCGCCCCCGGGGTAGGTACTCGGTCTGAGTCTGGAAGTCGTTCCCGCGGACCCGGAGGAGCTCCTCGGCCAGGAGGGGTCCCAGAGCCACCGCCGCCTCGGCATAAGTCTCGGGGTCCTTCCTCTCCTTCAGCACGTCCTCCGCGAACTCCCGGAGCACGTTCCGATCGGAGAGCGCGTGCCACTCGCCGGCGAGGCGGAGGGCGTCGGGGACCCGGACCTCGGCCCGGCCCTGGCTCCGCCACCGGTCTCGGTCCTCGACGGGCCAGAGGCCCGTCGGCGCGTCCTCCTCGCGCGGGTCTCCGCGGTCGCGCCAGCCGACCGCGATCCCGTCGAGGAAGAGGGAGCGGGGACGGTCCCCGAAGGCGTCCCGGCCCTCCCCGTGGCCCGTCCAGCGCCCCTCGAGCCCCCCGCCGCCCCCGCGCTCGCCGAAGACCTCCGCCCGCACGCCCACCTCGCCGGCGCGCCGACGCCCCGGGGGCTTCCCCGGCTCGCCCTCGTCCCCTTCGCGGAGGCTCACGCCGAGGAGCGCCCGCACGAAGGGCCCATAGGCCCTCGACCGCCCCGCGTCGAACTCGCGGAGCGGAGAGTCCCAGTCCAGGTTCCACTCCGCCGCCGGGAGCCAGAGGAGGGGCACCCCGAGCGCCGTCACCGTGAGCCCCGAGGCCGTGAGCCATTCCGGGCCCGGGGACTCGCGCAGGGCGCGCCGGCCGATCGCCCCCGTGATCTCGAGTCGCGCGGCCCCCACGTGGTAGTGGGGGTGGCCGTACGAGCAGGTGCCGATCCGAGCCTCCTCGCACGCGACCTTGTCCCCGGCGCCCCCGCGGGCGTACTCGAACCGCACGCGCTCGGCGTCGGCGACGAGGGGGACCTCCCCCGGG
>JAKEIC010000283.1 GCA_022614695.1 Planctomycetales bacterium | reverse complement strand
GGGCGCGGGCTGAGACCGGCCCTTCGGGGGTGCCAGCCGAAACCTCCTTTCAGGTTTCCCTGCACTTCTGAACGCGTGTCGCGCGCCTGAGTGAATCGACCTCGGCGATCCTCTCGAGGTCCTCGGCGGACACCTTCTCGAGCCCGCGGGCCGGAGGCACGCGGTCGAGGCTGTAGACCTCGACCCGTCGCGGTCGGACGGAGAGGGCCGCGGCGACCCACGCCTCGACGGCGGCGGGGGTCGCGTTGTCCACGACGCCCCGGACGAAGCAGGCCTGGAGCACGACGGGCGGCATCTCGCGGAGCCAGCCGAGGAGGGTCCCGACCGAGAACGGGACGAGGGGGATGTCCACGCGCCGGAGGCTCTGCTCGTCCCCCGCGTCCAGCTTCACCGTCGGGTGGTCCACCCGGAGCGCGGCGGCGCGGATCTCGGGGCGTCCGAGCTCCGTCCCGTCGGTCAGCAGGGTGATCGGGATCCCCGGGAGGTGCCGGTCGCGAGCCGCGAGGAGGACCTCCACGGCCTCGGGGAAGTCCGGATAGAGGGTCGGCTCGCCGTTCCCCGAGAGGACGATCGAGTCGGGGGCGCGGCCCGCCTGGCGGAGACGGGGGAACTCGCGGTCGAGGGTCTCCCGCACGGTCGGGAGGTCGGGGCAGCGCCGGCGCAGCTCCTCGGCGGGCGGCGGCTTCCCCGGCGTCCATCCGCACTGGCAGTAGACGCAGTTGAACGAGCAGACCTTCTCGGACGGGGGCAGCAGGTTCACCCCGAGCGACATCCCCTTGCGCCGCGTCGCGAACGGACCGTAGAGGATCCCGTCGGGGAGCGTCCAGGGCTTGAAACGGGCATACGGGTCCCGTCCCGGTTGCCGCCGCTCGACCGCGGTCGCCATCGAGGGAGCAGGGTACGGCCCCTCGCGGGACCGGTCAACGCGGGGAAGGGCGCCGGCTCCTCGCCTCCAACGCCGCGAAGGCCTCGGCGGGGCAGCCGGGGTCGCCGAGGGCGATCTCGCCTTCCCCGGTGCCGTGGTAGTCGGAGCCGCCCGAGGCGAGGAGGCCCAGCGACTCCGCGCGCGCGAGGAAGCGGGCGACCTGCGAGGCGCCGTGGGACGGGTGCCACGCCTCGACCGCGTCGAGCCCCGCGCTCTGGAAGCTCTCGAGCACGCCGTCCCCGTCGTCGAGGGCGGGATGGGCGAGCGAGGCGACGCCTCCGGCCCCGTGGATCGCGGCGATGCCGTCTTTGGCGTGCAGGCGCGGGTAGGGCACGTAGGCGGGCGACCCCCGCCCCAGCCAGCGAGCGAACGCCTCGTCGAGGCTCCCGGCGTGGCCGTGCGCGACGAGCGCGCGGGCGACGTGGGGCCGGCCGAGGGTCCCCGAGATGTCTCCCATGGCCGCCACGTCGTCGTAGCCGATCTCGATCCCCAGACGCTTGAGCTTGGCGAGGATCTCGCGGACGCGCGAAATGCGGTCGTCCCGGCGCCGCTCGAGGAGGACCGCGAGGCTCGGGGAACCCGGGTCCAAGAAGAACCCGAGCACGTGGAATTCCCTCCCGGCGTGGGTGACGGACAGTTCGATGCCCGGGATCACGCGGACGGGCTTCCCCTCCGCAGCCGCGAGCGCCTCGGGGACCCCGGCGAGGGTGTCGTGGTCGGTGACCGCGAGCCCCCGGATCCCCGCCGCCGCCGCCCGGGCGACGAGGTCCTTCGGCGAGAGGATCCCGTCCGAGAGCCGGGTGTGGGAGTGGAGGTCGTACGGGGCGGGCAAGGACCTGCCGATCGTAGTCACGTCCCGCCGGTGCGGCAAGGACGGGCCCGCCGGGGCCGCCGCCCTTGACCGGTCCCGGCGGCCGCCATAGCCTCTCCGCGCCGCCGGCCGGACGAAGGAGGCTGAGCATGCCGCGCGTCGGGGTCGTCCTCTCGGGCTGCGGGTTCCTGGACGGGGCGGAGATCCACGAGGCGGTGCTCACGCTGCTCGCGATCGCCCGGGGGGGCGCGACGGCCGTCTGCATGGCGCCGAACGTCGCGCAGCGCGACGTGGTGAACCACCTGACGGGCCAGCCCGTCCCCGGCGAGACCCGGAACGTCCTGGTCGAGGCGGCCCGGATCGCGCGCGGGGAGATCCGCGACCTCGCGACCGTCCGCGGCGCCGACGTGGACGCGCTCGCGCTGCCGGGAGGCTACGGGGCGGCGAAGAACCTCTGCTCGTTCGCCGTGGACGGGCCGAAGGCGACCGTCCACCCGGACGTCGCCCGGCTCGTCCGCGAGGTCCACGAGGCGGGCAAGCCCATCGCCGCCATCTGCATCGCCCCCGCGACGCTGGCGGCCTGCTTCCGCGGCCAGCCGAGGGCGACCGTCACGATCGGGACCGACGCCGCCACCGCGTCGGCCGTCGAGGCGCTCGGGGCCTCGCACAAGAGCGCGGTAGTCCGCGAGGTCGTCGTGGACGAGGCCAATAGGGTCGTCACCACCCCTGCCTATATGTTGGCCCGCGACGTGGCCGAAGCGGCCACTGGGATCGAGAAGGCGATCCAGGCCCTGCTCAGGATGATCCCGAAGGGGTCTCCGGCGCGCGCGTCGGTCGGGACCCGCTGAGGCGCCCGGCCGCGATGCCCGCCATCCTCGTCCACGGAGGCGCCGGGAAGCCCGACCCGACACGGCCCGACCGCGAGCTGGGCCGGCGCGAGGGCCTAGAGGCCGCCGTCCGCGCCGGGTCCGAAGCCCTCCGGAAGGGCGGCTCGGCCCTCGACGCCGTCGAGGAGGCGGTGAAGGTCCTGGAGGACGAGCCCCTCTTCAACGCGGGCACCGGCTCGACGCTCACGACCGAGGGCGAAG
>JAKEIC010000027.1 GCA_022614695.1 Planctomycetales bacterium | reverse complement strand
GGTTCCCCCTTCTTGGTCCTGGGCTCAGTCATGGGCTGGAAAATCGAGTCTCGGCGCCCCGGGCGCCGCGAGAGGCGCGGAACACTATCACCGCCCCGGACGGGGCGCAAGTTGACACTCGTCGGCGCGACTCCGATAATCCCGCGCCCCTCATGGCGAGATCGGGATCCCACTCGGCATCGTGGCGCGGGCTTCTCGGCGCCCTGCTCCTCGCCTCCGCGATCGCCGCGGGTTGCGGCGGGAGCGACGCGAGCGGCAAACCCTCGAAGTCCGGCGAGAAGTCCGGTGCGAAGGGCGGCGGGAAGCGCGGGTCCGGGGCCGCTCCCTCCGCGGAGGGCGGCTCCGACGCGGGCGTGGGCGACGGGGCCGAGTCCGCGAAGCCGAAGGTGGCGCGCTCGCGGAGCGGGAAGACGGCCGGGGACCTCGTGAACGACCTCGCCGAGAGCTACCGGGGAACCGAGCCGGGGAGCACGAAGCCGGAAGACCTGCGCCGGCGCGAGGAGGCGCGGGCGGGTCTCATCGAGGAGCTGATCTCGCTCGGGGACAAGGGGATCCCCGAGCTGCTGCGCGCGGTGAATCACCCCGAGCCCGAGATCCGCGAGTGGGTCTGCGTCGCCCTCGGTGAGATCGCGTCGGCCGACGCCTCGGAGAAGCTCGTCGAGATCGCGCTCGGCAGGGACCGCTCGCTCGCCGTTCACGCCTGCGACGCGCTCGGCCGGATCAAGGCGGCCGGCGCGATCGCCCGGCTCGATCCGCTCGCGAAGGCGACCGCGGCGGCGGCGGGCTGGCGCGCCGACGGGCAGGCCGGGCTCCTCCGAGGGGCCGCGGGCGAGGCGCTCGCGAGGGGAGGCGTGAAGTCGGGCGTGCCGGCCCTCATCGAGAACCTCGCCTCCCCGCACGCCGAGGTGCGCCGCGACGCGCTGGTGCGGCTGCGGCGCCTCACGGGCAAGGAGATCCCGGCCGCCGTGGACGCGCCGGCCTCCGCGCGGGACGCCGTCCTCCAGAAGTGGCGGGACTGGTGGAGCAAGAACCAGGGGTTGTTCCGAGCCCAGCCGCGCGAGGGGCTCGCGAACCACGAGGTGTTCGTCGCCCGCAAGGAGTGACAAGGAGTGAGCATGACCCACCGCGCGGCCAAGGCCCTCGCCCTCTTCGGGGGGATCGGGGGGGGGATCGCCGGAGGTTGCGGCGGCGGCGCCGAGGTCCGGACGACCCCGCCCCCGGTCCCGGCCGAGGAGACGTCGGCCCGGCTCTCCCAGTGGGCCGTCACCCTCCGCGAGGACCCGCCCGACGAGTTCGTCGCCGGGCCCGGCGCGGTCCACTTCCATGCGTGGTGGCAGAGGAAGGAAGCGGCGGCCGACGGGCTCGTCGGCGCGGGCGCGGCGGCCGTGCCGACGCTCGCGGGGCTGCTCCGGGACGGGGACCCGATCCCGCGCGAATGGGCCGCCGCCATCCTCGGCGAGATCGCGGCCCCCGAGGCCGGCGACGCGCTGCGCGAGTGCCTCCGCCGGGCCGACGTGGTCGCGCCCGTGGTGGTCCTGGCGCTCGAGGGGATCGGCCGGCGCGGCGAGGCGCGAGACGCGGCGCTCCCGGGCCGGTTCGTCGGGGGAGCCGCGATGAACGACGTGCCGATGGACTCGCGCGAGAAGCGCCAGGTCGAGACGGCGGCCGTGCTCCAGAGCGCGGCCGCCGAGGCGGCGGCCCGGTGCGGGGACGCCTCCGGGGTGCCGATCCTCGTCGAGAACCTCCGCGGGGGCGGCTGGGCCCGCCGCGACGCGGCGATCCGGCTCCGGAGGCTCGCGGGGACCGTATTCGGCTACGCCCTCGACGCCTCCCGCGAGGACCAGGAGGCGGCGATCCGGAAGGCGCTGGAGTGGTTCGAGCGCGAGAAGGCGACCTGGAAGCCGGCGCCGGGGACCGGGAAGACGGACAAGGCGACGCACGACATCTACGAGAAGAGGGAGAACCGATGACCCAGCGTGGCCCGGCCGGAACTCTCGGGATCTCTCTCCTCGCCGCGGCGGTCTCGTGGGTCGTCCTCGCGCGCCCGGCCTCCGCGGCGCCGCAGGACCTCCCGAAGGCGAAGGAGTCGGCGGGCAAGGGCGACAAGGCCGCCCGCGACAAGATCTTCTCGGACGCCGTCACCTACTTCCGTGAGGCGGTGAAGCTCGCGGGGAACGCGGATGCGGGCTTCACGCTCGAGACGACGCTGAAGCTCGCCCGCGCGGCGAAGGTCGTCGGGATGGCCGCCTTCCGTCCGGCCGACCCGGTCGCGGAGACGGAGCCGGTCCCGCCCGACATGGAGTCGTGCTGGGAGGCGCTCAACGCCTACGTGGACGTGCTCGCGAGCCCGAAGTACGCGGAAGACCCCGAGCTCTGCCACGAGCTGGCCCACCTCCGGGCAGAGATGGCGCCGTTCCACTCGTCGTTCCACCAGCGGCTCCGCACCGAGGCGCTCGAGGCCCCGGGGCAGTCCCTCGCGACGACGCTCGCGAAGAACCCCAAGCACCGCGAGGCCTGGCTCCTGCGAGCGAAGATCCTGATGGACCCCGGCTTCGAGGCCCGGAACCTGGACCAGGCCGTCGAGGCCCTCCAGAAGGACCTGGAGATCACGCCCACGCGGGAGGAGTCCACCGAACGGCTCGTGAAGATCCACCTCGAGACGGGGAAGAACGCCGAGGCGGAGAAGGCGGCCCGCGCCGGGCTCGAGAAGAACCCGAGGTCGGGCAAGCTGACGGCGCTCCTCGGGCTCGCCCTGGAAGCCCAGGGCCACGTCGCGGCCGCGGCCGACCGCTACAAGATCGCCGCCGAGCTCGATCCCGCGAACCTCGAGATCCTCGACCGTTGGGTCGGGTGCGCGATCCGGTCGGGGAAGAAGGTGGACGAGGTCCTCACGGACCTCGAGGCCTACTCGAAGAAGCACCCGGAGCACTGGAAGGCCGACGAGCTGCGGGGCTTCATCAGCCGTGACGGCTGGCGCGCGACGAAGGACGCGGGCTGGGCCGAGCGGGCTCTCGCGAGGTTCCGGGACCTCGAGGCGCGGTTCCCCAAGCACAAGCGCGTCGAGTCGTGGCTCCTCGAGCAGGCGGGGCTCTACCAGGAGCAGGGCGAGAAGAAGGAGGAGGAGCTGTTCGCGGCCGTGCTGCGGATCCTCCGCCTCAACCCGAGGAACGAGCAGGCGCTCGAGTACCTCCGGACGCTCGAGGGCGTGTTCCTCGCCGACAAATACAAGTTCGGGGGTCAGCCGCGCAAGGCGATCGAGATCCTCGACAAGCTGTGCGAGGTGATGGCGGACGACACGGAGGAGTGGGGCACCCGGAAGGCCTACTTCCGGGCGTCCGAGTCCGAGTGCTTGAAGGACCTCGGCCAGCTCGAGGAGGCCGAGAAGAAGATACGCGAGGCGATCCGGCTGGACGCCCGCGAGCCCCAGCACAACAACGCCTACGCCCTCCTCCTGCGTCTCCTGGGTCGCACGAAGGAGGCCACGGACCAGTGGCGCGAGGCCGTGGACAAGAAGCCGAACCTGCTCTGGGCGTGGGAAAACATGGGCGCCACCTATCTCTCGCTCGGCGACCTCTCGCGCGCGAGGGAGGCCCTCACGTGCGGCCTCGAGTGGGCGCGGCAGGAAGTCCGGCACGCCCGCGACGACGACTCGCGCGAAGAGGCCGAGTTCAGCGCCTGGAAGATGCGACGGCTCCTGATCGAGGCGTGGAGGCTCGGGCGGTCCAAGTAGCGCGCGCGAAGGTTCGCCCCGCGCGACGCCAAAACCTAACAGGAACCTCTTTCCGAAAACCGTTACGTGGGAGTAACGATGTCACGGATGGGTAGCGTGGACGCGAGGCGAGAGTCCATGGCCAGAGCATGGGACCTGGACGGCGCAGGTAACGCTCCTCGGAGCCTGTTCTCTGGAGTGTCAGCGACAGTTTTGAGTTACGGCGACACCGCCTCTCCACGTTCTCACGAGTTGTTCACTTGTTCTGAGGTGGGAGAATGGGCATACTGCTTGCGATCTCCCGGACAATCCCGCGCCTGGGGTGTACCCAGCGTTAGGGGTCGGCCGGCGGAAACCGGGACACGGCCGTAACGCGGTTGGGGCGGGCGGAAACCAGAAGCCTTAAGGAGGCTCTATGACGCGCAGCGGACTCCTGGCGACGGGCGGAGCGGTGGGGCTCCTCCTCGCGGCCTCGGCTCCGGCGATGGCCCACGGCGGTGGGCACCAGACGCCGTGGCCGACGCCGACGACCTCGACGTACTCGTATACGCCGACGTCGTACTTCCCGACGTACTACCCGACGACGCCCACGACGACGACGACGACGACGACCCCGACGACGCCGACGACGACGACCACGTCGCCGACGACGCCGACCTCCCCGACGACGACGTCCACCTCGACGTCGCCCACGGGTCCGACGGGTCCGACCACGTCCGGCACGACGACGTCGGGCAGCACCCCGACCAGCCCGACGGGTCCGACCACGTCCGGCACGACGACTTCCTCGACGCCGACGGGCCCGACGGGCCCGACCGGCGGCACCACGAGCGGCCCGACGGCGCCCACGGCGCCAACGGCCCCGACGTCGCCCACGAGCCCGACGAGCCCCACGGCTCCGACGTCGCCGACGTCGCCCACCTCGCCGACGAGCCCGACCTCGCCGACGAGCCCGACGTCCCCGACCAGCCCGACGTCGCCGACCTCGCCGACCTCGCCGACGAGCCCGACCTCGCCGACGAGCCCGACGACGAGCACCACGTCGAGCCCCACGTCCCCGACGTCGCCCACCTCGCCGACGGGTCCCACGACCTCCTCGACGGGGAGCACGGGCGGCACGGCTTCGGGTCCTGCGAGCGGTCCGACGGGCCCCACCTCGGGCGGCTCCGGCCCCACGACCACCGGCTCTCCGACCGGTCCGACGACCTCCGGCACGGGCACGGGCCCGACCGGCCCCACCGGCCCGACGGGCCCCACGGCCCCGACGACCGGCAGCGGCTCGTCGGGAACCAGCCCGATCCCGACCGGGCCTGCCAGCGGTTCCGGCTCCGGCCCCACGACTTCCCCGACCAGTCCGGCCGGGCCCGGCGGCCCGGGCACCGGCCCGAGCGGGCGCTCCGGCGCCTCCTCCCGGCCTCAGCCCGGCTCGCAGACCCCGGCCCTGAAGGCCCGGGCCGCGATGGAGATGAAGGAGAAGTGGGAGGAGTGGTGGCACTTCAACCAGTGGATGTTCACGCGGATTGACTCGAACAAGACCGAGGTGACCGGCGGGACGGGCGGCGCCAGCGCCGATTCGGACATGCTGGTGAAGTTCTTCCGCGAGCTCGGCCTGGCCGACAAGCACTTCGACCCGAAGTCCTCCGCCGAGATCGCACTCGGCAAGGTCTCCTGCACGGCCGCCAAGGACGAGCTCGAGACCCTGCTCAAGAGCCGCACGGAGCACAACTTCGTCCGGGAGTCGGCGGCTCTCGCGCTGGGCATGATGGGTTCCAAGACCTCGGCCCAGCTCATGCTCGGCGTCATCGCCGACCGGAGCCACGATCTCCGGCTCCGCGTCCACGCGATGGTCGCGCTCGGCCTCCTCAAGGACCCGAGCGCGGTCGGCAAGATCCAGATGGTGCTCCAGCGCAACGACGATCTCGAGGTCCACGTGGCCTCGGCGATCGCGCTCGGGCTCATCGGGGACGGCAGCGCCGCGGGGACCCTGGCCCGGATCCTGGCCGCGGGCAATGTCCACGACGGCGTTCGCGCCGCCGCGGCGACGGCTCTCGGCAAGATCGGGCTTGAGAAGGTGGACGGCAAGAACACGGTGGAGCTGCTCACCCGGTACCTGCTGACGGACTCGGACAACAACGTCCGTCGGGCGGTCGCGCTCGTCATGCACCGGTTCCACGACGACGCGGTCGTCGCCACCCTGGAGAAGGTCGTCCGCCTCGACAAGGACGACGTGACGCGTGGGTTCGCGATGCTCTCGCTGGCCCAGGCGGTCTGCAAGGTGGACGACTCGAGCAAGCGCCGGGTCGCCCGGACGGTCTTCGAGCGGGTCCTCCGCGAGGGGTCCGATCGGGAGGTCGGCTACGCGGCCATCGCTCTCGGCCTCCTCGGCCGGGAGGACAAGGAGTGCGCGGTGGCGCTCCGGGCCGGGTTCCAGTCCCAGAAGACGGTCAGCAACCAGTCGGCCTGCGCGATCGGGCTCGGCATCATGAAGGATGTCAACTCGAAGCAGCGCATCGCCGAGGTCGTCAGCCAGCAGGGCGGGAATCCGGAGCTGCGCGGCCACTGCTGCGTGGCGCTGGGCCTCCTCGGCGACAACGACCCGCAGATCAGCCTGTACCTGCGGGAGATCGTCGAGAAGGTGAGCATCCCCGAGCTGAAGGCGGCGGCCGCGGTGGCTCTCAGCAAGCTCGGCGACCGCAAGGCCCTCGAGACGCTCAAGAAGGCCCTCATGGACCGCAACCGGTACTTCCAGATGACGGCCATCATGGCCATCGGGTACTTCCGCGACTACTCGACCGTGAAGGACTTGATCGAGCACTTCAAGCGCGAGAGCAACCCCGAGGCTCGGGCGATCACCGTGGTGGCGCTCGGGTACATCGGCGACGTCAGCAAGACGCCGGTTCTCCGCGAGATCGCGATGGACTTCAACTACCTCGCGGTCTACCAGCAGATGCAGGCGGTGGACCAGATCATCCGGCTCTTCTAAGCGAACCCAAGCGACAGGACCCGGACCCGGCCGCGTGCGGCCGGGTCCGGTTGCTTTAACCGGTTACCATGGAGGCCGCGATGGTCAGACGGACCCTCCTCGGACTCGGCGCCCTGGCGCTCGTGGCCTGCGGGGGCGGGGGGAGCGGCGCGCAGGAGCCGGAGGCGAGGGAGAAGGGCGCGGCTCCGAGCGCGCTCTCCGCCGAGGAGGAGCAGGCCCTCGACCTGGCGCTCGGGATGGCGGGGCTCACGCGGGGGGACCTGGAGTTCCGCAAGGACGTCTACCCGGCGGAGGGGGTGCTGCCGGTGGTGCGGGCGGCGTTGGCGCAGCCTCTCGAAGCGTTCGCTCGGGCGGAAAGGCGGGCGGCGCGGGCGCACGTGGCTCCCCTCGTCTGGGCGTGGTTCGAGTTGGGCGGGGGCGAGGCGGTGCCCGGAGGCGTGGGGGGCTTCCCCGGCCCGTTGCCTGGAGACGGCGACACGAAGGGGCTCGCGCTCCTGCTCCGGGATGTCGCGCCGGACAAGGGATTCGCACAGAGGGAACTCGCCCGAGTCGCCGCGCTCCCCAACGTGCTGCGCTACTGGGTGGTGCACGTGGCGCTCACCCTTCCCGGGGTCGAGGCGAATTGCGCGGAGGCGCTGGGCGCCCTCACCGCGGAGGACCGGCGGCTCATCGAGAGCTGGGGATTGCGGCACGTCCTCGCCCCCGACGAGGAGTTCCCCAACTTCCGGCCGCGGCCCGTCCAGGGCGGGGCTCCAGTCGCGCGACCCGACGCGGAGGCCGCGACCCTCGCGGCCCTCCTCAAGGTCCGGGTCCTGAAGTTCGCTGAAGCAGCCCAGTCGCTGTGCACGCTCGCATGGGAGGGCGCCTACGCCCGGCAGAGGACGTCCGACAAGGAGTTGAAAGCCCTACGGACCCGGGTGGGGCTCGTGACGAGATACGGCGCGATCGCCATCGGGGGAGCCGGGGACGACGTCTACGGCGAGACGGGCGCACCCCCATTCCTCCTCGAACTCGGCGGGAATGACGTCTACCGGGGCCGCGGGACGGGTGGCGCGGATCGGGGGATCCGCCTTCTCGTGGACTCTGGGGGTGACGACCTCTACGACTGCCCTGGCGAGTACTCTCTCGGCGGGGCCCTGCTCGGCGCGGCGGTCCTGCTGGACACGGGGGGGAACGACACGTACCGGGGCGGGCTCGTCACCCAGGGGGCCGCGATCGCCGGGGTCGGACTCCTCGAGGACTGCGGCGGCGAGGACGACTACCGCGCCGAGCGGCACGCCCAGGGCGCCGGGCTCGCCGGGATCGGGATCCTCTGGGACCGCGAGCCGCAGGCGACTCGCAAGCGCGAATCCGGCCGCGACCGCTACCAGGTCGCCTGCTTCGGGCAGGGGTTCGCTCGGACGGGCGGGGCCGGACTCCTCCTCGACGAGTGGGGGAACGACCTCTACCAGGCGGGCGGGGCGTACCCCTACCGGCCAGCGCACCCGCACCGGCACTACAGCCACGCGCAGGGCTACGCCATCGGGATCCGGGAGTTCGGCCACGCGGGGGGCGTCGGGATGCTCCTCGACCTCGCGGGGTCGGACCGGTACCTCGCCGAGATGTACGCGCAGGGGGCGGCCTGCTGGTACGGGCTCGGGGTCCTCGCGGACCTGGGCAGCGGCGACGACCACTACGCGGCGACGGGGATCGCGCAGGGGGGCGCGGTCCACCTCGCGGCCGGGGTCCTCCTCGACGAGGGCGGGGACGACGAGTACGTCCTCTCGGACGGCCTCGGCCAGGGAGGCGCCCACGACTTCGCCGTCGGGATCCTCCACGACCGGGGAGGGAACGACCGCTACCTCACTCGGGCCGGCGCCCAGGGGATCGCGCTCACGAACGGCGTCGGCCTCCTGATCGAGAGATCGGGGGACGACCTCTACGCGGGCCACACGGGTCACCTGCAGGGTGCCGGTCGCCCCGGGCGGGGCCTCGGGAGCCTCGGGATCCTCCTCGACTGCGGCGGTACCGACCGCTACTCCGAGGGCCGCCTCGAGGGGGCGACCTGGGCGACGACCGACCGCGGCGTGGGGGCAGACCTCCCGACCCCTCCCGCTCCGTCCGCGGCGGCGCCCGCGCCGCCCCGGGTCCCCGGTCCCGGGGAGGTCCTCCCGCCCGAGGAATTCGAGCACCTCTTCGCCGAGGCGAGCCTCTGGAACGTGGGGGAGGCGAGGCCGGCGGTCGCCGCGGCGCGCGCGCAGCTCGTCGCCTGGGGCGAGAGGGCGCTCCCGGCCCTCCGGGGGAAGCTCGTCCTCTGGCAGCCCCCGATCCTCCTCGCTCTCGACGAGATCCTCTCCGGCATCGCCCGCGAGAAGCGTCCCGCGGTCGTGAAGCTCCTCCTCGAGTGCCTCTCGGCTCCCGAGCCCCCGGTGCGCGCGTCCGCCCTCCTCCTCTCCGGGAAGCTCGGCGTCCGCGAGGCGTCCGAGGCGGTCCTCGCCGCACTTCGCGAACCCAGCATGAGCCGGTTCGCGGCCCCGGCCGCGGGGGCGCTCCGGCTCGCCGAGGCCCTCCCGGTCCTCCAGGCCATGGCCGGCTCCGCGGACTGGACCGAGGCGGCCGTGGGGATCCGCGCCCTCGGGGCCCTCGGCGATGCGCGGGCGCTCCCGACCCTCCTTGCAGCCCTCGGGCGCCCCGTCTTCCAGCTCCGGGACGCCGCGGCCGAAGCATGCGCGGCGCTCGGGAAGGAGGCCGCCGGCCCGCTCCTCGCCCGGGCCGAGGACCGCACGCTGGCGAGTCCCATAAGGGCCGCCGCCCTCCTCGGGCTCGCACAGCTCGACGCCGCGGCCCGGCCGGCGGGCCTCCCGGGCCGTCTCGCGGGACTGCTGGCCGATCCGGAACCCGCCATCCGCGCGGCGGCGGGGGACTCCCTCTCGAGCTTCCGTGGGGACCCCGCGGCCCGGGAGCCCCTCGAGCGCGCCGCGGCCGCCGATCCCGACCCGAGCGCGCGCCGCCGCCTGGCGGAGGCGCTGGAAGTGCTGTCGGGCCGGCGTCCGCGCCGGACGGACGAGAGGCTGTTCTCCAACCTCGCAGAGTACCCCGAGCTTTTCGGCGGCGGCGGGTGAGAAACGGCTTTCGCCTAGGGCCGCGAAAGCCGTTTCTCGCCGCGTAGTGCACGGAGAAGATCCCCTCCGGGCCAAGTTACCGGCCGGAGATTCCGTTACCGAACGGTAGCGCGTTTTGGAGCACCCCGAGGAGCATGTTCACCGGGCAGCCTGCAAACTAGGCCCGCAGCCGATCCACAACAGTTTTCTTCCCAATAGGATACGCGAATCGCTGGTTCGCTCCCGCAGTCCCGTGCGAACCAACGATCCGTGAAGGCACGGCCGTTGCAATTCCAGCCCCCCGTGTCCGGCGTGTTCAGGTACTCCTCAAGCACGAACGTGAGCCCCAGGACGGCTCGGGAGGGACGGAAGATGAAGCAGTACGTGATCGCCCTCGGGTACGGCGGAGTGGGGATCCTGGCGGCGGCGTTCGCGAGCGGCGTAGGGTCGTCCAACGCGTACGCCCATGGCGGCACGCACCGGACGCCCTGGCCCACGCCCACGACGTCCACCTACTCCTACACGCCGACGACCTACTTCCCCACCTACTATCCGTCCACCCCGACGACCTCCACGACGACGACGACGCCCACGACGCCCACGACCTCGGGGACGTCTCCCACGACGCCGACTTCCCCCACGCCGACGGGCACGACGACGACCCCCACGGGCCCGACCGGTCCGACGACGACCGGCAGCGCCCCGACGTCCCCGGCTCCGACGAGCCCGACGGGCCCGACGACCGCGGGCACGACGAGCGGCCCCGCCCAGCCCTCGGGCCCGACCGGCCCCACGAACCCGACGACCTCGGGTCCGACGGCCCCGACCGCGCCGACCTCGCCCACGGCCCCCGGGAGCCCCAGCGCGCCGACGGCCCCCACCTCCCCGCTCCCGAGCGGCACTCCCACGGCGCCGACTTCCCCGGGCAGCCCGAGCTCGCCCACCTCGCCCACCAGCCCCACGAACCCGACCAGCCCGACCTCCCCCACGAGCCCGACCTCTCCCAATCCGACCAATCCCACGAACCCGACCTCCCCCACCTCCCCGACGAACCCGACGGGACCTCCCACGTCCCCGACCGGCGGAACGACTCTCCCGACCACGCCCACGGGCCCCACCATGCCCCCGACCACCGGCACCCCGCCGACCGGCCCCGTGCCGCCGACCGGAGCCCCCGGGACCGCCCCGGGCCGGACCGGCGCGCCGTCGCGCCCGACGGGATCGCCCTCGATCCAGCAGCAGAAGAAGGCCGCCCGCGAGGCCAAGGAGCGCTGGGAGGAGTGGTGGCACTTCAACCAGTGGCGATGGGCCCGCGCGGCCTCGGCTCGCTCCCAGGTGACCGGCGGGACGGCCGGCGCCGACGGGAACGACGAGGGCCTCGCCCGGTTCCTCCGCGAGGTCGGCCTCGCCGACGGCCACTACGACCCCAAGTCCGCCGCCGCACTCGCTCTCGGCAAGGTCCAGGCGCTCGACGCGAAGGAGGCCCTCGAGACTTGCCTCCGCGACGCCTCGGAGGAGAAGTTCGTCCGCGAGTCCTCGGCGCTGGCCCTGGGGCTCATGCGCGCCTCGACCTCGGGGCCGCTCCTCCTCAGGATCGCCGCGGACCGGGGCCAGGAGCTGCACCTGCGCGTGCACGCCCTGGTGGGCCTCGGGCTCCTGCGCGACCCGAGCTCCGTGGGCAAGATCCTCTCGCTCTACGGGCGCAACGACGACGTGGACGTCCACGTGGCCGCCGCCGTCGCCCTCGGCCTGATCGGCGACTCCTCGGCCGCGGCGACGCTCGCCCGGATCCTCTCGAACCCGGCCGTGGACGACTCGGTCCGCGCCGCCGCCGCGACGGCGCTCGGCAAGATCGGGCTCGAGAAGGTCGAGGGACGTTCCGTCGTGGCGCTCCTCACCCACCACCTCCTCTCCGACCCCGCCGACAACGTGCGCCGCTCGGCGGCCCTCGTGCTGCACCGGTTCACGGACCCCTCGGTCCTCACGACCCTGGACCGGACCGCCCGGATGGACCAGGACGGCGTCACCCGCTCCTTCGCGCTCATCTCGCTCGGGGAGGCGCTCGCGGCCCGCGGGAGCCTCGAGGAGCGGCGGTTCGGCCGGGCTCTCTTCGAGAAGGTGGTCCGGACCGGCTCCGACCGGGAGGTCGGATTCGCGGCGCTGGCGCTCGGCCTCCTCGGTCGCGAGGACTCGACCTGCGCCCCCGGGCTGCGCACGGCGTTCGAGGGGAGCAAGACCTCCAGCAACCGCGCCGCCTGCGCGATCGCGCTCGGGCTCATGCGGGACCAGGGGAGCAAGAGGCTCCTCGCCGAGCTGGTCGCCCGCGGCGGCGAGGACCCCGATCTCCGCGGCTACGCATGCATCGCCCTCGGCCTGATGGGCGAGGGCGACTCCGAGGCCTGCCGCTACCTGCGGGAGATCGTCGAGAAGGTGAGCATCCCGGAACTCAAGGCCGCGGCCGCGCTCGCGCTCTCCAAGCTCGGCGACCGCAAGGCCCTCGAGACCCTCCGCAAGTCCCTCGAGGACCGGAACCGCTATTTCCAGCTCACCGCCATCATGGCGATCGGGTACTTCCGCGACTACGCCACGGTGAAGGACCTCGTCGCCCACTACAAGCGCGAGAACAACCCCGAGGCCCGGGCGATCGTGATCGTGGCGCTCGGCTACATCGGGGACGCGGGGCGGGTCGTGCCGCTCCTCCGCGATATCTCCCTCGACTTCAACTACCTCGCGGTCTTCCAGACGGCCCCGGCCATGGACCAGGTGCTCAGGCTGTTCTAGTCCGGGCGAGCTTCCGGAGACGAACGAGGGGAGGCAGGGACACCTGCCTCCCCTCTCCCTATCCGGACCCGGGGGCCGGGCTCCCTACAGGAGGTCGAGGAGCAGCGAGACGAATCCGTCATAGGGCCGCGCCGCGTCGAAGGGGAAGAGGTCGGAGACGATGTCCAGGATGTCGGGCCGCTCGGAGGGCCTCCTCCAGTGCCCGAGGACGGCGAGGGCCCTTCCCCTCTCGTGCCCTGCCTTCCCGGTCGAGGCCGCTCTCCGGAGTTCCGCAAGGGCCGCGGCCGGGCGGGCCCAGGCCAAGGCCGAAGCCGCCCCGCCGCCGAGGAACTCATCCTCCGCGCGGAGGTCCTGGACGAAGCCGGTCACGGTCGGGTCCCCGAGGAAGGCCAGGGCCGTCCCGGCCCCGCGGCGCAGGTGGGGATCCGCCCGGCTCGGCGCATCCCCCGCACGCCCCCTCCACGCCTCCCGGTTCTGCTCGAACACGCGCCGCAGGACCCCGGACGCGTCGGCCCCGCCGACGAGTCCGAGCCCCTCCGCGCACCAGGCGCCCAGGAGCCCCCTCCCCGGATCGCCCTGGGTCCAGGCGAGCGCCTCGAACAGCGCCGGGACGGACTCCCGGGCGCCCAGGAGCCCCAAGGCCACGGCGGCTGCGCCCCGAGCCTCCCCGTCCTCCTCCGGCGCTTTCAGGACCTTCACCAGGTCGGGGACCGCCGCCGGGTCCTTGAGGAGCCCCATCGAGAAGAGGGCGAAACCCCGGATCGGGATGGGGGACCCCGACCGGGCCTCCTTCTGGAGGATCCGCAGCGCTCGGGCCGACTCGGGGCTTCCCGCGGCCGCCCGGGCGAGGGCGATGCAGAGGAGCCCGCGGGAGGCCCAGTCGGGGCTCTCGGCGACGAGGTCGGCGAGCCGCCCCACGTCGGCGGGTCGGGCGCGCCGGGTGAGGGCGAGGGCAGCCCCGACGGTGACGCTCCGGGTGCCCCGGAACGCCCGGCTCCACTCGACCAGGATGTCGGTCCACGTGAGCGGGACGTCCCGGCCGTCCTCGGTCTTGCGGCTCGCCCCGGACGGCCCCTCGGTCGGGGCCCGCCCGAGGAGCGCCGTCGCGATCCCCCGGAATGTCGGGTGCCAGAGCGGGGCGAAGCCGATCGCGTGGATCTCCTCGGCCCCCCGAGGGTCCACGGACTGGGAGAGCCCGAGGAGCGCCCCGACCCGCAGTGCTGGTGACGCGGTCTGCTGCCCCGCCTTCTCCCGGAGGAGCTCCGTGTCGCTCGGGAGCCCGACGAGCCCGAGCCCCACCGTCGCGAGGGCCGCCCGCAGCTCGGCCGCCTCCTGGGCCTCCCCCGAAGGTTCGGCCGGCTTCCCGGGGGCGGGGCCGCCCGGAGGCTCCTCCGCCGGCTTCTCGATCTCGCGGACGAGGTCGGCGAGCCGGCGGGCCCCTTCGGGAGAGCCCGAGAGCCCCAGCGCCAGGATCGCCGTCCCCCGGAGCACGTCGTCGCCTCCGTGGCCCCCCGCCTGGCTTCCCCGCCCCCAACGGCCCGACGCGGCCTGCCGCAGAAGCGGCTCGTACCGCGGGTCCCGGGTCCTGCCGAGACCGAGGGCCGCCGCCCCGGCGACGACGGGGTCAGGATCGAAGAGACCCTGGAGGAGGGACTGGAGGACCGGGTTCTTCCAGGGCTCCTCCGGGAGCGCCGGCCCCGCGGCGGCGGGCCTCGGGACGATCTCCCACTTGTGGGTCTCCCAGTAGTTGGACCACCGCGCGGTGGACTGGTCGGTGACGGGCGGGTCGTCGGGCGCCTTGAGGGGATCGGCGGAGACGGGGCCCCCCGGGCCGCCCCCGGGCGCCGGGACCGGGGCGGCCGTGACGAGAGGCTGGGGGGTGCTCGGCGGCGTCGCCGGGATGGCGGTGTAGTACGTCTGCGGGACGTACCTCTCCGTGGCGAGCGTCGTGATGTGGGGGCCGCGGAACTTGCCCTTGACCCCGGAGGTGTCCTGGCAGAGCGCCGCCCCGGCCGCCCCCAGCGCGATGGCCGCGGCGGTCGCGACGGCCCTCCCCGTGCTCGTCGTCCGGATCGTCATGGGGCGCCTCCGAAGGTAGCGATCCGCTCGCCTTGATTCAACGCCGGGGCGCCGGTATCGTTTGCCGCCCGCCTCCGGGAACGCTCCGTGATACCCGTCTCGATCGCCGCGAGGACCGATGGGCGGGCGCAGGAGGCGGTGGCGATCCCGATCGGGGCCGGTATGAAGCGCCTGCCGGACCGGCTCCGGGATCTCGACCGGGCGGCGGGGGGGGTCCTCTCCCGCGCCGTCTCGCTCGGGGACCTCGGCGGCAAGCCCGGCTCCGTGGCCGTCCTCTACCCGCCGGCCTCCTCGCCGGTCCGGAGGATCCTCGCCGTGGGCGTGGGGAAGGACTCCCCGGTCCCCGCCCGGACCGTGCGCGACGCGGTGGCCGCGGCGGCGGCCCGCGCCGACTCGCTCGGGGCGCGCAGCCTCGCCCTCGTCGGGTGGGACGAGGCGCTCGGCCCCGCGGTCGAGGGGCGCGGAGGCGCCGAGGCCCTCGGCCGCGCCGTCGGGGATGGCCTGGGCACGGGCGTCTACCGCTTCGACCGCTACCGCACACGGGACGGCGAGGAGGAGCGCCGTGGCCGGCTCGCGCGGGCGCTCGTCGAGTCCCGGGGCGGGGGAGCGGCGCTCAAATCGGCGATCGCCGAGGGCGGGGCCGTGGCCGACGCCCGCTCCTGGGCCCGCGACGTGTCGAACGAGCCGGCGAACCGCCTCACCCCGACGCGTTTCGCCGACGAGGCGAGGAAGCTCGCCCGGGGGGGGCGGGGCCTGCGCTGCACGGTCCTCGGGCCCGCGGAGATCCGGCGCCTCGGGATGGGGGCCTTCTGGGGCGTCGCGCAGGGCTCCGACGAGCCGCCGCGGCTGATCGTCCTCGAGTACCGGGGCGGCCCCGGCCGGCCGCTCGGGCTCGTGGGCAAGGGTATCACCTTCGACTCGGGCGGCATCTCGCTCAAGGACCCGCCCGACATGCACAAGATGAAGATGGACATGGCCGGGGCGGCCGGGGTCCTCGCCGCGACGCGAGCCGCGGCGGACCTCCGCCTTCGCCTCCCCGTCGTGGCCGTGGTGCCCGCCACGGAGAACATGCCGGGCGGGCGTGCGCAGAGGCCCGGGGACGTCGTCCGGACTCTCTCGGGTAAGACCGTCGAGGTGCAGAACACCGACGCGGAGGGCCGGCTCGTCCTCGCCGACGGGCTCGCCTACACGGAGAGGAAGTTCCGCCCCCGGAGCCTCGTGGACATGGCGACGCTCACGGGAGCGATGCAGATCGCGCTCGGGCGCCACGCGATCGGGGTCCTCGGGACCGACGACCGGCTCGTGGCGCGGCTCCGGGACGCGGGCGAGAGCGTGGGCGAGCGGGTCTGGCCGCTCCCGCTCTGGGACGACTACAAGAACCACGTGAGGAGCGACGTCGCGGACCTCCGCAACATCGGCCACCCCCGCGAGGCGGGGACGATCATCGGGGGGATCTTCCTGCGGCAGTTCGTGAAGGCTACCCCCTGGGCGCACCTGGACATCGCGAGCACGGCCTGGACGGAGGAGGCCCGGGGCGCGACGGGCGTCGGCGTGCGGCTGCTCGTCGAGTGGCTGCGGAGGGAGGCCCGGTCGTGATCCACCTCAGCGACTACGTCTCGCCCGAGCGGATCTCGTTCTTGAAGAGCGGCACGAAGCCCGACGCGCTCCGCGAGATGGTGGAGCTGATCTCGAAGGACCCGCGGGTGGGCGACAAGGCGAAGCTCCTCGAGGCGATCACGGCCCGGGACGAGATCGTCTCCACCGGCATCGGCTTCGGGATCGCCATCCCCCACGCCCGGATCGAGAGCGTGAAGCGCCTCTGCATGGCGGTGGGCCTCTCGCAGGGGGGCGTGGACTACCCCTCGATAGACGACAAGCCGGTGAGGGTCCTCGTTCTCATCGCCGCCTCGGCGCAGGACCAGAACCTCTACCTGAGGGTCCTCTCGCGCGTGATGCCCTTCCTCAAGAAGGAGCGCGAGGCGCTGCTCGCGAGCAAGACCCCGGCCGAGGCGTACGAGCTGCTGAAGAGGTACTGAGGGCCCGCCCCCGAGGCGCGGGACCGGCCGGCCCTCACCGCCCGGTCTCGGCGAGCACCGGGAGCCGCAGTTCGCACCCCTCGCAGCGGATCGTCGCCACCACCGGCACCGCCGACCCCTCCTCCCAGTGGTCGGCGCCGGTGTGGGGGTTCCTCTCGTACCTGGGCCAGTTCGAGGTCGCGAGGTGGATCCGGAGCGCGCTTCCCTTCGGGAGCGTGTACGCCGTCGCGGGGAACCGGAGCGTCGCGCGGGCCCGCTCGCCCGGCCGGAGTTCGCGAGAGCGCCGGACCGCGTCCACGACCAGGATCGCCCGGCCGTCCTCGCGCGCCTCGCAGAGCCGCGCGGAGAGGTCCACGCTCGGTCGGTCGGCCTCGAACTCGATCGCGAGCTCCGCGTTCCCGTTGAGCCTGAGCGGCGCGTCGAGGGGGGGCGTCTCCCAGGAGAGGACGTCGTCGCGCTTCCCGAGCGGGGACTGGTCGCGGGG
>JAKEIC010000026.1 GCA_022614695.1 Planctomycetales bacterium | reverse complement strand
TGACTTTGTCAAGTGATTACTTTAGAAATCTCCCATGCCCAAGCCTGTCAAGCGCGGCCCGGACCCGCGCACTCGCCGCCGGCTGCTCGAGCTCCTCAAGATGGACGGCCCCCGGGACGCGACGGCCCTCGCCCGCCGGCTCGGGGTCACCCCGATGGCCGTGCGGCAGCACCTCTACGCGCTCGAGGCGGAGACGCTGGTCGAGAGCGAGACGGCGCGGCGCCCGCTCGGGCGGCCGGCGCGGCTCTGGCGGCTCACGCGCGCGGCCGACGCCTACTTCCCGAACGCCCACGCCGACCTGACGGTGAGCCTGATTGACTCCGTCCGCGCCGCCTTCGGCGAACCGGGGCTGGACCGCCTGATCACAATCCGGACCCGCCGGCAGGTCGAGGCCTACCGGGCCGAGGTGCCGAGGACGGGGCCGCTCCGCCGGCGCGTCGAGGCGCTGGCGCGGATCCGGGCGCGGGAGGGATACCTCGCCGAGGTGAGGACGGACGAGGACGGCGCCCTGCTCCTCATCGAGAACCACTGCCCCATCTGCGTGGCCGCCGCCTCCTGCACGAACCTCTGCTCGGGGGAGCTGGCCGTCTTCCGCGAGATTCTAGGCCCCTCCGTCCGCATCGAGCGCGCCGAGCACATCCTCGCCGGCGCGCGGCGCTGCGCGTACCGGGTCGCCCGCGCCGCGGGCCCCGCCCGCTGAGGCGCGGCGCGAACGGGGGGCGCCGACGGGACCGGTCAACGCCTCCGCCGCGACTCCTCCAGGATCTCCCGCGCCTCGCCGGCCTGCGGGTCTTCCGGCGCCAGGCGCAGGAACTCGCCCGCCGCGGCCGCCGCGCCCGGGCGGTCCCCGAGGTCCCGGAGCACGCGTGCGAGCCGGAGGCACGCCGGGGCCGCATCGGGTCGGGCGCGCAGGACCTCGCGGAAGTCGGCGGCCGCTCCGGCGAGGTCGCCCGAGGCGTGGCGGGCGAGGGCGCGGTTGCCCAGCGCCTCGGGGAACCCGGGACGCAGCCGGAGGGCCGATCCGAAGTCCTCGATCGCACCCGCGACGTCGCCGGCTTGCCAGCGCGCGTTGCCCCGGTTGAGGCGCGCCTCGGGCCACTCGGGCCGGAGCCGCACCGCCGCGTCCGCGTCCTCGAGCGCGCCCTCGGGGTCGCCGAGCAGTCGCCGAACAACGCCGCGGGTGTCGAGCACCTCCGGGGAATCCGGCGCGAGCCGGAGCGCCTCGGTGTAGTCGTCCCGCGCGCCCGCCAGATCCCCGAGGTGCTGGCGCGTCTCGCCGCGATTCCGGAGCGCGCCGAGGTTCCCCGGCTGGGCGGCGATCACGGCGCCGAAGTCCTCGACGGCCCCCCCGAGGTCCCCCAGCGTGCGCCGGGCGATCCCCCGGTTGTAGAGCGCGCGGATCTCGAGCGGGTTCCGGGCGAGCGCGGCCTGGAAGTCGGCGAGCGCCCCGGCGTGGTCCCCGAGCCCGTCGCTCCGCGCGGCGCCGCGGTTGATGAGCATCTCGACCCAGCCCGGCCGGAGCCGGATCGCCTCCGAGTAGTCCTCGACCGCCCCGCGCGGGTCCCCGAGGCGGAGCCGGGCCAGCCCGCGGTTGGACCACGACTCGGGGTGGTCGGGCCGCAGCCGGAGCGCCTCCGTGTAGTCGGCGACCGCTCGCGGCCAGTCGCCGACGAGGACCCGGGCATGGCCGCGCTCCCGGTAGACGACCGGGAGGGGCGGACCCGTCTCGAGGACGGCCGTGAACTCGCGGATGGCGGCCTCCTGCGCCTCGGGGCCCCCCTGCCCCTCGTGGTGGAGGAGGAAGGCGCGGACGAAGCGGGGCTCCCAGCCGCCTCCGGCGGCCCCGATCTCGCGTTCGGCCTCGTCCCACCGGCGCGCGAGCCAGGCGAGGATCCCGCGGGCCAGAGCCCCGCGGCCGCCCGCCGACTCGCGCGCCGCGCGCTCGAGGTCGGGGGTCGGGTCGCCGAGGCCCGGCGTCTCCGTCTCGCGTCCGAGCCAGCGGGTGAGCCCGCGCCCGTAGACCGCTCGCTCGTCCGAGGGGTCCGCGGCGAGGAGCCTCCCGTATTCCTCCTCCGCCGCGGCCCACTCGCCCGCCTCGCGGAGCGCGTCCGTCCACTCGAGGCGGAGCGTCCGATCCTCCGGCCGCTCGCGGAGGACCTCGAGCAGCAGCGCGGCGGCCCCGGCCGGGTCGCTCGCGCGCCGCGCATGCGCGCGGCGGAGCGCCTCCGCGGCGGCGTCGGAGACGGCGAGCGGCGTCCCCAGGGCGGGCGGGGGGACGCGACGAGGCAGCGCCACGGCCGCCGCGAGCGCGACGATCGCTCCCCCGATCAGCGCGGCCTCGAGCCGGAACCGGCGCGCGGGACGGGCGCGCGGCTCCTCGCCCCGCAGGAGCCGGTCCACGTCGTCGCGGAGCGCCGCCCCGTCCCGGTAGCGGTCCCGGGGCCTCTTGGCGAGGCAGACGCGAAGGACCCGCTCGACGGGACCGGGGACGTCCCCGCGGAGGCTCCGGACTCGCGGGGGTTCCCGCCGGACCACCTTCTCGAGGGGCCCGGTTGAGGACGTGCCCTCGAAGGCCGTCCGCCCCACGAGCATCTCGTAGAGCAGGCACCCGCAGCCCCAGACGTCCACGGCGGGCGTGAGGAACGTCTCGCCGCGGGCCTGCTCGGGCGACATGTACTCGGGGGTCCCGAGGGCGTGCCCCGGCGCCGTGAGGCGCGAGCCTGCGGCGGTGGCGCGGGCCAGACCGAAGTCGGTGAGGAACACGCTCCGCGTGTTCCTGGGGGGGGCGTCACCAGCAACATTCTCGTCGCTCACCCGGCGGCCAACGAGGATGTTGCTCGGCTTCACGTCCCGGTGCAGGACGCCCCTCGAGTGGGCGTGGGCGAGGGCGTCGGCGACTTCTCGGAGGACCTCGAGGGCCCGCCGGACGTCGAGGGGGCCGTCCGCCAGGACGTCCGCGAGGGACCGGCCCTCGATGCACTCCATCGCGAACCAGATCCCGTCCGTCGGGTCCCCGCGTCCCCGTGTCCCCGCGTCGAACCCTCCCCACTCGAGGATCCGCACGATCCCCGGATGGTCGAGGGCGCGCGCGAGGGCGATCTCCCGGTGGAACCGCAGGATCTGGTCGGGCGTCGCGTCCTCGCCGGCGCGGATCACCTTCACCGCCGCGACGGACCCCGTTTCGCGGTGGCGCGCGCGATAGACGACCCCCATCCCGCCGCGGCCGAGATCGGCCTCGACCACATAGGGTCCGTACGACGCCGCCATCCGCCGCCAAGCTAAGGCCCTCGCGGGACACGGTCAACGCGGGGATCGCGCGGGACGGGGATCGGGGTAGGATGCGCCTGTGCGGCGGCGGGGAGACCGGCCGCCCCGGGGAGGCGAGATGGACGCACGGCGGACTCGGCGGGCGGGGGCGGCGGCGCTCTTCGCGGCGGCCCTCGCGACGGGCTGCGGCGGGGGCGGGACGAGGGACGGGAGGTCCGGAGGGACGGCCCGGGCGCCCGAGGCGGCCCCGCCGGCGGGCCCCGTGGCCCCCGTGGGGGACGGCCTCCTGGACGTCCCTGTCGCCCCGCTCGAGGAGGGCGACCCGTCCGCGAAGGTGCGAGCCGCGCTGCTGGCGCTCCCCGGCGCGACGGGGGTCGAGGTGATCCCGGGCGAGCCGCGAGTCGCGCGGATCCACGCGCCCGCCGGGACTCGCTTCCCGATCGGGGAGCTGCGGGCCGCCCTCGTGGAGACTGGCGCGGCGTTGGATGACGAGGCGCTCCTGCTCGGCCCCGTCTTCGCGCTCGACTTCCGGGGACCCGACGGGACGAGCTGATGAGGGGAGGAACTCCGGGGCGCCGTGCGCGCCCTGCCCGGGGTCGCCTCCGTCCTGTTCGAGCCCGTCGAGCGCGCCGACGGAGGCGCTCTCCGCGGGACCGTCCGCATGCTTCCGGGGACCCGCATCGCGCAGGAGGCCGTCCTCGCCGTGGACGACGACTTCGACTCGAAGATCGTGGACGTGGCCCTGGTCGCGACGGGGGGCGGGTAGCCCCAGCGGGTTAGGTCCTCGGGACCTCGATTCTGCGCAGCGTCGGGCCGAACACCCCAAGGACCAGCCCATTGACTGCAGGGAGGACGAGTCCCAGGGCGAGGATCAAGAGAGGACCCGAGTTCGGGCCGATTCCCGGGCCGGCGCGGCTGAGCGCCGCGACCCCCGGCGCCGTGCCGAGCAGGCCTCCGAAGGTCCCGATCATGAGACCTCGCCGGATCCAGGGAGAGGCCGCGACTCCTGAAGGCGAGACCAGGGCGCACGCCGCGACGAGGCTCACACCCGCTGCGAGAGACCCGGATGCGGACAGGATCACCCGGAGATTCTCGGCGGCGGCCTGAGCGGGCGTCATCTTGAGCGCCGGCCGGATCATGACGAACAGCGGCGAGGCCAGGATCCAGAGGAGCCCGAGGACGTCCACGCGGGAGCAGAAGCGAGCCGCCGCGAGGGCGCGCTCGCGCCCCGGGATGCCCGACCGGGCCTCCAAGCCCGCCATCTCGCGCTCCCGGTGCTCGGCCAAGGCCCGGTAAGTCCGCCGGTGCCGGAGCCAGGTGGAGCCGTTCAGGAAGATCGCTGCGAGTCCGAGCAGTACCACCAGCGCGTGCCAGGACATCGCGAACCCGGCCCCGATCCCCGCGCCGAAGATCAAGCACCCGGAACCGACTCCGGCGCCCAAGCCGGACCGGAGGAGCCGTGCGTCCTCCCGGATCCCCTGTCCGATCGCCCTTCCGGCGCTCGCCAGGAACACGCCCGCGATCACGCAAAGCACAGCGGAGGACACCGAGATAAGAGCCGGCCCCCAACCCGGTGGGGGGAACCAGCAGCCCACAACGGACGAGAGGGCCGCCGCGAGTCCAAGCCCGCGATTGGCGTTCGCGCTCCTCCGAGCCGCCCTGATGGCTGGGGCGACGTCCTTCGCTTCGACCCGCCCCGTGCCGCCCGATCCGCTCACTTGCGGCTCCCCTCCGCCGAGTCTAGCATCGCCTCCGCCCCCCGCGGCCCCGAGGACACGTGCCGATGCGCCGCCTCGTCCTCCTCCTGGCGCTCGCCCTGAGCGGGGCCGAAGGGCTCGCCCCGGTCGCGTGGGCGCAGGAGTCGCCCTCGGGCCCCACGGGCGCGGACGGCTCCGGCCCCCGCGAGGTCGTCGAGACCTGGCCGGACGGCGCCGAGAAGGCCCGCTACGCGCTCGACGCCGAGGGGCGCCGCCAGGGGCCCTACGAGGAGCGCTACCCGGGCGGCGCCGTCAAGGTCAAGGCCCACTACGAAGCCGACCTCCTCTCGGGCGCCTACACGAGCTTCTTCGAGTCGGGGCGGCGCTACGTCGAGTGCTTCTACAAGGCGGGGAAGCTCCACAACGACTACACGGAGCGGAACGACCGGAGCGAGGTCGTCCTCAAGGCCCGCTACCGGGACGGCGCCCTCGATGGCCGCCTCGAGGCGTTCGAGGGCAAGCGCACCGTCACTTCGCAGATCTGGCTGAAGGGAGAACTCAAGCAGCTCAACGGGGTCGAGCCCTACCCGAAGCCCCTTGGCGCGATCCGCGAGAAGGTCGGAGCGATCCTCGGGCCGGGCGCGCCGGTCCGCGAGCCTGCCTGGTACCGCGGGGAGGAGTTCGACCCGGCCAAGGGACCGCCCTCGGCGAAGGCGCGGGCCCCGATCGCCGAGCGTCGCGACATGGCGCTCCGCCGGCTCAAGGCCTACCGCTGCCTCCTCGGGATCCCCTACGAGGACATGGTCCTCGACGAGACCTTCAATGCCCATTGCGAGGCGGGGGCGAAGCTCTGCGAGAGGATCGGCCGGCTCGACCACACCCCCAAGAACCCCGGCCTCCCCGAGGACGAGTACAAGTTCGCCTACCGCGGGACCTCGAGCAGCAATCTCTCGATGGGCCCTCCCGTCGAGTGGAGCGTGGACAGCTACATGGACGACTCCGACCCGAGCAACATAGACCGCATCGGGCACCGCGCCTGGTGCATGAACCCGAGGATGCTTCGGACGGGCTTCGGCGAGTCGGGGATCTTCTCGGCCATGTGGAGCATGGACGGGAGCCGCGGGAAGGTCCCTGACTTCGACCTGATCGCTTACCCCGCGCGCGGCTGGATGCCGGTCGAGTTCTTCGGCGACCGCCACGCGTGGAGCGTCTCGCTGAACTCCTCCCACTTCGGTCCGCCGAAGAAGGGCAAGGTGAAGCCGCGGATCACCCGGCTCGACGAGCGCTACTTCCCGGTGGGCGAGCCCCTCAAGCTCGACTACCTGAACGTCAAGAACGACTCCGTGGGCCCGAAGGACCTCGTCATCTTCCGCCCCGAGAAGCTCGAGGTGAAGCCGGGCGCCCGCTACTGGGTCGAGCTGGACGGCGTCGAGGGGCGCGGCAAGAAGGGGAAGTCCGTCGAGGTGAACTACCTCGTCGAGTTCGTGGCGGTCGAGGCGCCCACGACCGGGCGCTAGGACTTGCCCCCGCCCCCCGCCCGGTGCTGGTGGATCACCCCGAGGAACCCGAGCCCGAACACGACGCACCCGAACCAGAACGGTACGATCGGCGCGCTCCCCCGCGTGAACGTGTAGGCGATGCACGCGATCGTCGCGATGAGCACCGCGACGATGAGGAGGGCTTCCCACCACGAGCCGACATGCAGGAAGGCCCGGAGGTCCTGCTCGATCTTCCCGAACTGCCCTTTCGACTTGTCGGACGAAGCCATCGCGCCTCCCGCGGGTCGGCCCCGCGGCCCGCGAGTCTACCAGAACCGGGAGAATCCTCCGGAAGGTTCTCCCGCGTGACGCCCTCCCGCCCCGCCTGATACCATCCTCCTCGGTACTTCCCCAGGGCGCGGATCCGGCACGGCGATTGATGGAGAGACGAACGAGGCGCATGCGCCAGTCACGGATGCTGACCATCGGCGCGGCGACGTTCGCCTCATCGCTCGCCGCGCCGGTGGCCGGCTGCTCGATCCAGAAGATGGCCGTGAACACCGTGGGCGACGCGCTCGCGGGGAGCGGCGGCACGTTCGCCTCGGACGACGACTGGGAGCTCGTCCGCGACGCGATCCCGTTCGGGCTGAAACTCCAGGAGTCGCTGCTCGCGGTCTCCCCCGAGCACCGGGGGCTCCTGCTCGCCACCGCGAGCGGCTTCGCCCAATACGCCTACGGCTTCGTGGTCCAGGAGGCGGACCGGGTGGACGCGACCGACCTCGCCCGGGCGCGGGAGCTGCGGGCGCGGGCCCGGAAGCTCTTCCTCCGCGCCCGCGACTTCGCGCTGCGGGGGCTCGAGGTGGCGTATCCCGGGTTCCGGGAGAAGCTGCGATCCGACTCGAAGGCCGCGCTCGCGGAGGTGCAGAAGGAGGACGCCGCGCTCCTCTACTGGGCCGGCGCCCCGTGGACGGCGGCCCTCCAGGTGAAGAAGGACGACCTCGACCTCATGGCCGAGCTTCCCCTCGCCGCGAGCCTCGTGGCGCGGGTCCTCGAGCTGGACGAGACCTGGAACCGGGGCGCGGCGCACGAGTTCTTCATCTCGTACGAGGGGAGTCGCTCGGCGGCAATGGGCGGCTCGCCCGAGAGGGCGCGCGAGCACTACCGGAGGGCGCTCGAGATCTCCGGCGGGAAGCGCGCGTCGGTCCACCTGGCGCTCGCCGAGAGCGTGGTCCTCCGGGATCAGGCCGACCCGAAGAAGGACGCCCTCGGGGAGTTCCGGAGGCTCCTCGGGCAGGCGCTCGCCGTCGACCCCGACGCCGATCCCCCCCAGAGACTCACGAACGTCCTCGCGCGGCGCCGCGCGCAGTGGCTCTCGTCCCGCATCCCCGACCTCTTCCTCGACACGGGGGAGCCGGGGAGCGGGGCGCCGGACCCCGGAGAGGAGAGGAAGGAATGAGGACTCCCATCATCGTCGCCGCACTCCTCGGGTTCGTCCCGATGCCGGCCGCGCCGCCTCCCGCGGGCGACCTCACGATCAAGCTCGGGACTCTCGCCCCCGAGAGGAGCCCGTGGGCGGACATCATCCGGGACATGGCCGAGGAGTGGAAAGGCGCGACCGGGGGCACCGTGAAGTTCCGGATCTACCCCGGCGGCGTCGCGGGCGACGAGAGCGACATGGTGCGGAAGATGCGCGTCGGCCAGCTCCACGCGGCCGCCCTCACCACCGTGGGCCTCGCCCAGATCGCGCCCGAGATGAAGGCGATCCAGATGCCCCGGGTGATCCAGACCTACGAGGAGCTGGACAACGTCGTCGCGAAGGTCGCCCCGAAGCTCGAGGCGATCCTCGACGAGAAGGGCTACCGGGTCCTGAACTGGGGGGATGCGGGCTGGGTCACGTTCTTCGCCCGGTCCCGGGTCGTCCGGCCCAGCGACCTGAAGCAGCACAAGATCTTCGTCTGGGCCGGGCAGACGGCCGAGGCCGAGGCGTGGCGCGACGGGGGATACGACTCGGTCCTCCTCCCCTCGACCGAGATCTACACGGGGCTTTCCGGCGGGCGCATCACGGCGTTCGGGGCGACTCCGCTCGCGGCGCTCTCGTTCCAGTGGTTCGGCCTCGCCAAGAACATGGTGGACCTGCACTGGGCGCCGCTGATCGGCGCGACCGTGATCTCGAAGAAGAAATGGGACGAGATCCCCGAGGACGTGCGCCCGAAGCTCCTCGAGAGCGCCCGCACGACCGGCGGGAGGCTCCGGACCGAGATCCGGAAGCTCGGCGACGAGGCGGTCGAGGTGATGAAGAAGAACGGGCTCGAGGTCCACCCCGTCCCCCCGGACGCGATCGCCGAGTGGGACGACCTGGGCCGGAGGGCGCGCGAGAGGCTCGCGGGCAAGGTGACGTCCCCCGAGCTGGTGGCCGAGATCGAGACGATCGTGAAGGAATTCCGGGAGGCGAAGAAGGCGGCGAAGTAGTTGGAGGGCTCGCCGCCAGAACCCCCGGCCCCGGGGCCGCCGGGCGCCCCCTCCCCGAGCCCGGCGCCGCCGGTGGGGGGGGGCGGGTCGCCCGTCTCGGGGGAGGCCCGCCCTGCGGGCGCGTTCCGGGGCCTCGCCACCCTCCTCCGCCGCGCCGAGGACGGCCTCGCGGCGGGGGCGCTGCTCCTCATGGCCGCGCTTCCGGTCCTCGAGCTGCTCCTCCGGAAGACGGTCGGCACGGGGATCCCGGGCTCCATCGGCTACGTCGAGAACCTGACTCTCTGGGTCGCCTTCCTCGGGGCGATGGTCGCGTCGCGCGAGAAGGGCCACCTGTCGCTCTCGACCGGCGTGCAGTTCCTGCCGGCGCCGTGGAAACGGGTGACGGCGACCGCCGCGGCGCTCGCCTCGGTGGCCGTGGCGACGGGGCTCGCGTGGGCCTCCCTCGAGCTCGTGAAGGCCACGATGCCCTCGCCCATGGCCATCGCGGGATGGCTCCGGGAGTGGCATGTGCAGCTCGTCCTGCCCGTCTCTTTCGCCGTGATGGCGCTCAGGTTCGCGTGGCACGCGGGCGGCTGGCCCGAACGCGGCGTCGCGGCGCTCGGCATCCCGCTCGCGTGGGTCGTCGGGTTCCCGCTGGCGGGGCACGCGAGCGCGCTCCTGCTGCCCGGCCTCCTGGCGCTCATCGCCGTGGCCTTCCTCGGGGCGCCGATCTTCGTCGCGCTCGGGGGGTCGGCCCTGCTCCTCTTCTTCGCCGACGAGGTCGCTGTTTCGGCCGTCCCGTCCGACACCTTCAGCCTCGTCACCTCCTCCTCGATCCCGATGATCCCGCTCTTCACGCTCGCCGGGTTCCTCCTCGCCGAGGGCGGCTCGAGCCGGCGGCTCCTCCGCCTATTCCGCGCCCTCTTCGGGTGGCTGCCCGGCGGGCTCCCGGTCGTGGCGGCGCTCGTCTGCGCCTTCTTCACGGCGTTCACGGGCGCCTCGGGCGTGACGATCCTCGCGCTCGGCGGGCTCCTCCTCCCGGTCCTCCTCGAGAGCGGCTACCGGGAGAGGTTCTCGGTCGGGCTCCTCACGGCGACGGGCTCGATCGGGCTCCTCTTCCCGCCGAGCCTCCCGGTGATCCTCTACGCGGTCACGGGGAGGATCCCGATCCCCGACCTCTTCCGGGCCGCCTTCCTGCCGGGGATCCTGCTCCTCGCGACGGTCAGCGCCTTCGGGCTCGTCGAGGCCGTGCGCTCCCGTGCGCCGCGGCCCCGGTTCGACGTCCGCGAGGCGGGGCGCGCGCTCCGGGAGGCGGCGTGGGAGGTGGCCCTCCCGTTCGTGCCGCTCGTCGCGATGTTCGGGATCCCGGGGCTCCTCTCGGGCTTCTGCGGGCAGGTCGAGGCGGCCGCGCTCACGGTCGCCTACGCGCTCGCCATCGAGACCGTGGTCCACCGGGACCTGCACCCGCTCCGGGACATCCCGCGAGTGGTCGTCCGGTGCCTCACTCTCCTCGGGGGGATCCTCGTGATCCTCGGGGTGGCCAAGGGGCTCACGAACTACCTCGTGGATGCGGAGATCCCGATGCACGCCACCGAGTGGGTGCGCGCGCACATCGAGTCCCGCTGGGTCTTCCTCCTCGCGCTGAACGTCTTCCTCCTCGTCGTCGGGTGCGTCATGGACATCTTCTCCGCGATCGTCGTCGTCGTGCCCCTGATCGTGCCGGTGGCGGCGGCCTTCCAGGTCCATCCGGTCCACCTCGGGGTGATCTTCCTCGCGAACCTGGAGCTCGGGTACCTGACCCCCCCCGTGGGGCTGAACCTCTTCCTCGCCTCGTACCGGTTCGGGCGGCCGCTCCTCCAGGTCGCGCGCGACACGCTCCCGTTCCTGCTCGCGCTCCTCGGCGCGGTGCTCGTGATCACCTACGCGCCGGGGCTGCTGGGGCTCTCGGGGCTGCCGCCGGTCCCGACGGGGCGGGGGGGGTAGGCTCTGTCTGGCAATCCCATGCCTACTGCGGCGCGCGATCCCCGTCGCGTGGCTTCGTTACTCCTCCTCGGCGTACCTCTCCGTTGGTACGCCTTCGTCGTCGCGCCTCGCCAGGCTCGGGTCTCCCGCGCCTCGTGACGGCAGCGGATCACCAGACAGAGCCTAGGCTACGACCCGGCCTTCTCGTCCTTCTTGGGCTCGTCCTTCTTCTCGGGCTTCTCGGGAGCCGGGGCGCCGTCCGTGGGCTTCGCCTCGGGGGCGGGCGGGGGCGGCGGCGGCGCGGCGGCGACGGCCTTCTGGATCGCCTCCTGCCACGCCGGGGGCGTGAAGCCGCGCGGTCCCGGGTCGCCCTTGTAGGCGACCTTCCCGTCGTGGCCGATCACGTAGAGCCGGTCGGGCCAGCCGCCGTAGGCCTTGTCGGTCGTGTTCTCGACGTTGTCGAGGAGGCAGGGGAGCGTGAGCTTCAGGGACTTCACGCAGTCGGACGCCACCGCCTGTCGCTCCTGCTCGGTCTTGGGGTCGGTGACCTTGATCCCGGCCGAGTCGTTCTGGGGCATCCGCCAGCCGTCAACCGGGTGCGCCTCGTGGATGTAGACGATGTAGAACTGCACCCGGTCCTTGTGGGCCTTGTAGATCTTCTCGAGGGCCGCAGCCTGCGACCGGAACGGCGGTCACGTGTAGGAGCCGAAGACGAGCGCGACGGGCTTCTTCGCCTTGAGGATCTCCGAGAGCTTGACGGTCGCCTTCCCGTCGAGTGTCTTGATCGCGAAGTCCGGCGCCGGGTCGCCGACCTTGGGACCCGGATTCCGGCTCATGGCGCCCTTCCCGCCGCCGCCCTTGGGCTTCCCTTGAGCGAAGACGTCGGGGACGGCCGCGAGGATCGCACCGGCCGCCGCGAGAGCGGCCGCGGAACGCACCAGGGTCGCGAGCATGGGATCCCTCCCTCCCCGGAGTGTAACCCGGATGGGGCCGCGCGAGTTGCGGCAACGCTCTACGGTAGCACCCAGACCTTGACCGCCCGGTCGTGGCCCGCCGTGACGAGCAGCCGCCCGTCGGGGGAGAACGTGGCCGACGCGAGGGCCATCTGGTGGCCGCGGAAGACGCGGACCTCCCGGCCCGTCGCGGCCTCCCAGACGCGCGCCGTCTTGTCGGCCGCGGCCGTGGCGACGAGCTTCCCGTCGGGCGAGAACGCGGCCGACCAGACGTGGTCCTCGTGCCCGGCGAGGGCGCGCAGCTCGCGGCCCGTCGCGACCTCCCAGAGGCGGACGACCTTCTCCTCGCCGTGGGTGGTGGCGATCGTCTTCCCGTCCGGGGAGAAGACGACCGAGCCGGACCAGCGCGAGACCTCCCCGAGGTGCCGCACCTCTTTCGCCTTCGCGACGTCCCAGAGACGCGCGGTCTTGTCGCGGCCGACGGTGGCCAGGGTCTTCCCGTCGGGAGAGACCGCGACGGAGATCACGGTGTCGGAGTGGCCCGTGAACCTCTTCGCCTCGAGCCCGGTCGCGAGGTCGAGGAGGACGGCCGAGTTCTTCTCGCCCGGCGCGGCGAGGCGGCCGCCAGGGGCGAGGGCGATCGCGGTCGCGGGCGGGAGGATCTTCAGTTCGCGACGGGTCGCGAGGTCCCACACCCGGACCGCGTCCTCCCCGGCCGAGACGAGCAGCCGTCCGTCGGACGAGAACTGGGCGGTCCAGACGTTACCCGAGTGGGCCTCGAGCGCGGCCACCTCGCGGCCGGTGAGCGCCTCGAAGAGCCGGACGTCGTGGTCCTGGCAGGCCGTCGCGAGGAGCCTCCCGTCGGGCGAGAAGGCCGCGGCGTAGACCGAGCCCTTGTGGCCCTCGAGCTCCAGGGCGGGGAGGACCCCGTCGAGCACGCCGTCCCGATCGGGGCGCCTTTTCACCGCGGCCCGGAGCCGCTCGGGGATCCCCGCGAGCGCCCGCTCGCGCCGGGTCCGGACCTCGGCGTCGGCGAGGGTGGCCCTCGCCCCCTCGTCGTCCGGGAACGCCTTCGCGAAGGTGCGCGCCGCCTCGAGGGACGCCCCGGCCCCGTCCCGGAGCTTCGCGTGGAGGGCGTCCCGTTCGGCCCGCAGCGCCTTGCGGATCTCCGGCGCGACGTCCGGCGGGAGGCCCTCGAGCCTCCAGGTCGCCTCGGAGCCGAGCCCCTTCGCGAGCGCCTCGCGGGCCGCCAGGAGCGCATCGGCCGCGCGCTTCCACGCCGCCGCCTCGACGTCGGCCGGGAACGCCTCCGCGAGTTTCCCGGCGGCGCCCGAGAGCGCGTCGAGGTCCCGGGACGCGTCGGCCACCGCGCAGGCGGCGACGAGATCCCGCCGGCGTGCGGCATCGTCCTGGGACGCGGCGGCCTGGACGGCGATGAAGGACCCGATGGAGGCGAGGACGACGATCGTGCGGGATCGCGTCAGGGGCGCGAGCTGCGAGCCTGCCGCTGCAGTTCCCGCATCTCCTCAACGGTGTCCTCGAGCCAGCGGAGCCGCTCCGCCGGGGTCAGCTTCAGGCCGAGGCGGATCTGTTCCTGCTTGTGACGGCGAAAGGCCTCCGCGTCGCCACCGTCGCCGGCCGGTACATTCGGGTGCCCCGCACGGTCATCCACGACCCGCATTCTCGTCAGGATAGGGCGGCCCGCGCAAGGCCTCCAGCGCCTCGCAGTCGGTGAGGTCCTGGGGACGGCCCGCTGCCCGCTTGAGGGCGATCAGGTCCTCGAGACCGATCACCGGCGCTTCCGTCGTGGCGAGCCTCAAGCGCACGGCGCGGGAGTAGACCGCCGCGAAGTCGAACGGGACACGGACGAAGATGTCTACCAGGCTGCCCGGCCGGTCCGGGTGCCAGAGCGAGAAGACGCGCATGCCCTTCTCGCGGATCCACGACTCGCGTGTCTTCGGGTCCGCGAAGTCCAACGGCTTCACGGGCACTCGAGGCTGATAGCCGAGGCGGGCGAGGGCCTCCACCGCCTTCCTCGCGTTCTGCGGTTCGAGGTCCACGGCGAGGTGGAGGTCCCCCGTGGTCCTCAGATGGCCGTGGAGGACGACGGCCACGCCTCCGACGATGAAGTATCGGACCTGGGCGGCGTTCAACGCATCCAGGGCTTACTCGATCCAGCCGCGCATGCCGGCTCCTCTTAGCGCACGCGCTTGTGCCAGGCAAGCCGCTCGTACCCCATCGCTCCAGCCAGGCGGCAACCCGGGCTATCATGCACCTCTGCGATGCGGTTGCTCGTCGCCTCGGACCTCCACGGCGCGGACCGGGCGCCCGCGGAGCTGCAACTCCGCGAGCGCGAGCACCGGCCCGACGCGATCGTGCTCTGCGGCGACATCACCGACCGCGGGAAGCCGCGGGGGTTCCTCAAGCGCCTGATCGGGCCGCTCACCGCGCCGGTGCTCGCCATCCCAGGGAACTGCGACCCCACCTGGGTCCACCCCGAGATCGAGGAGGCGGGGGCGACCCTCCTCCACGGACGCCGCCTCGAGCGGGGCGGCGAGACCTTCGTCGGATTCGGGGGGACCGGCCCCCACCCGTTCGGGGGACCCTTCCAGGTCCCCGAGGAGGAGATCGCCGCGCAGCTCCGGGCGCTCCTCACGGAGCCCGGCGCGATCGTCGTGGTCCACCAGCCGCCGCGCGGGGTCCACGACCGGGTCCGCTGGGGTTTCCGGGTCGGGAGCCGGCCGCTCGCCGCGCTCGTCGAGTGGCGCCCGCCGAAGCTCCTCCTCTCGGGCCACGTCCACGAGGCGCGCGGGGTCACCCGCAAGGGCGCGACCCTCTACGTGAACCCCGGCCCCGGCAAACGCGGCTGCGCGGCGCTGGTCGAGGTGGGCCCGGCCGGAGTCGAGGCGCGGCTGCTCTGAGCAGGCCGGGAGATCTTCTTGGGGATCACCCGGTCCACTCCGCCGGCCGAGCCGGAGGGACCGACGGAGATTCATGAAGGGAGGATCCCCCTACGGGGAACCGGCACCTCCTCCCTCGGCACGCCGGATCAGGCCGGCGATCAGAGCGGACAGCCGGCCGCAGAGCGACCGGACCCGGACGCGGGCCGGCTCCGCGCACGCTCGCCGGTGCCCGAGCAGCTCGTTCGCCGCGGAGACCTCGAGCACGGACCCCGCCGCGATGCGGAGGGTCCGAGCGCGGTCCGCCCCGCGGCGCCCCATCGCTTCCGCCAAGTTCAGGAGCCCGGACCCCGAGGCGCGGGTCGCCTGGTCGGCGAGCCACGCGTGGCCGCGGGGGACGTTCCGGACCACGGCGACGACCTCGCGGTCGAGGCCGAGATCGAGGCCGGATCGGCCCGAACTCGGCCTCGTCCTCGCGACCGGACTCGACCTCGGACTCGAGACCGGAGGGCTTCCGATCCCCAAAGAGATCCGCCGGTTCGCTTACCCCCCACCCGAGTGGGAGTGGCCGGCCTCCTTCACCCGGTCAATCGGGACCGGGACGTCCTGGAAGACTCCCCCGGTCGTCTCGGCCAGGGACCGCAGGACCCGGCGGTCGTAGGTGCCGATCCCGATCGTGTCCACGCGAACGCGCCGGAACCGGTGCAGCGCGCGCACGGCGGCCCTCATCTCGGCCGCGATGCGGATCCGTCCCGCGTTGATGTCGCCGTCCGTGAAGAGCAGGACGGTGTCGGGCCCGTCGTCGAAGTCCTTCCGTTGCGACCCGGTGAGCTGGAACGGCCGCACGAGGCCCTCGTAGAGGTTCGTGTCGCCCGCCCAGCCCATGGCGCGGACGAACTTCGTGGCCTTCTCCCGGTTCGCGGCCGTCGCCGGCTCGAGGCGGGGGAAGCAGGCGCGGACCTCGGCGCTGCTGAAGAGGACGACCGTGAACTGGGCGTCGTCGGGGAGCTCCCGGATCGCGTTCGTGAGCTGGTACTTCTCGAGGTCCATGAGCGTCTCCCCCGCGTAGGGGGGGCGCTTCAGGTCCGCCTCGTGCCGGAGCCACTCCTGCGCCCTCTCGATCTCGTGGTACTTGTGCATGCTCCCCGTGACGTCTATGACGAAGGCGATCCTCTTGGACGCCACCTCGACCCCGTAGAAGCGGGTCGAGGCCCGGCTCTTCCCCCGGTCCGGGCGGGTGCGCTCCGCCGGGGCGCGGGCGCGGTTCGCCTCCCACCAGGAGCGCCAGAGATCCGGGTCGTGGCCGAGGTCCACGCCCGTGAGGCGCCGCAGCGCCCCGCGGATGTCGTCCCGGAGGCGTCCTCCCTCCGAGCCGAGCGCCTTGATGAGCGGTCCGGCCGCCGCCGCCTCCCCGAGAGCGGCGAGCCCGCGCACGGCCTCGAAGCGGACCTGCCAGCACCCGTCCTC
>JAKEIC010000282.1 GCA_022614695.1 Planctomycetales bacterium | reverse complement strand
GGGGACAGCCGGATCTCTCGCTCCTGCCCGCGCCGGCCGGCGGGACGGGCGCAGCCGCCGCGGCGGGGACGCCGGGCGCCGGGGGCCCTTCGGCGACCGCCGGGGCCGCGATCCCCCCGGGCGCCGGCGTCCCGTCCTCCACGGGGGCCCTGCCCGCGCCGTCCCCGGCGCCGGACCCGATCCTCGCTCCGCCCGGCGGGTTCCAGAGCCTCGCCCAGGCGCTCGCCGCGGTCCCGGACGCGGCGCAACGCCCGGCTTCCGGCGCGGGCTCCGGGGAGATCTCGGGCTCGGTCACCACCGAGGACGGGCGACCCCTCGAGGGCGCCGTCATCCGGGCCGAGCGGCTCGACGAGGAGGCGGAGCCCGAGCCCCCGCCACCTCAGGCCGCCGGCGCGCCTCCGATCCCCGACCTGGAGACGCACGTGCGGAACTCCGTGGCCGAGTGGCGGCGGCGGCGGGGCGAGTTCCGCGAGGTGGCGACCGGCCCCGACGGCCGGTATCGGCTGACGGGTCTCGCCCGGGACCCCTATCTCCTCTCCGCCTGGAAGGAGGGCTACGTCCTCTCGGCGCAGGGGGGGAACCAGCAGCCCGAGGAGCAGCAGATCGCCTGGGGAGGGGAGCAGGAGTGGGTCTGGAACGAGTGGGCCGCGGCCAGCCGCGGCCCCTGGGGCGGGGCCTGGGGGAACGCGGGGCCGGGCCCCGGCTCCACCCGCGCCGAGCCGGGCAGCACGGTCCACTTCCTGGCCGTGCTGGCCCAGTCGGTCGTGGTCTCGGTGGTCCTCCCCGACGGGTCCCCGCCGAGCCTCGCGCGGATCACCGTGCAGGGAGGCGCCGGTAACCGGGAGGAGAAGTGGACTCCGAAGTCGCCCCCCTTCCGGCTCGGCGCCGGAGCCTACCGGCTCTCGGCGCGGTCCGGGGAGGAGAAGCCGCGCGAGGCGGACCCCGACGAGGCCGAATGGCGCTCCCCGGAGGTCCCGGTCACGGTCCAGCCCGGTCTCCCCCCACCCACGATCACCCTGCGACTCGGACCCCGGCCCGGCATCAAGGGTCGGGTCTCGGACCCGGCCGGCGAGTGGACGCAGGGGGTCGTGGTCCGCGCGCTCCGGGTCACGCCCGACACCCCGGCGGACCCCGCCCACTTGAAGGCCTCTCAACTCCAGATGTGGGTCACGCCCAGCCGGCCGGTCTTCGCGTTCCGGGACGTCCCTCCCGGCCGCTATGCGCTCGCCGCGGCCCGAGGCTGGCAGGGCGAGCCCGGGCCGATCGTGACCGTGGACGTGACCGACCGCATGGCGCGGGCGGACATGGCGCTCCCGCCCCCCGAGCCTCCCGAGCAGCTCACGGTGCTCGCGCTGGCGCCGGACGGCCGTCCCGTCGGGGACGTGCGGATCTGGATTTCGGCGGGCCCGCAAGGGGTCGTCGGCGTGACCGAGCGCCAGAGGACCCCGGAGGGGGGTCACCGCCTCACGCTCGCTCCCACGCCGGATCCCGCGGGAGCGGGGGGAGGGTCGCGTCCCCGGCGCTCCGTGACCGTCACGTCCGCCCTCTACGGCTCGAAGACCGCCGGACTGGCGGCGGGCCAGACCTCGGTCACGGTCCAATTCGCCGAGCCGGCCAGCCTCGAGGTGACGGTGCAGGGCTACCGCGGGAGCGGGTTCGAGGGCCAGCTGTGGGTCTCGGTCGAGGCTCCGCGGCGCGCCCCGACGGAGGTCGCCGAGGGCGAGGGGGGCAACGAGTTCTCGTTCAATCCCGGCGGCGGAGGCGGCTGGCTCGCCCCCGATCCCGAGGGGCGCTGCCACTTCAACGCCCTCGAGCCGGGCCCCCGCGAGGTGGCCCTCACCGTGCAGACGGTGAACGGCCAGAGCGCCGTCGCGAGGGTGCCGGTCACACTCCACTCGGGTGCCAACGCCACGACCCTGCCCATCCCGGCCCTTTATCGCCTCACCGTCTCCGTGGAGGGCGCCGGACCGGGGACCTACGCCATGCTGCGCGACGCCGGGAGCCAGCCCTGGAGCGGCGGGAACTGGATCGTGCTCGACGAGTCGGGACGCGCGAACTTCGAGAAGGTCTGCGCGGGGAAGTACGTCGTCCAGGTCTGGGGCAACTCGGGCGACGCGGGCTCTATGACCCTCTCGGTCCCCGCCGAGACGGTCGTCAAGTTCAAGGCGGATGCGCAGGACGCCATGCAGGTGCAGGGCTCCGACCCGGAGGGCGCCCTCGGGGTGGCCGGCCTGGAGAACGGGGACCTCGTCGTCTCGGTGGACGGGGCGTCCTTCAAGTCCAAGGCGGAGTTCGTCGCCCTGCTCACGGCGGCGATGGGGAAGGGGGAGGTGACGCTCTCGGTCCTCCGGGGCGGGACGCCGCGCGAGGCGAAACTCGCCCCGAGCGCGCTCGTTGCGGGCCTGGCCGGAGGCGGGGCGCTCGGGGGGACGCTCACCCCGACCAGTCGGAAGTAGGCTATCCGCCGCCCCCGGCTGCCGCTCCCTCTTCTTCTCCCGCATCTCCCATTCCGGGGCGGATGTCCTGGCCGAGCGCCATCCGGAGCATGGCCTTGACGCGCGCGTCCTGCTCGCGCTCGAGGGCCGCGCGCAGGGCCGCCTCGGACTCGGGGGTCCGCGCCATCGCCAGGGCCTCGATCGCCCCGAGCCGGGCCTCCGGCGAGCGGTCGCGCTCGAGGACCTTGATCAGCTCCTCGATCGGGCCGCCCCCCTCCCCGCCCGACGCCGAAGCGAAAGCCACCGCCGCCATCCCGCGCACGGTCGGGTCCGGGTCCTCCCGCATGAGCTTCCGCAGGGTCTCCGCCGTCCCCGGCGCCCGGGCCGACCGGATCGCCTCCAGGAAGGCGGTCCGGACCTTCGCGTCGCCCTCCGCCTCGATCGCCGCCAGGATCTCCTGGGCGTCCCCCTGCGAGGCGATCATGCCGAGGGCCCGGGCCGCCTGGGCCCGCACCGACGCCTCGGGGTCGCGGCGGGCGGTCTCGAGGAGCGCCCGCCACGCGTCGCGGGACCGCAGCTCCCCGAGCGTCCAGGCGAGCTTCTGCCGGACCTCGGGATCGGACTCCTTCCCGAGCGCCGTGGAGAGCTCGCCCGCGGCCGCGGCGGCGGAGGGCCCGGCGAGCGCGAGGGAGTGGGCCGCGAGGCTCTTCGCCTCGGTCCCCCGGGCGGCGGCGTAGGCGTCGAGCATCGGCCGGACGTCCACGACGGGCAGAGGCGGGGGGGGGACGTACTTCGGGTCGGATCGGGGCTTCGCGGGAGGCGGGGCGGGCGCGGGGCCGGGCGCGGGGGAGAGCCCGTCCCGCGACTCGGGGGGCGTCAGCGACGCCCCGCCCCCGCCGCCGAGGACGAGGACCCCGGCCGCGACCGCCGCGAAGGCGATCCCTCCCGCGAGCATCCCGAGTCGGGCCATGACGCTCGCGATTCTCGGGATGGGCGGCCGGCGGGTCAATCGGGGGATCCTCCTTGATCGCCCCGGGGAGGCGCACTACGATCCGCCGCGATTGGGGCGGAAACCCGGCTCCCGCCTCGGGTTCCGGGCCCCGACTTCCCCGGGGAGGTGTCCATGACGCGGTCTGCCCGTATCGCTTCGGGGTGCTTGTTCGCCGCGGCCCTCCTCGCAGGGGCCGGCTGCAGCAAGGAGAAGTCCCGCGGCGCGGGCGCGGCCCCCGCCCCTCCCCCGCCGCTCTCGATCACGGGGCTCGCGCCGGTCTCGGGACCGACCACGGGCGGGACCCTCGTCACCATCACGGGGACCAGCTTCGCGGCGGGGGCCACCGTCACGTTCGCCGGGAGCCTCGCGACGACCGTCACCGTCGTCTCGGGCGGCACGATCACCTGCTTCACGCCCGCGGGAGCCGCGGGACCTGCGACCGTCGTCGTCACCAACCCGGGTCCCGCCTCCGCCACGGCCGTGAACGCCTTCACGTACCTCTCCGGGCCGCCCCCGGCCCCGACGATCACGGGCCTGAATCCGACCTTCGGCCCGGTCGCGGGCGGCACCCTCGTCACGATGACGGGGACCGGGTTCCAGACGGGGGCCACCGTCACTGTGGGCGGGAGCGCCGCCACGAGCGTTACGGTCCTGACCGCCGGGACGATCACGTTCGTGACCCCCGCGGGGGCGTCCGGCCCTGCCTCCGTCACCGTCACGAACCCCGGGCCCTCCTCGGCCACCGCGACGAACGCCTACACCTACGTCTCGGGGGCCGCGCCCGCGCCCACGATCTCCTCGATCTCCCCGGCCTCGGGGCCGACGGCCGGAGGGACGACGATCACGATCACGGGGACGGGGTTCCAGCGGAACGGCGCCTCCCAGGCGACCGTCACGATCGCCGGGTCGGCCGCCACCTCCGTCCAGGTCCTCACCGCGACGACGATCGTCTGCGTCACGCCCGCCGGCCCGGCCGGCGCCCAGAACGTCGTCGTGACGAACCCCGACGCGCAGTCCGCCACGGCGGCGGGAGGCTTCACCTACATCGGCCCCTCGCCGACGGTCACCTCGCTCAACCCTACCTCGGGCACCGTGCTCGGGGGCACGACCGTCACCATCACGGGCACGAACTTCGCCTCGGGCGCGACCGTGCTCTTCGGGAGCAACCTCGCGACGGTCAGCACCGTCACCGCGACGCAGATCGTCGTGATCTCCCCGGCCGGCTCCGCGATCGGCCCCACGACGGTCACCGTGACGAATCCCGGCGGGGGCAGCGGAAGCCTCACGAACGGCTACAACTACCTGGGGTCGCCCCCCACGATCACCGGGATCAATCCGGCGACCGGGGCCTCGACGGGCGGGACCACCGTCACGATCACCGGGACGAACTTCTACCCCGGGGCCACCGTCACCTTCGGGAGCGTCGTCGCGACCCCCTCCTCGATCACCTCGACCCAGATCGTCGTCACCACGCCGAGCGTCTCGCCGGCCCTCGGGCCCACGAACGTCACCGTCACGAACACGGACGGCCAGTCGGTCACGTCGGCGGGAGGGTTCAATTTCCTGGGCCCTGCGCCCGGGTTCACGTCCGTCACCCCGACGACCGGCCCCAACACGGGCGGGACCACGGTCACGATCTCCGGGACGAACTTCTTCGCGGGCGCGACCGTGACGATCGGGGGCGCGGCGGCGACCGTCTCCACGATCTCCTCGACCCAGATCGTCGCGACGACCGGGTCGGTGGCGCCGTCGGTGGGGCCCTCGAACGTCGTCGTGACGAACGTGGACGGCCAGTCCGCGACCGGGACCGGGGTCTTCACCTACACGGGACCGTCGCCGACGGTCACTTCGGTCTCCCCGAACGTCGGCCCCACGTTCGGGGGGCAGACCGTGACCGTCACGGGCACGAACTTCGTGTCCGGCGCGACCGTCACGTTCGGCGGCAACCTCGCCACCTCGGTCACCGTCGTGAACTCGACGACCATCACGTGCGTCACCCCCGCCGGGACCGGGAGCGTGAACGTCGTCGTCACGAACGCCGACGGGAACTTCGGGACGGGCATCGGCGCCTACAGCTACACGACCGTGGGCGTGGGCTCGGTCTCGCCGTCGGGGGGGCCGCCCGCGGGGGGGACCTTCGTCACGATCACGGGCTGGGGCTTCGCGGCCGGCGCCACGGTCACGTTCGGCGGGAGCGCCGCCACCTCCGTCACGGTGGTCTCCTCGACCTCCATCACCGCCGTCACCCCTTCCGGGACCGTCGGCACCTCGGTCACCGTGACGGTCACGAACACCGACACCTCGACCGGGTCGCTCGCGAACGGGTTCACCTACAACAACCCGCCTTCGCTCACGTCGGTCTCGCCCGCGAGCGGGCCGGAGACGGGCGGGACGCTCATCACGCTTACCGGAACCTTCTTCGCGTCGGGCGCGACCGTGACCGTGGGCGGCACGGCGGCGACCTCGGTCACGTTCGTCTCCTCGACGACGCTGACGGCGGTCACCCCGGCCGGGACCGCCGGGGCCGTCGCGGTCACCGTCACGAACCCCGACACCCAGTCTTCCACCCTGGCGAGCGGGTTCACCTACCTGCGGGTGAGGACGTGGGTGGTGACGAGCCAGACCGACTGGGCGCAGCAGGACCTGAACGGGGTGGACCTCCTGATCAGCCCCGGCGACGTGGTCCTCCGGCGGCGGTTCGCCGGGTACTTCTCGTGCGCGTACCGCGTCGCGGCGGTCGCCTACCACAACGTCGGCAACACCCCCCAGAGATTCCTCGCGGGGACGAGCAACGCGGGCGCCTTCCTCACGACGAACAACGGGACCTCGTGGACGCCGTTCAACCTCTACACCACCCCGGCGCTCCCGAGCAACCGGGTCACGGCGGTCGCCTACTACAGCGGCGACACGACCGGGAACACCTTCCTCATCGGGACCGATGCGGGGGCGGTGCTCACCCGCGACGGCGGTCAGACCTTCCGCCTCTTCGACGCGTTCTCGAGCCCGGCGCTCCCCGACAGCTTCGTCACCGCGGTCGCCTTCGCGGACGGCGCCCCGAACGCGCAGGTCTTCGCGATCTGCGTCGTGGGGGGATTCACGACGTCGCCCGCGGGTTGCTGCATCACGCGGAACGGTGGCGCTACCTTCACGGTCTTCAACTCGAACTCGACGCCCTCCGTCAACTCGAACGTCGTCTCGGCCGTCGCCTTCTGGCCGGGGGACACGGCCGGGAACAGCTTCCTGATCGGCTGCTACGACTTCGGTGCCACGGCGCCGGGAGGGGCTTACTACACGACGAACGGCGGCGCGAGCTTCACCGCCTTCTCGACCGCGTCGGTGCCCGCGATCCCCAGCAACTTCGTGACCGGGGTCGCGTTCCACCAGGGCGGGACCTCGGCGAGTTCCTGGCTCGTGACGATGGACCGCGGCGGGACGGCGGCCAACTCGGGGGGGATCATCCGTACGACGAACTCGGGCGGGGGGTTCACGACCTGGTGGGCAGGCCTCGACGCCTCGAGCCCCACGTGGAACTCGGACGTGAACCGCATCGCGTTCGCCTACAGCCCGGGGCTCTTCAACCCGGGGCCCACCGCGACGGTGGGCGGGTTCCTCTTCACGACGAACGCGGCCGGGGCCGCGACCTGGACGCAGGTGCTCTGGACGACCGCGACGCCGACGCCCGGCCCGCTCCTCGACCCCGGGGTCCGCGGGGTGGAGTGGTTCCGCGGCAGCACCAACACGTCCAGCATCCTGGTCGGCTCGGGACGCAAGCTCGCGACGGGCGTGAGCGGCGGCCTCCAGCAGACCCTCAATACGACGACGACCTTCACCACCTTCTCCCTCCCGAACCCCCACAACTTCGCGACCGACGACGTGCGGAGCGTCTCGATCCTGAACGACGGGACCGGCCAGAGGATCCTCGTCGGGACTGCCGCGGGCGCCTACCGGACGGCGGACGGGGGCTCGACCTGGACGCGGTTCACGACTGCGAGCGGGCTCCCGAGCAACGACGTCCGGTCCGTCGCCTACTTCCAGGGCAACACCGCGGGCCTCGTCTTCCTCGTCGGGACCACGGCCGGGGCCGCGCGGACCACGGACGGCGGCAGCTCGTGGGCCACGTACACGACCCAGCTCCCCGGCACGGACGTCCGCTCGGTCTCCTACCACAGCGGGGTGGCGTCGAACAGCGGCGTGTTCCTCGTGGGAACGACCGCCGGCCTCGCTTGGACCACGAACGGCGGGTCCCTCTGGACGCAGCGGACGACCGGGACGACGCCCGCGCTGCCGAGCAACGACGTGCGCTCGGTGGCTTGGTACGACGGCGACACGGGCTTCGGCACGTTCCTCGCGGCGACCGCGCTGGGGGCCGTCCTCACGACGAACAGCGGGACCGGGTTCACGACCTACACGAACCTGGCCGGACAGCTCCCCTCCGACGACTGCTCCTCTGTGGCCTTCGCGAACGGCGTCGCGGGCGGCACCACCTACCTGATCGGCACGAACCTCGGGGCCGTCCTCACGACGAACAGCGGCACGAGCTTCACGACCTTCAGCGCGACCTCGACCCCGGCTCTCCCCTCCTCGGACGTGGACGCGGTCGCCTTCTTCCACGGCAACACGACCGGGGCGAACTTCGCGATCGGCTGCGCGACGCTGGCCGTGGCGCCGAACACGCCCGGCGGGTTCGCGATGACGTCCGACGGCGGGGCGACGTTCACGACGCTCCAGTTCGGGACGTCCGCCTCGCTCCCCCGCGACGACGTGAGCGCGGTGGATTACGACGACAGCGTCGCGACGGCGGACCGGATCGTGATCGGGATCCCCTCCCCGTTCACCGGATCGTCCGGCGGCGTGCTCGTGCTCAACGGCCCGGCCAACGTGGCGTCCGGGGTCGTCACGGTCATGCCCGTGGACGGGAGGCTGATCAACGGGACCGGCCCGCTCATCCCCTCGCTTCCCGACCGCGAGGTGCTCACCGTGTCGTACTTCCTCGGGAACACGCTCGGGAGCCGGATCCTCGTCGGCGGCACGTGGGGAGCCGCGTTCACGACCGACGGCGGTCTCACGTGGACCACGTGGACGAGCGCCACGACCCCCGCGCTCCCGAGCGACGTCGTGAACTCGGTGGCGATGTTCTCGGGCGACACGCTCGGGCAGACGTTCCTCATCGGGACGAACGCCGGTGCGCTCCTCACGACGAACGGCGGATCCTCCTTCACGACCTTCACGACGACCAACGGGCTCGCGAGCAACGTCGTGACGGCCGTCTCGTTCCACGACACCACGGCGGCCGGGGCCCGGTTCATCGTCGGGACGATCGGGGGCGCGGTCCTCACGACGAACGGCGGCACGAGCTTCGGCCCGCTGGCGTCCATCACGCCCGCCATGGGGACCAACATCTCGAGCGTGGACTTCTTCGACGCCGATACCACGGGGAACACCTTCCTGATCGGCGTCTTCGCCGGCGGCGGGGGAGGCGGGGGATGCTTCCGGACCACGAACGGCGGGACCAACTTCGCGGTGTTCAACCTCGGGAACCCGGCGAACGTCCCCTCCTCGCTCTGCACGGCGGTCTCCTACTGCAACGGGGACTTCAACGGGAACACATTCCTCTTCGCGACGAACCCGCCCGCAGGCCAGTCCGCGGGCGGCGTCTGCGTCACGACCAACGCGGGGACGACCTTCGCCGTCTTCAGCGCCGGCTCGACGCCGGCCATCCCGGAGAGCTACAACCCCGCGGCCGTCTACTACCAGGGCTCGAACGGGTTGGATTTCCTGGCGGGCACCCAGACGAGGGGAGCGGCGGTCACGGCGAGCGCCGGCGCCGCCTTCACGACCCGGGACGTGGCGAGCGGAAGCCTCCTCGACGACCGGGTCACCTGGGCGGACTTCGGCGGCGGCTCGAACCAGCAGTTCGCCATCGCGACGCTGGGCGGGATCCGGATCACGGTGAACGGCGGGACGAGCTTCGTCTCCCCCTCGCCGGGGACTCTCTCGCGCTACGACAAGCTGATCGTCACGCAGGCGACCCCGGCCGGCACCTCGATCCTCTACCGGGTGACGGACCGGAACGGGGTGCTCATCCCCGACTCGGCCCTCCCCGGGAACTCGGCGGGCTTCACGCCGAACGCCTCGAACGAGGTGCCGCTCGGGGGCCTCTCCGTCGCCAGCTACCCCTCGATCCGGGTGCGGGCGACGCTCGCGACGACGATCCCCGCGAGCACGCCGACGCTCTCGGAGATCCGCGTGGTGTACATCTACTAGCCCCCCGCTGGCTTCTGCAGGAGACGGCGCGCGAGCACGGGGAGGTAGGGGTGCAGCCCGCGCGGGGTGAAGTAGCTGAACTCGACGTCCCCGCCGAAGTTCACGCGGTCCCCGTCCGAGAGCGCCACCCGCTGGCCGGGCCCGACGGGGTTCCCGTTCACCCGCGTCCCGTTCCTCGATCCCGCATCGGTGAGCCAGTAGCTCCCGGTCTCGGAATCCTTGGTGAAGAATGCGTGCTGCTTCGAGACCGAGCTCCGGTTCAGCAGGATGTCGCTGTCCCCCGCCCGGCCGACCGTGATCCGTGACGGGAAGACCGTCTTCACGACCTTCACCAGGCGGAGGACGGCGCCCGCCGCGGGAGCCTCCCCGCCGGGAGCGGGGGGGGCCGCGCCCGTCCCCGCCGCCGCCTCCTCCTCCCGGGAGCGGGTGGGCTTCCCGTCGCGGGTGAGGAAGACCTCCCCGGACTCCGGCGCAGGCCCGGCCCCCTCGAGCAGGAGGACCGGGTCCGGGAGCCGCGCCTGCAAGTCCTCGAGGCTGAGACCCTGCAGGCGGGCGACGAACTTCGCGAGGTCCTCCACGGCGGGCGTTTCCCCCTGCGTATGATACCGTCCTCCGATGCGCGCTCTCATCGCCTGGCTCGCCGCGGTCGTCCTGCTCGCGTCGGCCCCCCCGCGCACGTCGGGCCAGGAGGCGGAGGGGCCGAGGGCGCCGCCGGGCCTCGCCGCCGCGAAGATCCGCGAGGCGCCGTCGCCCGCGGCGGAGCGGAGCGGGATGCCTTCGCTCTCCGCGGGCGCGGACGGGAAGGTCTACCTCTCATGGATCGAGGGGCGGGGAGGGAAGTCCCTCGCGGTCCGGTTCGCGGCCCGGACGGCGGACGGCTGGACCGAGGCGCGGACCGTGGTGGAGGGGACGAACCTCCTGGCGAACTGGGCGGACGTGCCGGCGGTCGCGGCCCACGCGGACGGGACCCTCGCGGCGAGCTGGCTCGAGAGGACGGGCGAGGAGGGCTACGGGGCGAGGCTTGCGGTCTCGGAGGACGGAGGGAAGAGCTGGCCGACGCCGGCGTGGCTCCATTCGGACCGGAAGGGCCCGGAGTACGGCTTCGTCTCCCTCATGCCGCTCCCCGACGGCCGGTTCGCGGCCGTCTGGCTCGACGGGCGTGAGATGGCCGGCGGCCACGACGGGGGTCACGGGGGACACGGCGGGGGCGACATGCAGGCGCGGGCCGTCGTGTTCGGGAAGGACGGGAAGACCGGCGAGGAGAGCCTCCTCGACGAGCGCGTCTGCGAGTGCTGCCCGACCTCGGTGGCACCGCTCCCGGGCGGGGGCCTGGCCGCGGTCTGGCGAGACCGCGACGAGGGAGAGGTCCGGGACATCGCGGTCTCGCGGCTCGCCGCCGGGAAGTGGTCCGGGCCGGCCCTCGTCCGCCGGGACGGCTGGAAGATCGGCGGCTGACCCGTGAACGGACCGCGGGCGGCGTCCCGCGGCGAGGAGGTGGCGGTCGCCTGGTTCACCGCCGCCGGAGGCCCCCGGGTCCTCGCCGCCCGGAGCCGGGACGGCGGGAAGAGCTTCGGCGAGCCCGCGGTCGTCTCGGCGGGCGACCCCATCGGCCGCGCCGACGCGGCCTACCTCTCCGACGGCTCTCTCCTCGTCTCGTGGCTCGAGCGCGTCGGGGACAAGGCCGAGCTGCGCGTCCGGCGCCTCGCGCCGGACGGAGCGATCTCCGAGCCGGCGACCGCGGCCACGGTCCCCGACTCGCGCGCGAGCGGCTTCCCCCGCCTCGCCGCGCTCCCCGGGGGCGGCGCCCTCCTCGCGTGGACCGACCCGGCGCGTCCGTCGCGGGTCAGGACCGCGGTCGTCGAGTAGGCCTCGACGTTGTCGGGGGGGCGCGCCCCGGGCCTCGCACGCCCGTTACCCCGCCGGCTTCGGAGGCTCGGGAGGCGTGGATGCCGCCGCCGTTGGCGGGACCGGGGGCTTCGCCGCGGCGGCCGGCGCCGCAGGGGCGGCTCCGGGGGCCGCCGGCGCCGCCGGCTTCGGCGCCGCGGCCGCCTTCGCGGCCTTCTTCGCCGCGGCGAGCTTCGCCGCCTCCTCGCGGGCCTTCAAGACGAAGGTCTTGTCGTCCTTCGTGAAGACCCGGTCCGAGAGGAGGTTCTTCACGACGTCGTCGCGGTGGTAGGCCGAGTAGTCGAACTCCTGGCCCATGTGGATGCACAGCTCGGGGCACGGCTCGCAGCAGAGGTTGCAGAAGATGCAGCGCGAGTAGTCAATCGTGAACCGCGTGAGCAGGACGCCCTTCCCCTGGTAGGCGCCGTTGATCTCCCCGTCGCGCGTCCCCTCGATGTCAATGCAGTCCACCGGGCAGGCGCGCGCGCACTTCCAGCACATGATGCACTTCTCGGTCTCGAGGAAGTGGATGCCGCGGTGCCGCTCGGGGAGGTTGTCCTTCTGGAGCGGGTACTGGAGCGTGCAGACAGTGCCGGGCCGGACGAAGTAGCGCATCGTCACGCCGAGCCCCGTGAGGCAGCTCCGGGCGACCTGCCAGATCGTGGCGAAGTAGCCGCGGTTGGCGATCGGAGTCCCGGTCGTGGCGGCGGGCATCTTTCTCCCTCCGGCTACCCCAAGAGCGCCTTCGGCCATCCGCCCTCAAGCCACAGCTCCCACGCCGTCCCGCCGACGAGGGTCAGCAGGCCGAAGGGCAGGAACACCTTGAGGCAGAGGTACATCACCTGATCCAACCGCGCCCGCGGGTAGGTCCAGCGGGCGGCCATCTGGAAGAACACGAGGATCATGCTCTTCCCGACGACGGCGAAGACGCCGATTCCCACGGCGGCGAGGCGCGGCAGGAGCCCGTCCGACTTCGCCGCATCGGCGAGGAAGTGGTCCACCGGCGCGATCCCGGTCCACCAGCCGCCGAGGAAGAGGACCGCGGCGAAGGCGGCGACGACGTACATCGCCGCGTACTCGGCGAGGAAGAATATCGAGAAGCGCATGGAGCTGTACTCGGTGTGGAAGCCCGAGATCAGCTCCGACTCGGCCTCGGGGAGGTCGAAGGGTGCCCGCTTGCACTCGGCGAGCGACGAGATGAAGTAGATGACGAACGCGAGGAGGAGGAAGGGGCTCCGGAAGACGAACCAGGCAAGCATCCCGTAGTCCGGCCCCTGGGCCGCCACGATGTCAGAGACCCGCAGGCTCCCCGCGGCGACGACCGCGGTGAGGAAGGCGAGCCCGATGGGCAGCTCGTAGGAGACCACCTGGGTCGCGGCGCGCATCGCGCCGAAGAGCGCCCATTTGTTGTTGCTCGCCCAGCCGGCCATGATCACGCCGATCGCCTCGATCGAGGTGACGGCCGCGAAGAAGAAGACGCCCGTGTCGAGGTCGGCGGGGATGAAGCTCGACAGGACCCCGTGGAACGGGATCACGAGAAACGAGATGAAGACGCCCGTGAACGCGACGATCGGCGCGAGGATGAAGATCCACCGGTCCGCGTCCTTCGGGATCAGGTCCTCCTTCGCCATGAGCTTCAATCCGTCGGCGAGGGTCTGGAGCCAGCCGTGCGGGGACCAGGACTTGGGCCAGAGCCGGAAGTTGAACCGCTTCCAGAGGAAGATGCTCCCCTGGATCCGCCCCACTTCCATCGGCCCCGTCCGGCACTGCATGTGGGCGGAGACCTTCCGCTCCATCCAGACGGCGTACATCGAGAAGATCGTGATGAAGATGAGGATCACGTGGACCCAGCCCAGCCCGAGGAGGAGCGGCCGGGCGACGGACCAGAACTCCCCCGTCGTCCGCGTGAGCCCTGTCAGGTGGACGACCGCCTCCCACGCCACGAAGAGCCCGGCCGTGAGCACGGGCACGAAGAGCGCCGCGAACGGGAAGAGCCCCCAGTAGGCGCGCCCCGTGTAGGTCTGCGCGTGGTGCGGGTTGAGCAGCTCCTGGTAGACGATCGCGGTCGCTTCGCGGGAGCCGCGACCGGTCGAGAGCGGGAGCGAGCCGGCCGGACCGGTCATCGGTCCACCTCTCCCATCACGAAGTCGATGCTCCCGATGATCATGATCATGTCGGCGAGCATGCAGCCGTGGGCGATCTCTCGGAGCACCGACAGGTTGCAGAACGCGGGGCTCCGGCACTTGATCCGGACGGCCTTGTCCTTCCCGTCGGAGACGACGTAGAAGCCGAGCTCCCCGCGCGGGTTCTCGATCCGGTAGTAGACCTCGCCCTTCGGGGGCCGCAGCACCTTCTTCGCCTCGGGGGCCATGACGGGCCCCTCGGGGACGTCCTTGAGGACCTGCCGCACGATCTTGCACGCCTCGCGCATCTCGCGGACGCGCACCATGTACCGGTCCCAGCAGTCGCCGAGGGTCCCCACCTCGCCGCGCCCGATCGGCACGTCGAACTCGACCTTGTCGTACTCGAGGTAGGGCTCGTCCTTGCGGATGTCGCGCCGGACCCCCGAGCCGCGCAGGACCGGCCCCGTGCAGCCCCACGAGATGGCGGTCGCGGCCGGGAGGACGCCGATATTCGCCGCGCGCTTGATGAAGATGCCGTTGTAGGAGAGCAGCGCGTCGTACTCGTCAATCTTCGGCTCGAAGAAGTCCACGAAGGCCGCGACCTGGTCGAGCCAGCGCGGCGGCGCGTCCTCGGCGAGCCCGCCGATCCGGACGTAGTTGTAGTTCAGGCGCTGACCGCAGATGATCTCGAAGAGCTTGAGGATCGCCTCCCGGTCGCGGAAGGCGTGGAGGAACGGCGTGATCGCGCCCGAGTCCATGCCGTAGGTGCCGAAGGCGAGGAGGTGCGAGGCGACCCGGTTCAGCTCCGCCACGATCATCCGGAGCCGCGTCGCCCGCCTCGGGATCTGGAGCCCCATCAGCTTCTCGACCGTGAGGCAGTAGCCGAGATTGTTGCACATGCTGGCGAGGTAGTCGAGCCTATCGGTGTAGGGCGTCACCTTCAGGTAGTCCACCGACTCGGCGATCTTCTCGAAGCAGCGGTGCAGGTAGCCGATGTGGGGCTCGGAGTCGAGCACGATCTCGCCGTCGGTCTGGACGACGACCCGGAAGACCCCGTGCGTCGAGGGGTGCTGCGGCCCGATGTTCAGCAGCATCTCCTCCGTGCGCACGTCGCCGGGCGCGCGGGGCTGGGCAAGGGGCGGGGACTGGAGTTCGGGGCTCATAGATCGTTCTTGATCCCGTGGTACTCCTTCGGGAAGACGTAGTCCTTCCGGAGGGGGTAGCCGACCCAGTCCTCGGCGCAGAGGATGCGCACGAGCTTCGGGTGGCCGGTGTACGTTATTCCCAGCAAGTCATACGCCTCCCGCTCGTGCCAGTCGGCCGCGCCGTAGAGGTCGGTGATCGAGGCGACCTCCGGCTTCTCGCGCGGGAGCTCGACGCGTAGGCACACCGTCACCTTGTTCGTCCACGAGTCGAGGTGGTAGACGGAGGCGAGGTCCTTCCCGTAGTCCACTCCCGAGAGGCACTGGAGGACCTCGAACCGCATCCCGGGGTCCTCCTTCATCCACTTCACGACGTCGTGCAGCCGCTCGGCCTTCACGACGAGGTAGGGGTCGCCCGCCTCCTTCCCCTCGCGCCCGTCGCGAACGATCGCGTCCGGGAACTTCGCCAGTATCGCCGCGTGGGCCTCGGCGCGGGTCATCGGCCTACCGCCCCGGCGTGCCCGGCGCCGGCATCGCGGCGTTCCCGGCGCCCTTGTAGGTCTCGCGCTTGTGGTAGGTGCGGAGGCGGTCGAGGAGCTTCTCCCGCTTCATCAGGTCCTGGATCTTGAAGACGCCCTCGAGAAGCGCCTCGGGCCGCGGCGGGCAGCCGACCACGTGGACATCCACGGGGATCACGAGGTCCACGCCCTTCACGACGTGGTAGCCGTACTTCCAGTACGGGCCGCCGCCGATCGTGCAGGCGCCCATCGCGATCACGTACTTCGGCTCGGCCATCTGGTCGTAGAGCCGCTTCACGCGGGGGGCCATCTTGTGGGTGACGGTCCCCGCCACAATCATCAGGTCGGCCTGCCTCGGGGTGCCGCGGAAGGGCCCCGAGCCGAACCGGTCTATGTCGAACTTCGTGGCGCCGACCGCCATCATCTCGATGGCGCAGCAGGCGAGCCCGAAAGTGAGGGGCCAGACCGAGCTCCGACGGCACCAGTTCACGAAGTCCTCCACGGTCGTGAGGAGGATCGTGTCCTTGGTGAGGAGGTCCTGGTTCTGGTTCGCCGGGTTAACCGGCGGCGCGGTCGGGGGCACCGGACCCTCCTTGAGTCGGGGGCGAAACGGCAGGCGCCTCGGCGGGACGCTGGGCCCGCGTGGACTTCACCCAGTCGAGGTCGCCCTTCACCCAGACGTAGACGAACCCCACGGCGAGGATCACGAGGAAGATGAGCACCTCGGAGAAGGCGTACCAGCCGTGCCCCGCGCGGAGGTCGCG
>JAKEIC010000281.1 GCA_022614695.1 Planctomycetales bacterium | reverse complement strand
GGGACCCCGCAGGCCCGCTCGCCGCGGGCCGCGAGCAGGCGCGCCGGGGCGTCCCCGGCGGCGCGGCCCGCCTCGGCGAGGAGCCGGAAGCCCTCCGGGTCCCGCGGCGAGAGCTCCACCGCCGCCCGCAGGAGCGGCACCGCGGAGACCGGGTCCCCGCACCGGGCGTGCAGCACCTCGGCCGCGCGCCTGAGCCGCGCCGCCCGGGCGACGGGGTCCGTCTCCCGCTCGGCCGCCTCGCGGTGGAGCGAGGCGACGGCCTCGTCCTTGCCGAGCGACTCGTAGAGGTGGGCGAGGTCGTCGCGGACGGCCGCCGCCCCCGCGGCGTCGGGGGCCGCGCGGAGCCCCGCCTCGAGCGCCGCCGCCGCCCCCTCCCGGTCGCCCGCCGACCGCCGGAGGTCGGCCGCCCGCCGCCCGAGCGCCAGCGCCTCGCCGGGCTCCGCGCTCGCCTCGGCCGCCCGCACGAGCACGTCGGCCGCCTCGCCGCCGCGCGAGAGCCGGAGGAGAAGCGCGGCGAGCCTCTCGCGCGCCCCCTCGTGGGCCGGGTCGGCCGCGAGAGCCTCGCGGTAGAGCCCGGCGGCGAGCTCGTCGCGCCCGAGCCTCTCCTCCGCGAGCGCGCCCGCCTCGACCTGGAGCCCCAGCCTCTCGCCCCCCTCGGCCGCCTCCGCCTCGCGGCGAGCGGCCTCGAGCGCGCCGGCGGCGTCCCCGCGCTCGAGCGCGAGGGCCCGGAGCCCCGCCCACGAGGCGCGGTCGCCGGGCTCGAGGCGCACGGCCGACCGGTAGGCCGCCTCGGCGCCCGCGGGGTCGGAGAGCCGCCGGCGCAAGATCTCCCCGAGGCGGCGGTGGATCTCCGCCTGGGCCGAGGGCTCGGCGACCTGCGGGAGGAGCCGCCGGTAGAGCGCCGCCAGCTCCTCGAAGCGGCCCGCGTCCGAGTAGAGCCGCGCCAGCGCGTCGTAGGCCTCGGGCTCGGTGGGCGAGAGCGAGAGGACCTCCTCCCACGCCGCCGCGGCCTCCTCGGCGCGCGCGGGCAGGCCGGCGAGCGCCGCCGCGTAGCGCGGGAGGAGCGGCAGGCGCTCGGCGGCGCCCTTCCGCCGCGCCAGCTCCGCCCCGAGCGCGCGAGCGAGCGCCCCGGGGTCGCCGGCCTTCGCCGCGACGCGGGCGAGCGACTCGGCCGCCTCGCGGTGGCCCGGCTCCTGGTCGAGGAGCGCGCCGTAGATCTCGGCCGCGCGCCGCGCGTCGCCGAGCCGCCCCTCGGCGATCGCGCCGGCCCGGATCCGGAGCTCCGCCGACCGCCCGACGTCCGACTCTGCGCGGGCGAGCAGGGCCGCCACGAGCTCGGCGTGGCGCCCGAGCCTCTCGAGGAGGCGGACGCGGGCCTCGGCCGAGTCGCCGTCGGCGGGCTCGAGGGCAAGGAGCGCGTCGCGGGCGCGGAGCGCCCCCTCGGCGTCGCCGAGCGGCCCCTCGCGGAGCTCCGCCTCGGCCCGGAGCGCCGCCGCCCGCTCGGCCGGGTCGCGCGAGACCGCCGCCCGCCGGGAGTGCAGGTCGGCGAGGTCGGCGACCTTGCCCTCGCGCTCGTAGGCCTGCTCGAGCGCGGCCGAGGCGCCGCCGTGGCCCGAGTCGAGGGCGAGCGCGCGGCGGTAGTGGCCGGCGGCCGCGTCGGCGGCCCTCAGCTGCTCCTCGAGGATCCGGCCGATCCGGTGGTGGAGGGCGGCGGCCTTCGCGGGCTCCTCCTCCACCTCCGCGCGGCGCTCGAGCGCGTCCACGAGTCCGCGCGGGTCCTTGCGGGTCTCGGCGAGCCGCGCGAGGCCCTCGAGGGCCTCGCGGTCGCGGGGGCGGAGCGCCAGGGCCTCGGCGAGGAGGTCCTGGGCCTTCTCCGGCGCGGAGAGCTTCCGCTCCGCGTGCTCGGCGGCGCGCCGCAGCACGGCGGCCTTGGCCTCCTTCTCCGCGTCGGTGCCGGCGGGGAGCGCCGAGGCCCAGCGCTCGAGGGCCGCGCCGAGGTCGGCCACCCGGTCGGTCTGCCCGAGCACCTCGGCGAGAGTCTCGTGGACCGAGGCGTCCTTCGGGTCGAGCGCGAGCGCCTGCTCGAGCGCCTCGACGGCGCGCCCGTGCTCGCGCGCCCGGGCCCAGGTCTGCGCGAGCTGGACGAGGACGGCCTTCTTCTGCCCGGGCGCCGCCGTGCGGGCCTCGGTCGCGAGGATCTGCGCAGCCTTGGCGTGGTCGCCGCGAGCCGAGTAGCGCTGGAGCAGGGCCTTGCGGAGGTCGGGCGGCGCGCCGCCGCTCCGGTGGGCCCGCTCGAGCAGCTCGAGCGCCTTGTCCGGCTTCCCCATCTGCTTCTCGGCGACGCTCGCGGCCTGGATGAACAGCTTGGCCGTCTTGCCCCGGTCGTTCAGGGCCTGGGCGTGCGTGACGTAGAGGTTCAGGAGGTCGGGCCAGTGCTTGCCGTTGTAGTAATGCTCCTTCAGGACCTCGAACGGCGCCGCGTCCGAGGGGTTCGCCTGGAACCTCTGGAGGAACTTGTCCACTTCGGAGCCCATAGGGAGTGGCGGGGAACGGCCCGCCCGGGCCGGAGGGAGACTCCTTTACGCCGGGCGCGCCGGACGCGCAAGGGTCAGTCCCGGGCGAGCCGTGCCCGGCACCTCTCGAGGTGGGCGCGCGCCTCCGGGGCCCGCGGGCTCGCGGGCGCGAGCCGGAGGAACTCCTCGAAGGCCTCGGCCGCCTCGCGCCACCGCTCGCGCGACTCGAGGATGACCCCGAGGTTGGCGTGCGGCTCGGGGACTCCTGGCCTGAGGAGGAGGGCGGCCCGCACGTCGGCCAGCGCCGCCTCGGCGTCGCCGAGATTCAGCCGCGCCATGCCCCGGGCCACGAGCGCCTCGGCGAGGCCCGGTTCGAGGCTCAGGGCCTCGGAGCAATCCTCCACCGCCCCGGAGAAGTCGCCGACCAGCAGGCGAGCCTGCGCCCGGTTGAAGAGCATCTCCGCGCTCCGCGGCCCCAGACGGATCGTGGCCTCGTAGTCCTCGAGCGCCCCGGCGAAGTCGCCGAGGCGGGTCCGCGCCGAGGCCCGGTGGGTGAGGAGGCCACGTTCCTGCGGGTGGAGCCGGATCGCCTCCCCGAAGTCGCTCTCGGCCCCCGCGAGGTCCCCCCGCTGCTCGCGCAGGAGGGCGCGGTTCACGCGGCACTCGACGAGTCCGTGGTCGAGGCGGAGGGCTTCGTCGTAGTCGCGCAGCGCGCCGTCCAGGTCTCCGAGACGCCCCTTCAGGAAGCCGCGGTTGAAGACGGCCCCAGCTCCCCCCACCCCGGCCCCGAGCGCGGCGTCGTAGTCCGCGAGCGCGCCCGCGTCGTCGCCGAGATGGCTCCGCGCCTGGGCGCGGGTGAGGTGGGCGAGCGGGTAGCGGGGGTGGAGCCGCAGGGCGGTGTCGCAGTCGTCCCGCGCCCCCTCGGGGTTCCGGAGCGCGTTCCGGACCTGCGCGCGGTTCCGGTAGGTCCACGCGAACGGGATCCCCTCCGAGAGCGCGACCGTCAGCTCGCGCTCGGCGGCGGCGAGGTCCCCGTCCTGGATGTGAGCCTCGATCATCCCGCGCAACAGCGCGAACTCCCAGCCGGCCTCTCCGCGCGCGGCCTCCCGCGCCTCCTCCCTCGCCCCGCGGGCGTAGGCGGTCGCCACCGCCGCCACCCGCGCCACGCGACCCCCCCCGGCGGGGACCGCCGCGAGCCACCGGCCGGCGGAAGGGGTCCCGAGCCTGCCCTCCTCGAGCCGGAACAGCTCCTCGAGGCCAGCGTAGAGGAGTGCTGCGGGGCCTTCAGGGGCGTCCGGCGGGACGCGCGCCCACTCCGCCCGGGCCGCCTCGCCGCGGCCAAGGGCCCACAGGAGGAGGCCGTGCTCCACGCGCCACTCGTGGCGTCCGGGCTCCTGCGCGAGGGCGTCGGAGAGGAGGCCCGCCGCGGCCGTGGGGTCGGAGGCGCGGCCGCGACGGGCGCGGGCGGCCAGCACTGCGGCCTCGTCGCGCGCGGAGTCGGCCGCCGGCGGCGCCAACGGGGGCGGACGGCCGCCGCCGCCCGCGGCGAGGAGAGCGCCCCACGCGAGCGCCGCGGCGGCGCCCCCCGCCAGAGCCGCCCAGAGCCGCCACGGGCGGGGCAGCCTCGCCGAGGGCCGCTCACCGGCCAAGAGGCGGTCGAGGTCCCTCCCGAGGTCCCCGGCGGTGCGGTATCGGCGGTCGGCGCGCCTCTGGAGGCAGACCCGGATCACGGTCTCGATGCCGGCCGGGATCCGAGGGGCGATGCGCGAGAGGAGTGGCGGATCCCGAGCGAGGACGCCGGCGACCACGGCGGCGGTCGTCTCGCCCTCGAACGGCGGCCGCGCCGCGAGCATCTCGTAGAGGACGCACCCGAGGGCCCAGACGTCGGTCGCCGGCGTGAGGACCGACACCTCCCCGCGGGCCTGCTCGGGGGACATGTACGCCGGGGTCCCGAGGGCCTCCCCCGTGCGCGTGAGCTTCGAGCCGGTCGCGACGGATTTCGCGAGACCGAAGTCGGTGAGAAAGGCGCGAGCCGCCCCGGGTCCCCGGTCCCCTGCCACCGGTGCCTGCGGCCGCACCCGATCAGTCTACCGTCGCGGTGCCGCCCCGACCCCCGCGTCACGCCGCGTGCCTGCGGCACCACTCCTCGAGGACGAAGAGGGCCCAGGCGCGGGTGGCCATCCTCTCGGGCATCCGGAGGAACCGGGACCAGACCTCGCGCTTGGCGTCCACGCGCAGGCCCGACGGCCCCTCGCCGCAGACGACCGGCTCGACGATCCGGCCGAGCGGCCCCTGGAGCCAGCGCGCGAGCGGCAGGACGAAGCCCTTCTTCGGGCGGTGGAGGAGGCGCTTGGGCAGGTAGGGGGCGAGCGCCCGGCGCAGCAGCCCCTTCCCGGGGGGCCTCTCGCGCGCGGGGAGCGACAGGACGTGCTCGACCAGGACGTGGTCGCAGTAGGGGACCCGGCCCTCGATCGAGTGGGCCATCGTGAAGACGTCGGTGTCCCGCAGCAGCGTGTTCCGCATGTAGGTGGCCATCTCGAGCCACGAGATGGCCGCGAGCGGGTCCATGCCGTCAATCTCGGCCTCGAGGCGGCGCTCCGTCTCGGGCGGGTAGCCCAGGCCGCGGCCCGAAGGGGCGTCCCCGATCAGCGCCTCCCGCTCGCGCCGCGTGAAGAGCATGCGCGTGTAGGCGTGGGCCGTGAGCAGGTCCGCCGTCCCGGGCCACTCCTCGAGCTTCAGGCGGACCGGCTCGTCCGGGGCGTGCCGGTACCGGGCGAGAAGCCGCGCGAGAGCGGCGCCGCCCGGGACCCTGGCGAGGCGCGCCAGGAACCTCACCTGGCGCAGCTTGTCGTAGCCGCCGAACAGCTCGTCGGCGCCGAGGCCCGACAGGCAGACGACGAGGCCCGCCTCCTTCGCCGCGCGCGCCACGAGCCAGGTGTTCAGCCCGTCGGCGGTCGGCTGGTCCATCGAGTCGAGGAAGGCGGGGAGCGCCGAGAGTGGCCCCTCGGGGGGGAGCGCCACCTCGCGGTGGTCGGTCCCGAGGATGGCCGCCGTCTCGCGCGCCGCCTCGACGTCGGAGCCGGGTCCCTCGTCGAGGGGGACGGTGATCGTGACGACCGGCTGCTCGAGGGCCCGCATGACCGCGGCGATCCCGGCCGAGTCCAGCCCGCCGGAGAGGAAGACGCCGACCGGGCGGTCCGAGACGAGGTGCCGCCGGACCGTGTCCCGGAGGATCTCGGGGAGCGAGCCGGCGGGCGGCCCGGAGGCCGCGCGGCCCGGAGGCTGCCAGTAGGTGCGCGGGCTCGGCGCGGGGCCGGGGCCCCACTCGAGGACGGCCCCGGCCGGGAGCGACTCGACGCCCTCCGCCGCGGTCCAGGGCTCGACGACGGAGCCGGTGGCGAGGTACGAGTCGAGCGCCTCGCGGCGGAGGCGTCGGGGCGCGAGGCCGGCTCGGAGCAGCGCGCGCAGCTCCGAGGCGAACGCAGGCCCCGGGGCGCGCCGCGGCGTCCAGTAGAGGGGCTTGATCCCGATCCGGTCGCGCGCGAGGAGCAGCGGCCGCGGCGCCGGCCCTGCCCAGGCAAGGGCGAACATGCCGCGGAGCGAGGAGAGCGCGGCGTGCCCGTCGCGGGCGAGGAGCCGGGCCACGACCTCGGTGTCGGAGCGGGTCCGCCAGCCGTCGGCGTAGCGTGGGAGCGCGCGCAGGTCGGCGAAGTTGTAGACCTCGCCGTTGTAGACGAGCGCCGACCGGCCGTCCCCCGACCGGAAGGGCTGCCCGGCGGCCGGGGACGGGTCGAGGATCGCGAGCCGGCAGGCGGCGAGGCTCAGAGCCGCGTCGGGGACCGGCGCGAGCTGCTGCGTGCCCGCGGCGTCCGGCCCGCGGTGGCGGAGGCTCTCGAGCACCGGCGCGAGCGAGGCCCCGGCTTCCGAACCGGCGCGGTCCCAGAGCCCGGCGATGCCGCACATGAGGGGGCCAAGTCTACACCTTGTCCAGCGTCTCCCGGACGGCCCTCGCGAGCGTCGCCGGGGTGAGGGGCTTCGGGACGAACCGGTCGCCGGCGGTGAAGATGCCGCGTCGCTGCACGTCGTCGCGCGGGTAGCCCGACATGAAGCAGACCCGGAGCCTCGGGTGGAGGGCGCGGGCCTCTTCCGCGAACTCGACCCCGGAGAGGCCCGGCATCACGACATCGCTCAGGAGGAGATCGGGGGGCGGCCCCGACCGCAGGGACTGGAGGGCGGCCGGCCCGTTCGCGGATTCGGAGACGCGGTAGCCGCACCCCTGGAGGATCCGCACGGCCACCAAGCGCACGAGCGCGTCGTCCTCGACGACGAGCACCGACTCGGTCCCGCGCGGGAGGACCGCCTCCGCCGGCCGCCCGCCCTCGGCGCGCGGCCCGTCGTCGCGAACGGCGGGGAACCAGAGCCGGAACGTGGTCCCGGCCCCGGGCGCGCTCTCGACCTCGATGAACCCCTCGCTCTGGTGGACGAAGCCGTGGACCATCGCGAGGCCGAGGCCGGTGCCCTTCCCCACCGGCTTCGTGGTGAAGAACGGCTCGAAGATCCGCGTGAGGGTCTCCCGGTCCATGCCGTGTCCCGTGTCTTGGACGACGATGCGCGCGTAGGGGCCCGGCCGGAGGGCGGCCGCCGCCTCGTCGAGCTCCTCGCCCCCGGTCTCGATCGTGATCCGGCCGCCGCCGGGCATCGCGTCGCGCGCGTTGATGGCCAGGTTCATCACGGCCTGCTCGAGCTGGCCCGGGTCCACGCGGGTCCGGACCGGGCGGCCCCGGCGGACGACGGCGATCGAGATGTCCTCGCCGAGCAGCCGGCCGAGCATCCGCTCGGTCTGCGCGACGACGTCGTGGGGGTCCACCACCCGCGGCTCGAGCACCTGCTTGCGGCTGAACGCGAGGAGCTGGCGCGCGATGCCGGCGGCCTTCTCGCCCGCCTCCTGCACGCGCGCGAGATCGGAATGCGCCGGGTGCTCGCGGGAGAGCGCCGCCTGCGCGAGGCCCGCGAACCCGAGGACCCCCGAGAGCTGGTTGTTGATGTCGTGGGCGATGCCGCCCGCGAGGAGGCCGATCGCCTCCATCTTCTGGGCTTGGCGCAGTTGCTTCTCGGCCGCCTCGCGCTGGCCGATCTCCCGTCGGAGGTCCTGGTTCGTCTCCTCGAGGCGCCGGGTGCGCTCGGCCACCCGGGCCTCGAGCTGGTCGTTCATCTCCCGGAGCCGCCGCTCGCCCTCGAGGAGGGCCCTCTCGGCCGCCCGGAGCCTCTCGTTGTCGTCCCGCAGGAGCCGGTTCTTCTCGAGCAGCTCGTGCGAGGCGAGATCGAGCGAGCGCTCGAGCAGCGCCCGGTCCTCGTCGGACTCCCGGTAGAAGCGGTCCACGGCCTCGGTCCAGCGGGCGAACGCCTCCCCCCCGGGGATCGCGCCGCCGAACGCCCGCCGGAGCTGCCGCTCGAGGAGGGGGTGCACGGTCAGTTCTCCGAGACGGTGGTGATCGTCATGGTCTGGTTGTGGAGCTGGCAGGAGGTCTCGTTCAGCATGGGCGCCAGCTCGCCGTAGGAGTAGAAGCCCGTGAGGGCGGCGGCGGCGCCGAGCACCTCCCGGACGCTCTCGACCTCCTCCTCGACGCGCTGCTTGAGGACGAGCTTCCGCCCGACGCAGCTGACGAGGAGCGCCAGCTCGGGCCGCGAGCCCCGGAGCGGGGCGTGGCTCGCCTCGGCGGCTCGCGTCGCGCCGTCTATCAGGCGCTCGAAATTGGCCTTCATGAGCCGCGCGAGGCTCCCTTCGGGGATGTCGCCGGCGAACGTGATGCTGTGGGCGGACTCGTCTATGGCGAGCAGGGTCCGGACGAGCCCGGCCTCCACGCCGTCGCTCCGGAGGCTCAGGGGGAACCGGAGCCCGGAGGCGGGCAGCCCGGCCGCGTGCTCCCCGAGATAGCGCCGGTAGAGGTCGAGGGCCGGCTCGCCGTCGAGCTCGAAAAGGACGTTCCCCGTGGCGCGGGTGACGAGCCGCTCGGGCCCGAAGGGGTCCCACCCGCCGAGCGAGCCGAACCCGACCCTCAGCCCCGGGCCGTAGAGCCCCACGCCCACGATCCCCCGGTCGGCCGGCCGGTCGCAGAGGACGACCGTGCGGCCGAACCGGTCCCCGTCGGCGGAGAGGCCGCCCGTGACCGTGACGCCGGGGGGGAGCCGGGACTGGATGCCGCGCGCGAGTTGGCTGCCGTTGACCTTCAGGCCCTCGGCGAACACGAGCACGTGGCGCAGGTCGTCGGCGGCGAGCGCCCCGGCCAGCTCCGCGCCCGCGAGGAAGCTGCACTCGGCGATGGTGGTCTGCGCCACCCGCACGCGGGCCTCTCCGAACGCGATCGCCGTGCAGGTGAGCGTGTCGTCTGTCACCTCGGCGCCGAGGATCTCCCCGGCGGTGCTGCAGCCGACGAGCCGGGCCGACGGGAACGCCTGGCGGATCTCGGCGAGCCTCCCCGAGTCCTCGAGGAGGGCGGGGCTGCCGAACACGAGCGCGAGCCCGGCGCGCGGGTCCGGCTCCGGAAGCGACGGGCCCCAGGTTCCCCCGGTAAAGCGGTGCTGCGAGACGTTCATCGCGGTCCCCCCGGCGCGCGGAGTCGCGGCCGGCTCCGGCCGCCGACCGTCCGGTCCGCCACACGGCGGATGGCCGGGACTGTTCGGCGGTCCGGACGATCCGGGCCCGTTCGCGCGCGCATGGCCGGTAGAGGAGCAAGCGGCGAGCCGCGGCTCCGGCGGGGAGGGGGGAGGCCGGGCGCCCCGAGGGGTCGGGGAGAGGTCGGGGGGAGATGAGCAGGAGCGTCCTGCCCAACAAGTCAAGAGGCAAGCACGTCCCGTAGCACTCGTGCCCGCGGTAGGATTCGGTCATGGAAGGGGAGAGTCCCCCGCCCGATGACGACGCCGAGTTCGGCGTTCCCTTCCCCGGCCGGGTCCTGCCGCGGGAGTCGTGGACGCGGACGCGGTGGCGGGACACGGGGGGCGCGTTCGATTGGGCCGCAGCGTTCGGCCGGGACGGAGCGCGCGTGGTGGATCTGGGCTGCGGCAACGGGCGCTTCCTGATCGGTTCGGCGCTCGCGCGGCCCGAAGTCCTTCATCTCGGGATAGACCTCGTGCAGGTGGCGCTCGACTACGCCGCGCAGCGCGCGAACCGGCGAGGCCTCGCGAACGTCCGGTTCGTGGTCGGCGACGTGGTGGCGTGGATCTTCGAGCGGCTGGCGCCCGGCTCCGTGGACGAGATCCACATCTACCATCCGCAACCCTACTACCAGGAAGCGGACCGCGGGCGGCGCCTCCTCACGCCGGAATTCCTCGAGCGCGCGTGGGCCGTCCTGAGGCCGAGCGGCAAGCTCGTGGTGCAGACCGACAACAAGGCCTACTGGGGCTATCTCCGGCGCGCGCTCGAAAAGCACTTCGAGCGCGCGATCCACAAGGGCCCCTGGCCCGACGCGCCGCAGGGGCGGACCCGCCGCGAGATCGAGGCGCGCCGTCGCGGACTCGTGGTGTGGCGGATGCAGGCACGGCGAAGGGACGAGCCGCTTCCCATCGAGATCGCCCTCCCCGACTTCGATGCGAACCGGCCGAAGTACCGACGGCGCGCGCGGGGTTGAAGACGCCGCGCCCCGCCGGCGTCTCGTCCACTCGATCGCGCTCCGGCGGGCCCAGCCCGGGACACCTGTCAAGGGTCGCGATCTCTTGCGAGGTTAGCAGTCGCGTAGTCTTGCGATCTCCCCGGCCATCGCGCTGATCAAGCGGATTCTACCCGATGGTAGAATCCAGGCTCAGCCAGACGAGGACGGGGTGGCGGAGGCTGGGGAGAGGAGGGGGGCGAGCGGGGATTGCGAGAAAGTCAAAACGCAAGCACGTCCGGTACCCCGATCCCCCGCAAGTCCTCTGGCGAAGCGCCCCGTGGCGGGGTAGCGTGACGACATGATCGAGTATGTGGCAAGGAGTGCGGCGGGGAGTCTGCTGGTCGCTGGGTCTCCGGTCACGCTCGCTTCCCTCGTGCACGGTTTCTGGCACGGCGAGACTCCTGAGACGCTGGTTCAGGCGTTCCCCTCGTTGTCGTTGGAGAAGACCTACGGCGCAGTTGCCTACTACCTGGCCAACCGGGATGCCGTGGACCGTGAAATCCGTCCCCAAGCACCACAAGAGGGGAGGGGAGGAGGCGGGACGCCCTGAGCGGTCGGGGGGAGCTCCGGGGTAGATGAGCAGGAGCGTCCTGCCCAACAAGTCAAAAGGCAAGCACGTCCCGTAGCTACCGTAGCTACGCAGCCGACGTCAACGCATCACTGCAGAAACGTCCCCGATCCCCCCGCGACCCAGCCTGCGCTCGCACAGCACCGGCTTGCCTGATACGATGCGCCCATGCCAGAGGCGGCCCCGCGACCGGCGCCCCGCTCGCGAGCCTCAGCAGCACCGCCGCGGCGAACCTCCCTGGGGCGCCAGCTCGAGCAGATCCGAGGGAGAATCGAGCGCTCTGGGATGCCACTCCTGGGCTGGCGCGGCATTGACCGCGAGGTCCGCAGCCGTCGCGGGGAGGCCCGCGGCTAGCGTTGGCGACCCTCACCTTCGCGGACGCGAGTCTCCTTATCGCTGCAGCCCGCGGCACCGCGGACGCCCGCGAGTCAGCGATGCGGATCCTCGACGACCCTAACCGGACCTTCACGTCCAGCACCTCTCTCCAGCTCGAAGTCCTTCCGAAGCCGACCTACAACGGGCACCGTGCAGAGGTCGCCTTCTACGAGGCTTACTTTGCGGCCGTCAGCCGCTGGGCCGACGACATTCCTAAGGTCGTCGAGCGGGCGAGAGTCCTAGCCCTATCCCACGGTCTCTCGGCGCTGGACGCGTTGCATGCGGGCGCGGCCATTCTCGTCGGTGCCGATGAGTTCGTGACCGGAGAGCAGGCTGGCAAGCCGCT
>JAKEIC010000280.1 GCA_022614695.1 Planctomycetales bacterium | reverse complement strand
GCCGCCCTGAACCAGTTCTACGCGGCTAATGGCATCACGCCCGCCGCGCCGGCCGACGATGCGACGCTTCTGCGCCGCGTTTGAGTCGGGCCGCACCGCAAGGATCGCCGCCTTCTCGGCCTCGAACTCCGCTCGCCGCCCGAGCACGAGGAGGCACGCGGCCCGTCCCGCCCGCGCCTCCATGTTCGACGGGTCCACGGCGATCACGCGGTCGCAGCGGGCGGCCGCCTCCTCGTAGTTCTCGGCGACGGCCTCAAGCGCCGCAAGGACGAGGAGCGCGCGCGGGTGGTTCGGGTTCACATCGAGGGCCCTCTGCGCGTGGATCCTGGCGGCCGGGTGACCATTCGGGAACGTCAGGTGGCAGGACGCGAGCCCCGCCTGGGCGTCGGGGTCGGAGGGATTCTCCCTCAGGAGGTCTTGGAAAAAGGACTTCGCCTGGTTCGGGTTGTGCTTGAGGAGGAATAGCGCTCCCCGGCGCAGGATCGCCTCGCGCCCCGCGGCTCGGTCCAGTCTCATGGCCGCCTGATAGAACTCGTTTGCCCGGAGGTACATGTCCGGGTCGCCCCGAGGCCGACCCTCGCGGACACCCGAGACCTCGGCGAGCACCTCGGCCGCGCGCCCGAGGGAGGTCAGCGCACCGGCCGTGGCCGCCCCGGCGTCCTCCGGCGCGGCAGCGACGGCCGCCGCGGCGACCTCCTCGGCTTCGGCGAGCGCCCCGCGGGCGAGCCGGACCTCCGCGAGCCCCGCCGCCGCCGCGAGACTCGTCGGGTCGGCGGCGCGCGCCGCCTGGTAGTCGGCCGCCGCCTCGTCGAGCTTCCCCCGCGCGGCGCGGAGGTCGCCGCGCAGGACGAAGAGCCCCGCCCGCGCGGCGTCCGCGGGCGCCGCGGCCACGAGCTTCTCGGCCTCGGCCTCGGCGTCCGCGAGCCGCCCGAGCATCCGGAGGGCCTCGACCCGCAGCGGCCGGGCCTCCGGAGGTGCCTCCGTGTCCGCCGCGAGCCGCGCGAGCGCCTTCTCGGCCCGCTCGTACCGCCCGCGCCGCAGGTCCTCGCGCGCCTGGTCGAGGTCGGGCTCGTCGGGGAGCGCGACGGCGAGCGAACTCAGGATCCCGACGCCGGCCGCGAGCGCAAGTCCGCGCATCGGCAAAGAGAGTAGCCACCCGGGGCGGGTTCGCCAACCGGCATCAGGGTCCGGGACTCAAGCCCACTTCCCGGTCCAGGTCCACCGGCGCCGCCATCCAATGGCGGATGTCGCGGTCCCAGTCGACAGAACCGACCGAGACCGCCACCACAGCGCGGCAGGTCTCCAGGTAATCCGCCGCCGCATGGGCGTTCTCGAGCGCGAAGTACAGGGCCTCCGCGAGCGGTTCATCATCGTGCCAGGTCGTCATGATCACGTTTCCGTCGTCCGGAGGTGGTGCGACGTCCGCGCAGACCTTGTCGAACAGGTCGTGGACCCTCTCGCAGTCCGGACCCCAGGCGCAGAGATACACCATCCCTTCCTCGATGGATCTCCGAGCCACCGCCCGGATCGTCGCGTCGGGCACGGCGCTCGCATCACAGGCCACAAACAGGACAAAGTTTGGGCACGAGAGCCCGAGCGTGCCGGGCCACTCTCGGAGGTCCCCGAGCGCAAGCGCAAAGAGCTCTCTCCCCGTGCGGGGGTCGAGTCGTACCCGCTCGATCTTCGGTCCGGGCTGCGTCATGACACCGGTACTCCCTGGGTGCGCGGACTGGGCACACCCGATTCTAGCCGCTCCATTGGAGTCGCCGGGCGGACGGCCGCGGCGGCTGGGACTGCCCAGCCTGCTCTCAGGCCCCGGCCCGCTCTGCCGCGGCCGCCAGGCCCGTGAGCATCGCCGCGAGACGGACCGCGAGGCCGTGGCACCGGGCGCGGGTCTCCGCGTCGCAGCCGCGGCGCCGCTCGAGGGCCCCGAGGGCGGCGTCCACCTCCAGCAAGCTGCCTCGGGAGATTCGGAGGGTGCGAGCCCGGTCGGCGCCCCAGCGGCCCATCGCCTCCGCGAGATTGAGCACGACGGAGGCCGAGGCGTCATCGAGCTGCGCGGCGAGCGATCCCCGGCCTCGCGGGACCCGGGCGACGACCGCCACGACGAGCCGGTCGAGCTCCTCGGCGACCCGCCAGGCGTCGAGGCGCTCGTGGTCTAGGAGGACCGAAGAAGATGCAGTCTAGCACGAGCTCGAGCACGGACGAAACGTCGGATCGGACATCGGCAACCCCCTTGAGTGAGTCCGCGAAGCGCGGCCCTCACCCCCGTGTGGGGCCGCGCTGAAGCGGGCGAACGAGAGGAGGTTGCGCATTCCCGATCCCGTCCCCCGTGGTCGTGCTCGTGCTCGACTCGGCGCGGCCCGTCCGCGCGCCGGGGCCACCACATACGGTCGCGGACCTTGAGTCGCGGTCGAGCTTGACTCTCCCTGTCTCCCGGTGCTACACGGGCTCCCCGCGGGAGGGGGAGCATTGGGCAAGAGGAAGGCGCGCGGCGGGGGCGGGCCCGGGTTCAGCCGCCGCGGGTTTCTCGCCGGCGTCGGCGGGCTCGCCGGGGCGACCGCGCTCGGCGCCGGGGCCGCGGCCCAGGACGCCGGCCCCGAGAAGCTCGGCCCGGGACCCGCGAAGTTCTCGCTCCGGGTGAACGGGCAGGAGCGCGCCCTCGAGTGCGAGCCGCGGGTCACCCTTCTCGACGCGCTGCGCGAGAGGCTCGGGCTCACCGGGGCGAAGCGCGTCTGCGATCGGGGCGAGTGCGGGGCTTGCACCGTCCTCCTCGACGGCCAGCCGGCCTACTCGTGCATGGTCCTCGCCGTGGACGCACAGGGGCGCGAGGTGACGACGGTCGAGGGGCTCGGGACCCCGACGTCCCTCCACCCCGTCCAGGAGGCGTTCGTCCAGGCCGACGGCTACCAGTGCGGGTTCTGCACGCCCGGACAGGTCGTGGCGGCGGCAGCGCTCCTCGCGCGCGTCCCCGACCCGACGCCGGCCCAGGCCCGCGAGGCCCTGGCCGGTAACGTCTGCCGCTGCGGCGCCTACCCGCGGATCGTCGAGGCGGCGCTCACCGCCGCGAAGGCGATCCGCGCCCGTGGGGCCCGTGGAGGGAGGAAGTGAGCCCCCGCCGCGATCGCCGGAAGCTCTCCGTCGGGCTCCCGAACGCGGTCCGGGAGATCGAGGCCGACGTCCCCGAGGGCGAGCCGGCGCCGTGGGGCCCCGACTCGAAGCTCAAGGAGGTGGGCGGCCGGGTTCCCCGGGTCGAGGGCGCCGAGAAGGTGTCCGGAAGCGCCCGCTACACCTCGGACGTCCGGCTCCCAGGGATGCTCTACGGGAAGGTCCTGCGCTCCCCCCACCCGCACGCCCGGGTCCGCCGCGTGGACCTCGGGCCGGCGAAGGCGCTCCCTGGCGTGAAGGCGGCCCTCGCGCTTGCCGAGGGACGCGAGGTCCGCTACCAGGGGGACGAGATCGCCGCCCTGGCCGCCGTCACCGAAGAGGCGGCCGAGGACGCCCTCCACGCGATCCGGGTCGAGTACGAGGTCCTGCCGTTCGTGACGGACCTCGAGGCGGCGCGAGCCCCGGACGCGCCAGAGGCGGCCGAGGGGCCGAACGTCCGGCCGGGTCGCCCGAACGGCCGCGGGAACGTCGAGGAGGCGCTCGCGGCGGCCGACGCCCGTATCGAGGCCACCTACCGGACCCCCGTCCAGACCCACGTGCCCCTCGAGACCCACGGGACGGTCGCGCAGTGGGAGGGCGAGAAGCTCACGGTCTGGGACTCGACCCAGGCGGTCCACCGGGTCCGGGATTCGCTCGCGCAGCGACTGCGGAAGGACAAGAACTCGGTCCGGGCGATCAGCGAACACGTCGGCGGGGGATTCGGATCGAAGCTCGGCCTCGGCGCGAGCGCGGTGATCGCCGCGATGCTCTCTCGCGAGGCGGGGGCTCCGGTGAAGCTCCTGCTCTCCCGACGCGAGGAGCACCTCGCGTCGGGGAACCGGCCGTCCTCGGTCCAGGTGATCCGGGCCGGTGCGCGGAAGGACGGCACCCTCGTCGCGCTGGCGCTCGCGTCCCACGGGACGGGCGGGGTGCGGGCCGGGGCGGCGGGCTGCTCGGCCCCGCTCGAGCAGATCTACCCATGCCCGAACATTCGTGTCGAGCACGCCGACGTGGTCACGAACTCGGGGCCGGCCTGCGCCATGCGGGCGCCGGGGTTCGTCCAGGGGGCGTTCGCGCTCGAGTCGGCGGTGGACGAGCTGGCCCGGGAGCTCGGGATGGATCCCCTCGAGTTCCGTAGGAAGAACCTCCGGACCGATTCGGCCCTCGACGAGATCCGCGCCCGCGAGTACGAGATCGGGGCCGAGAGGATCGGATGGTCGCGACGCGGGAAGGATGGGGCCGGGAAGGGCGTGCTCCGCCGCGGGCTGGGGATGGCGAACGGGATCTGGGGCGGAGCGGGAGGCCCGGGCCCCGTGGTCGAGGTGACCGTCGCAAAGGACGGAACGGCGGACGTCGCCGTCGGGACCCAGGACATCGGGACAGGCACCCGCACCGCGTGCGCGATGGTGGCCGCCGAGGAGCTGGGGCTCCCTCTCGCAGCGGTCCGGGTCCGGATCGGGGACTCCGACCTCCCGTTCGCCACGGGTTCGGGCGGCTCCTCCACGGCGCCTTCCGTCACGCCCGCCGTCCGCGTCGCCGCCGCGCAGGCGCGGGCGGCGCTCCTCGAGGCGGCGGCCAAGATCCTCGAGGCCCCCCTCGGATCCCTCGAGGTCTCGGGCGGGCGCGTCGTCGTGAAGGGCACGGACAAGTCCGTGGGCCTCTTCGAGGCCGCCGGCCG
>JAKEIC010000279.1 GCA_022614695.1 Planctomycetales bacterium | reverse complement strand
GGTGCCGCCCGCGTTCACCTTCTCCCCCCCGAGCGGCAGGAGCACCGGTGGCTCGTCGTAGTTGGCGGTGTCGAGGAGGAGGAGGCGGACCCGCGGCCCCGGCGACCCGGCCCGCGGGGGGAGGAGAAGTTCCTGGACCAGGTACGACCGGTACTCGTGGACCGGGTCCACATTCCACCGGACGCTCCGGAGAGGGAGCACGCCGAGCAGGGCGCCCGTCGGGAGCGACCACTCGCCGCGGCCCGGCGGGATCTGCTGCGCGATCGCCCGGAGCCGGTCCTCGTCCGGGGACGACGGCAGGAGGCTCCGGATCCCCAGCGCCGCGCGCAGGCCGGGCGGCGCCGCCCGCTCGAGCGCGAGCGACGCCAGGGCGAGGCGGACGACGAGGTCCTTGCGCATCGGGCCGTCCGAGCCGAGCGAGGAGTCCTCCCACATCCGGTCGGGGTCGCGGGCCGCGTCGAGGCCGAAGAGCGAGAGGATCGCCCGCAGGGCGGAGGTGAGCCCGCTGTCGGACTGCTCGTTACCGAAGAAGTACCCGTCGTGGTTGCCGGGCGCGAAGACCCACGGGAGCCCGCTCCGCTCCATCGCGTCGCGGAAGCGGACGAACTCGCCTACGGTGGAGAGGTCGCAGGCGTCCCCGAGGTGGATCGCCACCGCCCCGGGAGGGGCCGTCGCGAGGGCGTGGGCGAGGACCCACGGGGAGAACATGTCGAGCGGGACCGGCCGGATCGCCGTCGAGACCGCCCAGTCGAAGAGGAGCGCCCGGTAGCCGACCGCGCTTCCGGTCAAGTGATGGAACTGCGAGTCGGCGACGAGCAGGAGGGGCGGCCCGATCGGCGCGAGGGGCCCGGGCGGCGAAGACGCGAGTTCGTAGGGCGCCCGGATGTCGAAGTAGTCGTGGCAGCGACAGCCCGCGGCGGGCGCGAGCGACGCCGCGACGACCGCCGTCGCGAGGACGGAAGAGAGGCTCCCCATGGGCCCGGAAATGATACCGGCGCGGCACGGGGCTTGCTCCCACCCACTCCGTGGCCGGCTTTCCGGGAGGATCTCCCGGTGGGTGTCCACGGGAAAGGACGAGACATGGCGAGGCGGGCGTGGCTGGAAGCGGCGGCGTGCGCGACGCTCCTCGCGAGCGCGGGGGGAGCCCCCGCGCGGGCGCACGACGAGGTCGTCGAGGCGCCGAGGCCGGTCCTACGAGGAGGCGAGAAACTCCACTACGCGGCCTCCGCGTGGAAGGCCGCGCGGTTCCTCGGGTGCGACGTCGGGACGGCGGTCCTCTCGGTGGAGACCGGCCGGGACGCCTGCGGCCGCGCCACGGCGCGCATCGTCGCGAAGGCCTCGGGGAGCGCGCTCGGCCACACGATGGACGCGACCGTCGTGACGACCCTCGACCCGGCCACCGGTCGCCCGATCCGGTACGAGGACGAGAGCCGCGGGAGCGGCCCGGGCGCCCACCTCCTCGCCTTCTCCGCGGACGGAGTCCGCTACTTCAAGCGGAAGCACTGCAACGGCTGCTGCGACGACAGCCACTTCGTGACGGAGAGCCGCGGAGGGTTCCTCGGGATCGGGAGCCGCGAGGTGCGGGTCCACTGCCGCGAGAGCCACTGCACGAACCCCGCGCACCGGGAGTGGCGGCTCCGCCATGAGCACGAGGCGGACCCCCTCGCCGGCGACCCGCTCACGGTCCTCTACCGGGCGCGGGCGCTGGACCTCCGGATCGGGGGGCCGGCGCGGACGCTCCGGGTCGTGGTCGGCCACGGCATCTTCGACGTCGAGGTGCGAGCGGTCTGCTGCGAGAAGGTGACGGTGCCGGCCGGGACCTTCGACGGCCTCCGGCTCTCGCTCGTGCCGCGGCCGGCCTGCGGGACCCCCGCCACGGCGCGGTTCCAGGGGCTCTTCGGCCTCTGCGGCGAGATCGAGCTCCTCGTGGACCGGGAGACCCGGATCCCGCTCGTGATCCGGGGCACGGTGCCGATGGGCGTGGACGTGAACGCCGAGGTCGTTCTCACGCGGATCGAGTCCCCGGAGCCCGCGTGCGCCCCGCCGCTCCTCCGCGGCGCCCGGGCCCCGGCCTTCCGGGGGCTCCGGCGGCGCTAGCGCGCCTCGGGTCCCCGCGGCGCGGGTACGATCGCCTCCGATGGCCTGGGCGCGGGTCTTGGCGGCGGCGGTCCTTGGGACGCTCGGGTGCGGGGAGCGCGCGCCGGACGGCCCGCCCCGCGCGGCCCCGGTGCCGCCGCTCCCGGGACGCCCGCCCCGGCCGCCCGCGGTCGAGGCGCCGCGGCGCCCCCCGGAGGTCCGGCCCGGCGAGGACTTCGACGCCTACGCCGCGCGGGGCGAGGAGGGTCTGGACCTCGCCGCCGCGTCCCTCCTCCTCGCGCGCGAGCAGGAGCCCGGGCTCGAGGCGACGGGGGTCCTCGCGCGGCTCGATGCGTGGGCGTCCGAGGTCCGCGAGGTCTGCGCCGCGGCCGCCGACCGCGGGGCGGCGAACGGGCGGTTCCTCGACGCCGCGTTCGGGGCGGCCGGGCTCTCGTTCGACCGGGACGACCCGGAGGGGCGCCGGCCCGAGGGGCTGCACCTGCACCGCGTCCTCGAGCGGCGGCAGGGGGCTTGCCTCGGGCTCGCGCTCCTCGTGCACGCCCTCGCCGACCGGGTCGGGATCCCCGCGCAGGCCGTCGCGCTCCCCGAGCACGTCTTCCTCCGTCTCGACGCGGGCGGCGCGTGGCGGAACGTCGAGGTCACCGCCGGCGGGGCGGCCAAGTCCGACGAGGAGTACCGCTCCGGGCACCGCGTCCCGCCCGAGGCGATCGCGGCGGGGACCTACTTGGCGCCGGTCGGTCGTCGCGGCCTCCTCGCGATGCTCTGCGTGAACCGGGCGGCCCACCGGCTGGAGGCGGGGGACGCCGCCGGGGCGCTCCGCGACGCCGATCGCGCGATCCGGCTCCGGGCGACGTTCCCACAGGGTCCCGCGAACCGCGCGGCGGCCCTGCTCGCGCTCGGGCGCCCGGCCGACGCCCTCGCCTCGGCGGACCGGGCCCTCGCGCTCCACCCGGGCCTCCTCGGTGCTCTCCTCTCCCGCGGGGAGGCCCGGGCCCGGACCGGGGACCTCGACGGCTCCCGTGCCGACGCCGAGGAGGCCGTCGCGCGCGCCCCCGCCGACGCCCTCGCCCGGACCCTGCTCGGCCGGGTCCTCCTCGCGGCGCGGGACGCCGAGGGAGCCGCCCGCGAGTTCGAGGCCGCACTCGCCCTCGCGCCCGACCTCCCCGACGCGCGGCGGGGCCTGGAGGCCGCGGAGCGGGCCCGGGGCGGCGGGCGGTGACTCGTTCCTTGCGCCCCGCCGCGCCTGTCCCCTACCCTCCTTCCCGGTACGCGCGATGGCCAAGATCGCCTGCGACCGCTGCGGAAAGATCGAGGCGATCCCCACCCACCAGTTCGTGAAGTTCGACGACAAGGTCCGCTACCTCTGCAGCGAGTGCTGGGACTGGTTCCGCCGCTGGTTCCAGGACCCGGACGCGGACGACCCGAAGCCGGACAAGACCTAACTTGCAGCGACGCCGAGCCCGCCGCAGGATAGCGGCGTGCCGGGCGACTCCGAGCGCGAGCGGTACGAACGGCTCAAGCGGGAGATCGCGCGCCACGACCGGCTCTACTTCGTCGAGGCGCGGCCGGAGATCTCGGACCGGGACTACGACCGGCTCGTCGAGGAGCTGAAGGTCCTCGAGGCGGCCCACCCCGACTGGGTGACGCCTGACTCCCCGAGCCAGCGGGTGGGCGGCGAGCCGATCGCCGACTTCGAGACCGTCGAGCACCGTGTCCCGATGCTCTCGATCGAGAACACCTACGCGGAGGAGGGGCTCCGGGAGTGGGACGAGCGGGTGCGCAAGCTCCTCGAGAGCGTCCCTCCCTCGTACGTCGCCGAGCCCAAGGTGGACGGGGTCGCGATCGCGCTCCACTACGAAGGCGGCCTCTTCGCCCGCGGGGCGACGCGCGGGGACGGGCGGCGCGGGGACGACGTCACGGCGAACCTCCGGACCGTGCGCGCGATCCCGCTCCGGCTCGACCCCCCGGACGGGGAACCGCTCCCGCCTCTCCTCGAAGTGCGCGGGGAGCTGTTCATGCCCTTCGGCGAGTTCGCCCGGATGAACGAGGAGCGCCGCGCCGGCGGCCTCGACCCCTTCATGAACCCGCGGAACTCGACCTCCGGGATGCTCAAGCACAAGGACCCCAAGGTCGTCGCCCGTTGCCGGCTCTCCTTCCTCGCCCACTCCGTCGGGGCGACCGAGGGGCTCCCGGTCCGCGCCCACGCGCAGCTCCTGGCGTTCCTCCGCGGTGCCGGGATGCCCACGGTCCCGCTCGCCGCCTGCCGCGACGTGGAGGCGGTCGCGACCCACATCCGTGACTTCGAGAAAGTGCGCGCGACGCTCGGCTACGCCACCGACGGGGTCGTCGTGAAGGTGGACGACTTCCGCCAGCGCGAGCGCTGCGGCGAGACGAGCAAGGCGCCGCGCTGGGTGATCGCCTACAAGTACGAGGCCGAACAGGCGGCGACGCGGCTGCGAGACGTTCGCCTCCAGATCGGGAAGTCGGGCGCGGTGACGCCCGTCGCGATCCTCGATCCGGTGCCGCTTTCGGGGACGACCGTCTCGCGGGCCTCCCTCCACAACTTCTCCGAGATCGCGCGGAAGGACATCCGTATCGGCGACTGCGTCGTGATCCAGAAGAGGGGCGAGATCATCCCCTACGTCGTCCGCGCGATCCCCGAGGAGCGGACGGGCGCGGAGCAGCCGATCGTGCCGCCGACGACCTGCCCGCGATGCGGGACGCCGCTCGTCCGGGCGGAGGGGGAGGTGGCGCTCCGCTGCCCGAGCCCCGACTGCGCCGGCCGGCTCGTCGAGCGCCTGAAGTTCTGGGGGGGGCGCCGGCAGATGGACATCCAGGGGCTCGGGGAGAAGATCGTCGAGCAGCTCGTCGCGGCGGAGCTCGTCACCGACATCCCCGACCTCTACGCGCTCACTGCCGAGAGCCTCGTCTCCCTCGAGCGCATGGGGGAGCTCGCCGCGGCGAACCTCCTCGGCGGGATCGCAGCGAGCCGGGGGCGCGGGCTGGCGCGGCTGCTCGCCGGGCTCGCCGTCCCGCACGTCGGCCACAAGGTCGCCGAGCTGCTCGCCGAGCGCTTCGGGGACCTCGCCGCGATCGAGGGGGCGTCCGTCGAGGAGCTCACGGCGATCCCGGGCGTCGGCGAGAAGATCGCGCGGAGCCTCGGCGAATGGCTCCGGTCCGAGCGGGGGAAAGCGCTGCTCGCGGGGCTCCGCGCGGCCGGGGTGAAGACCACGGCCGACCGGCCCGGAGCCCCGACGGGGCCCCTCGCGGGGAAGACCTTCGTCATCACCGGGACCCTCACGAAGATGTCCCGCGCCGAGGCGCACGAGAGGATCCGGGCCCTCGGCGGCCGCCCCGGCGACTCGCTCACCCGCAAGACGAGCTACCTCGTCGTGGGCGCCGACCCGGGGGGCAAGGTCGAGAAGGCCCGGGAGTTCGGCGTGGCGGTCCTCCCCGAGGACGAGTTCTGCCGGATGATTGACAGCCCGCCCCCCGCGGCGTAGTTTTCCCCGCGCTTCGCGATGAACCGGGAAGGCCTCATCACTCTCCTCGCCGCGGACGGGTTCCCGAGCAAGGCGGCTGCCGAGCGTGCCCTCGAGGCCGTCGTCCTGGCGATCCGGAAGGGGCTCCAGAAGGACCGGCGCGTCGTCATCTCGGGATTCGGGGCGTTCCGGGTACGGCAGCTCCGGGCAGGCGAGGCCCGCAACCCGCGGACCGGCGAGTCGGTCCGGGTCCGCGCGCGCCGCGGGGTCCTCTTCCGCGCGGGCAAGGACTTGAAGAAGTCCCTCTGAACGTCGCCTTGACACCCCTTCCGCGCCCGGGCTATCCTCGCGTTCGTGGTCACCCTGACTCCCTCGGCGATCCGACAGGTGCAGGAGGCCCAGAAGTCCGACCCCCAGTTCTCGGGGAAGGCCCTGCGGGTCTTCGTCGAGAAGGGCGGGTGCTCGGGCTACTCGTACGGGTTCACATTCGACGAGAAACGGGACGGGGACTCGGAGGCGACGTTCGACGGCCTCGCCGTGATCGTGGACCCGGAGAGCCTCCCGCTGCTCGACGGCTGCGTGATCTCGTACGAGGGGAACGGCCTGGTCCAGGGAGGCTTCAAGATCTCGAACCCGAACGCGAAGGGCCACTGCGGCTGCGGGTCGTCGTTCAACGCTTAGGGGGCCCGGGGAGGGCCTGATGCCGGCGCTGGACCCACGACGCTTGGACGGGATCACCCGCGGCCCGCTGCCCGGGTCGCGCAAGATCCACGTCGCAGGCCTGCAGGCCGGGGTCCGCGTCCCCATGCGCGAGGTGCGGCTCTCTCCGACCCGCGCCGCGGACGGCCGCCCCGAGCCGAACCCGCCCGTCGTCCTCTACGACACGAGCGGGCCCTACACCGACGAGGGCGCCTCGACCGACGTCCGCCGCGGGCTCGCGCCGCTCCGGCTCGACTGGATCCGCGGCCGGGAGGACGTCGAGGAGCTGCCGGGCCCCACCTCGGCCCACGCCCGCGCGCGGCTCACGGACCCGGCGCTCTCGGGGGTGCGCTTCCCCGCGCCCCGCCGGCCGCTCAGGGCGCGACCGGGGCGGACCGTCACCCAGCTCCACTACGCGCGGAAGGGGATCGTCACCCCCGAGATGGAGTTCGTCGCCCTCCGCGAGAACGAGCGCGCGGAGGCCCCCATGGCCATGGGGGTCCTGGGGCCGCAGCATCCCGGCGAGAGCCACGGCGCCGCGATCCCGGCGCAGATCACGCCCGAGTTCGTCCGCGACGAGATCGCGCGGGGCCGCGCGATCCTGCCCGCGAACGTGAACCACCCCGAGAGCGAGCCGATGGCGATCGGCCGGAACTTCCTCGTGAAGGTGAACGCCAACATCGGGAACTCGGCGGTCGCCTCCTCGATCGAGGACGAGGTCGAGAAGATGGT
>JAKEIC010000278.1 GCA_022614695.1 Planctomycetales bacterium | reverse complement strand
GGGAACCTCGCGCGGACGTCGAGGACCTCGTCGCGCGGGCGCGGGCGTTGCGGGGGACGCAAACCCGCGAGGCCGAGTCGCTCCTGGCGCGGGCCCTCTTGGGGGACCCGGAGCACCCGGATCGCGACTCGTGGCGGGTGGAGCGAGGGGTGCTCCTGTGGGCGCTGGGGGAGGGGGCCTCGGCGCGGGAGCAATGGCGGACGGTCGGGGCCGCGTCGCCCCAGCGCCCGGCGGCGTCTTTCTACACGATCCTGGAGGCGATGGCGCGGGGAAGGATGGAGGAGGAGGCCTCGACGCTGGACGCGCTCTCGGGGCGCGAGGGCCGCTTCGGGCAGCTCGCCCGGGGCGCCCGCCACGCCGCGCGGCGCGAGTGGGGTCCCGCCCGGAAGGCCCTCCGGGACGTCGTCGGGTGGGAGGCGGCCCTCCTCCGGGGATTCGTCGAGCAGAGCGATCCCGCCGGGGACGTGACCGCCGCGCTCCGGGAGTTGAACTCCGCGCTCGAGGACGGCGTCCCCCTCGGCTACGCGTTCGCCGCACGGGCGAGGTGCCGGATGAGGCTCGGGAATCCGGAGGGAGCCGAGCAGGACTATACCCGGGCGGTCCGGCTCGCCCCGGCGGTTCCCGATTGGCTCGGCGCCCGGGCGGGCGTCCGGGCGGAGCGGGGCGACCTGGCGGGGGCCCGGGCCGACATCGAGGCCGCCCTGCGGCTCGACCCCCGCTGCGGGAACGCGCTGGGGAACCGGGGGATCCTGCGGGCCTCCCAGGGGGACATGCGAGGCGCGCTCGAGGACCTCACGGCGGCCATCGCCGCCGATCCGGCGGACGCCGATGCTCTCTTGAACCGGGGGGTCCTCCGGCGCGAGCGGGGGGACCTCGCCGGAGCGCTCGAGGACCTGGAGGCGGCCCGGAGGATCCGGCCCCGCGACCCGGAGATCCTCCTGGCCCTGGCGGAGGTCCACCTCGGACGGGACGAGCCGGACCCCGCGGAGCGCGCGCTCACGCGGGCCTTGGAGGTCGCGCCCCGGGACGCGAATCTCCTCCACTGGCGCGCGGTCGCGCGGGGGCGGTCCGGTCGCGGGGCCGAGTCCGAGGAGGACCTGGCCGCGGCGCTCTCCGTGGACCCTCACTTCGCCCCCTCGCTCGGCCAGCTCGCCCTCCTGCGCATGTCCCGCGCCGATTGGCGCGGGGCGGCGGAGCTCTTCGAGAGGTTCTTGGAGGTCGCCCCGAGGGGGCCCGATGCGGAGCGGGCCCGCGAGGGCCTTGCCGAGTGCCGGGCGCGGATGGAGAGCGGAGGCCGTTGACCTCCGTCTCGCGACGGGGCGCGAGACGCCGGGCGCCCGGCGCGATAGAATCCCCGCCGCCATGCGCGCGCTGGTCCTATTCGCTCTCGTACTCCTCCTCCCCGCCGGCGCGGTCGCCGTGTCGTCGCGGCTCGACCTCTGGGTGCGCTGGGCGGAGTTCGAGAGCCAGCAGGCCCGGCTCGCGCAAGCGCGGGAGATTCGCTACGAGCGGATCCGGACGTGCCGGCGGCGCGACCCCAGCCTCGTGCTCGGGTTCGGTCCGGAGCGACAGGCCGTGCTCGCGGGGACGCGCGTCCGGCTCTCTCAGGACGAGGACCGGAGGCTCCGGGAGGCCGTGGCGCGGCTCCCCGTCGAGGCGCTCGTCCCTTCCGCGCGGGACCTCGGGTGCTGCCGGGACAGGATCGTGGTGCGCCTCTCCGGGAACGACGCGCGCGACGTCGTCGTGGAGGACGTCCCCTGGCGGTCGGGCGCCCTGAACGAGGTGAAGCGGGAGATTTGGGCGATCCTCCGGCGTCACCTCCCCGACGACCGGTTCAAGGAGGCGACCGAGGAGCTGGTCGTGAGGTTCTAGCATCCTGGAATCAGGAGTGGGTGTGAGGCCCCGGCTCCTCACCGCGGTCGCCGCCGGCGCGCTCGGACTCGGCGCCCTCGCGGCGTGGATCCCGGGGGAGGTCGCCGCCTGGCAGGCCGGCGGCGCCCCGGTGGAGGAGCGGGCGAGGGACGGGATCGCGGCCCGCGTCCGGTCGCTCGCGGAGGATCTCCGAGTCCGCGCCGCGCGCTTGGCCTCCTCGGACCCTGGGGCCGGCTTCGCGGAGGCGCGGAGGGCGTCACCCGCGGAACCCGGGGCCGGCGCCGTCCTGATCGGGTCGGATGGAGCCCTCCGCGCCTGGGCCGGGACGAGCGCCGCGCTCCCCGAGGAGCTCCTCGCCCGGGCCCGGGCGCGGGGCCGGGCGCTCGGGGTGGCGCGCGAGGGTCCGAGGTGGCTTCTCGCGGCGGCGGACTCCGGCCGGGCCGGCCTCGCGGTCGTCACGGCGCCGCTCGCCCCGGACGAGCCGGCGCTCGCGCCGCTGCTCGGACCGGGCGCCGTCCTCGAGGCCGCCGCGGAGGCGGGGGCCCGCGCCCGCTACTTCGCGCCGGGGGCCGCGCCCCCGGCGCCGCCGGACGCCACCGTCCTCTCCGAGGACGGGTCCCCGCTCGGCGCGTTCCGGGCCGAGCCCCTCCCCGCAGGGGAGCGCGCCGCGCGGGCGCGCCAGAGCGTCCGCCGGGGGCTCCAGCTCCCCGTGGCGGCGCTCCTCCTGGTCGCGGCCCTCGCCG
>JAKEIC010000277.1 GCA_022614695.1 Planctomycetales bacterium | reverse complement strand
GTGTATACATTCTGAATCTGGACCGTGTCAAGGTTTCCGGAATTCTCGAATCTCCCTGTTGACTTGGCCGGATGATGTGTCTAGGATCAGGTCTGTCAGGTCATAGATATCACAAGGAGCAACGCCCGTGGGAGAGGCCGAGGTTCGCGAGCTGCTCGACGACCTCAAGAGAAGGTCGAGGAGTCGGACGGGCGCGTTGACGGACGAGGTGATCGCAGAGGCTCTCGGTACGACCGTGACAACGGTGGCCCGCTGGAGGTCGGGAAAGTTCCAGCCCGGCGACGAAGCGCAACTCAGGCGGCTGCGTTGGCTGTGGATGCAGTCGAGGATGTGGTACCTGCGTGTGATGCCCGCCGTGCTCCTGATGTGGCGGCCGGGGGAGAGCCTCGCGGTGAAGGAGGAGGCGGGCCTGAAGCTACACCACTCGACCTACTTCTCGGCGATCGAAGCAGTGCCGCGAGGGGAGAATGTTGTTGAGTATCGAATCGCGCTGGCTGAGGACTTGGAGTCGATGACGCTCATGGCCGTCGGACCGGACCGGAAGCGTATCCAGCTCGGGACGACCCTGGGCGGCTCGAAGGCGTCCCACATCACATTCTGGGACCGGCGAGGGGAAGCCCTGCGAAAGGGCAAGAGCGTGTCACTGTTCGTCGAGTACCTGGTCTGAGAGGAGGAGGGCGATGACCGAGAAGGTGTGGAAGTGCGGGCTCTACGTGCGGGTCTCGACGGACATGCAGGCGTCGAAGGAGTTCAGCTCGCTCGAGACGCAGGAGTCGGTGCTTCGCGCGTTCGTCGCGGAGAAGGACGAGCGCCGGGGCCCGGGCGAGCCGCGCTGGGAAGTCGTGCGGCTCTACACCGAGACCAAGTCCGCGAAGGACACGAACCGGCCGGTCTACCAGTCGCTCCTCCGGGACATCGAGGCCGGCGCGGTCAACATGATCGTGGTGCTCGCGCTCGACCGGCTCTCGCGGAGCCTCCCAGACTTCCTCAACCTACAGGACTGGCTCCACTCACGGGGCTGCGGCTTCGTGAGCAAGCGCGACCCCATGCTCGACACGAGCCTCCACGGCGAACTAATCACGCGCATCTTGCTGGTGCTCGCCGAGTACGAGAGGAAGCTCACGGGCGCGAGGATCAAGGAGAAGTGCGCGTGGCGGGCCCAGCAGGGTTTGTGGAAGGGGGGACAGGTCCTCGGGTACGACCTCAGCACCAAGCCGAAGGGGACGCTCGTGCCGAACGAGCGGGAGGCAGAGGTTGTCCGCTATCTGTTCCACGAGTACCTCGAGTGCAGCTCCTGCCGCGAGACCGCGAGGAGGGCGAACGCCCGGGGCTTCACGTCGAAGGCGTACGCGAGCCGGAAGGGGCGGCAGCATCCAGGCGGCCCGTTCACGGCCACGGCCGCGTGGAAGGTCCTCATCAACCCCGTCTACACCGGCCGCATCCGGTACGGCGGCGAGACGTATCCGGGGAAGCACCCGGCGCTCGTGGACGAGAGGACGTGGGAGGCTGTGCACCGGAAGCTCAAGCTGGAGGCGCCGAAGAAGCGCTTCCGGAGCAGGCCCCGGCAGCACACCTTCATCCTCGAAGGGCTCGCGGAGTGCGGACGCTGTTCCTCGGCGCTGTACCCGCACTACGTCGTGACGCGGGGCGTGCCCCGCTACTACTACCGCTGCAAGGCGAAGTACAACGGCGCCCTGGAGTGCTCGGTCCCCGTCGTGGAGGCGAGCCAGCTCGAGGAGCTGGTCCTGGAGGAGGTCCGGAAGCTGGCCTGCGTGCCGGAGGAGTTCGAGCGGGCTGTCGCGCACGCCGAAGAGGACGCGTGCCAGGTGGGCCGCCACGTCCGCGACGGGCTCCGGCAGCACCGAGCCCAACTCGCCCGCCTTCGCGGCGAGGAGGAGCGCCTGGTCGGCGTGCTCAAGCAGGCCGGGCTCGACGAGAAGAGCTCGCCCCGCGCCGTCCTCGCCGAGTTGACCGAGCTCCAGGCCCGGGCCGAGGCCGAGGAGGAGGCCGTCCGCGAGCTCGATGAGCAGCTCCGGACGGACCAGCGGGTGAGCGTGAACCGCGCCGCGGTCCGCGACGGCGTCGCGTTGATGCACGCCGTGCTGGACAGGCTCACCCTCGAGGAGCAGGCCCAGCTGGTCCGGACCTACGTCCGGCGCGTGACCTTCACGCCGGAGAAGGTCCAGGTCTTCCTCTACGACGACCCGAGCCCCTGGGCGGGGGAGACCGCCGGAGCCCTACGGGACCGGCTGGAACGCGTCGCAGCCTCTCAGGACCATTCGGGCGCGCGGGTTTTCCAAGTAGTTCCCTCTGGTGGAGCATAGGGGGATCGAACCCCTGGCCTCCAGAATGCCATTCTGGCGCTCTCCCAGCTGAGCTAATGCCCCAAGGAATCCGGGGCTGCGCCCCGGATTCCTAGTGAGAGATACCAGCCCGCGAGGCGACGGTCAACGGGAGCGCGGCGGGTCGGGCGCGGCGCGATCCTCCGCGAGGATCTTCCGGATCTTCCCGTCGAAGGAGCAGATCAGGACCTCACCGGCCTGGTCCTCGCCGAATGAGGAGATCGAGAGGTCCGTGTCGCCAAGGAAGTCGCTGCGGGCGACGCGGCGCGCCGCGCGGTCGTACTCGAGCGCCCAGAGGAAGCCGCTCACGTAGTCGCCGTAGAGGTAGCGGCCGCGGAGGAGCGGCTGGGCGCGCCCGCGGTAGACGGTGCCGCCCGTGATGGAGATCCCTTCGCGGCGCGGGTAGGTCGCGACCGGCGGGATCGCCTCGCCGGGTCGGAGGGCGTCCGCGAGCCGGCGGTCGAAGACCAGGCTCCCTTCGAACGCCCGCCAGCCGTAGTTGCCCCCGCGCGTGACGATGTCCACTTCCTCCTCGCGGTCCTGGCCCACGTCCCCGGCCCAGAGATCGCCGGTCTCGCGGTCGAAGGAGAACCGCCAGGCGTTCCGGAGGCCGTAGGCCCAGATCTCCGGACGCGCGCCGGGCCGGCCGGCGAAGGGGTTGTCGGGAGGGATCCTGTACGGCCGCTCGGTGGTCGCCCCGCGGACGTCCACGCGGTGGATCTTCCCGAAGAGGTTGTCGAGCCGCTGGCTCTGGTTGTCGGGGTCGCCCGCGGCGCCCTCGTCCCCGAGCGAGAAGTAGAGCATCCCATCGGGCCCGAACGCGAGCATCCCGCCGTTGTGGTTCCCCCAGCGGTCGGGCACCTCGAGGAGGACGGACTCGCTCGCCGGGTCCGCGCGGTCGGGGTCGTCGGCGCTCCGCCGGAACCGCGAGAAGACGCTCCGGCGCGGATCGGCCGCCGAGTAGTGGACGTAGAAGAGGCCGTTCTCACGGTAGCCCGGATCGAACGCGATGCCGAGGAGCCCCTCTTCGTCATGGGCGCGACTGGTCGTCCGTGAGATGTCGAGGTACACGCGCGTCCCGCGCGCGTTGGGGTCATTGGGGAAGACGTGGACGACGCCGTGCTGCTCGAGGACGAAGACCCGGTCCGTCCCGTCGCCGGCATGGGTGAGGAACAGGGGCCGCCGGAACGAGAGGCCCGGGAACGCGAGCTCGACACGGGCCGAGAGCCCGGTTCGTGCCGGAGGCGGATCGAACCGGGGTGCGAGGAGGAGCGCGGCCGCGCCCCCCGCCGCCGCGGCGCCCGCGATCGCGAAGAGCCCGCGAGAAAGCGGAGGCACATCCGGTATCCTACAGGGACGCGCTCCCAGGACTCTTGGAGTGCGATCAGGTCTAGGCGCCCGTGACGCTCGACTCCACTGGTGTGGCCCGGAAGCCCCCTCGGGCCATTCGGAAGGCCGCCATGGCCGCGCGACTGGCGATGGTGGGTGCCGTCCTCCTAGCCGCGCAGGTGGTCGCAGTTCTCTACGGGCTCGCATCGCACGTCAACGCGATCGGCCTGCATCCCCGATTCGTCCCCGTCGCGGTCAATGCCGGCGTCCTTGCGGGGCTGCTCGGGGCGGCCTTGATCCTCTGGATCGGCGCTCGCCAGATTCGATCAGGCCTGGCCGCCGCCGGCCCGGGCGTCCGCGGCGGGCTCGCGCGCGTGGCTATCGCCGGGCTCGCTGGGGGAACGCTCAACTTCCTGCTCTTGCTCTTCGGAAACCTGCTCTCGTTCTGGCTCCTCGGAGGCTCCCCGAGGGGCGTTGTCGCATCCATGGGCGCCGCCACGCTTGGCATGTCATACACCGTAGACGGGTTGGAGCCCGCTCACATGCACTGGTGGCTCCCACTGGACGGGCACGTCTCGCTGGCTCTCTCCGGAGTCCTCCTCGGCATCGGGCTCGGGAGCGGGATCCTCCTCCTGTGGCACGGCCCCCTGTACGCGCGCGGTCCGGCGGACACTGTCTCTCCGTGAGCGACGCGCCCCCGATCCGAGAATCCGACGCCATCCTCGTCGCGCGACGCGTGCAGCGGATCGTCCGCTGGAACCTCGTGGCGCTCGGGTTCGCGGGGCTGTATGCGGGAACGCTCCTCGGCGCCTTGGCGTTCTCCCTCGCGGGGGCGCGAGGGATCCCCCGGGGCCCGCTGCTGCTCGTCGCGGCGACCGGGCTCCACCTCCTCGCGGGGGCGGCGCTCCTCATGAGCGTCCTCAGGATCCGGCGCGGTCTCTCGGCCGGGGGCCCGGGGCTCCGGGCCGGGCTCATGCTCGGGGCCGCGGGCGGGGGCCTCGGGATGCTCCCGGGGTTCTTCGGGATCGCCTGGGCGGCCCTCGGCGGCCCAGCGTCCGCGTCGGTCATCCGCGACGCCCCGCTCCTCGCGATCCCCTGCTTCCCGCTCTTCGTCTGGGTCCTCGCCGCAAACCTGCTGATCCTCCTCGCCCACGGCCCGTCCATCCGCGCGCGCCTCGAGGGGCCGCGGGGAGATGCGCCTTGAGCGAGAGGCCCGAGGCGGCGGCGCGCGGCGCCCAGGCGGCGGGCCGCCGGGCCGCTCGCGGGATCGCCGCGCTCGACCTCGCCCTCGCCGTGCTCGCGGGCCTCGGCGTCATCGGCGCGCTCGTCGAGCACGATGCGTGGTTCTACTCGCCCCAAACCGGGCGCGGCCCGGGGCCGGCCGGTTGGACGTTCATTCTCGACGGCTCCGCGCTCGTCCTCCTCCTCGGAGGGTTCGCCTTCGTCGAGAGGGGCCTCCTGCGGGCGGGCGGCTGGGCCCCTGCCGGGCTCCGCCTCGGGGCGCTGGGGAGCGCCCTCGTCGCGGTGCCGGCGCTCGTCGGCCTCGCCGTCCTCGCGTCGGGAGCGACGGGGGCAGCCCGATCGGCAGACCGGTGGCTCGGGTTCCCGAAGGGAGACTCCTGCTTCTGGCCTTCCGTGCTCCTCCCTCTGGGCCTCGCACTGGCGATCGCGAATCTCCTCGTCCTCGATCGCCACGGGCCCGCCCTGCGGGCGGGGCCGCCCACCTCGGCGCAGGAGGACGACATCGCGAGGATGGACATCCGGGGGCGCGTCGCAGCCACCGCGGCATCGAACGCCGCACGCGACGCGGCCCTCTCGCTCGTGACCTGGGGATTCGTCCTGGGAACGGTCGTGGGGACCGTCGGGCTCCTCCTCCTGGTCGCGGCCGCGGCGCAGCCGGAGCCTGGGGAGAAGATGCGGCTTGCGGGGATCGCCCTCTCCGCGATCCTCGCGTGGGGACTCCTGGCGGCGGGGCGCGCGCGGATCCGGAAGGGCGCGGAGGGTCGCGGGCAGGGTCTCCTTCTGGGGCTCTTCATCGCCGGCGCCGGATCGGTCCTCTCGACGCTGCCGATCTGGATCCCCGCGGTCGCCAGCTTCTTCGACGCGGGCCCGACGGGCCCCTCCCCCGGGGAGTTCGTGATCATCGCGGCGATCGTCGGGAGCCCGGCCGTTCTCCTCGCCGCGGCCCACGTCCTGGTCATCCTGCGCCATGGCCCCGCGATCCGGGCGGGGCTTGCGCGCCGGCACGCCCACTCGGCCGGGCCCATCGGTCCGGCCGCGGAGCTTCCGACTCCGGGAGGTCCGGAGGCACCCTAGGATCGGCGGCGCCTACTTCAGCGCCCGGATCCGCAGCTTCGTCACCTTCACCTCGGAGCCCGCCCCGAGGAAGAAGCCGATCCCCCCGCCGGTGGGGATCGCCTTCTGGGTCGAGGTCGCAGGCTCGATGTCACCGCCGAGGGTCACATCGCTGCCCACGACCTTGAGGGTCAGGTTCACTTCCTTGCCGGTCCCGAACGTCCGCGAGGAGACGGGCTGCGCGTAGCCGAACTTCGGGGGGTTCGCCCGGGCGACGAGCTGGAAACCCTCCGAGACGATCGTGAACGTGAGCTCCGCCTCGAAGTCGCGCCACCAGGAGTGCGCGGCGTAGACAAGGCCGGAGCCCTTCCCCTCGGCGGTCCCCTTGAGTGTCAGGAGGCCCCCGGAGAGCTGGAACGAGGCGTGGTCCACCGACTTCCAGCCGTCGCTCGCGCCGGACTCGAGGAGATCCACCCAGTCCGCCGCGGGGGTCCGCTTCAGCCACTCGCGCCGGTCGGCGACCCGCGCCTGGTCGGCGTCGAGGGCCTCGAGGAGGGGCTTGACGGCTTCCCCGGCGCTCTTCACCTTCTCGCGGAAGGCCGCGATCCGCTTGTCTATCTCGTCCACCTCCTCGCGGTGGCTCCTCTCGAAGTCCGAGACGTCGGTCTTGTAGACGTTCCCGAAGAGCTTCGCCCGCCAGGTGGCGATCCCGGGCGCGAGGGCCTGGGCGATGTCCGTTCCCGTGGCGGCGGCGTCGCCCTCGAGCTTCGTGAGCCGGTCCAGGTAGCGCTGCGGGTGGGGGAGGTTCGCCGGGTCCTGCGACTCCTCACCGATCTTGTCGAGGGTCATCTTCAGGACTTCGCGACGCGACTTCTCGACCTCGGCGACGAAGTCGTCGAACTCCCTCTGGACGGGGGTGCCGGACACCTGTGGCTTCACCTTCGCGGCGCGCTCGCGGAACCCGGCGAAGTCCTCGGGCGTGTTCTCCCGGTGCTTCACCAGCTCGTCGTAGGCCTTCTTCGCCGGGGAGGCCGTCTCGGCTTTGGCCTCGGCCGGGGGCTTCTTCCCCCCGCCCTTCCCGGACTTCCCCTTGGCGGGCTTCGTCTCGCCGCCGCAGCCGGCGGCGAGGGTCGCCGCCGCGAGGACCGCAGTCATCAGGCTCCACTTCATAGAGGACTCCTTCCCGTCGAGGGCGCGGCAGTGTACCGCAGATCATGCGCGGAAGTGACCTCGGGGCGTCGGGCCTTGTGTCCCCCCGCGTGCTACGATGTCTCCGTGGCCGACCGGCCGGGGACCCCTGCCCCCGTCCCGCCGAGGAGCGAGACCGACCTCGCCCTCTCCCGCTCGGCGAACGCGGCCGACCGCACGCGGGCACTCAATGGGCTCTGCGTCCGCGAGGCCGGTCCCGGAGCCTGGGCCCGGGTCCTCGAGATGGCGGAGGGCGACCCCGACCCGGAGGTCCGCGAGGAGGCGGTCTACGCGCTCGGGGAGATCCTCCTCGGGGCGGTGCGCGACCGCGACCCGGTCGCGGACTCCTGGCGGACGAGGCTCTTCGGCTTCCTCGACGACGCCCGGGAGAGTCAGGGGCTCCGCGCGGCGGCCCTCCAGGCGCTCGGGAGGGGGGGTCCCTCGCGTGAGCTGTGGACGCGGGTACGGGAGGCCCTCGGGGCGGACGACCCGGCCTGGCGCTCGGCCGCCGCGCACGTGCTGGGGAACCAGACTTGGCCCGTTCGCAAGAAGCTCTTCGACCGGCTCTTCACCGACCCCGACCCGTGGGTCCGGCGGACCGGCGTGCTCGCCGCCGCGCGGCGGGGTTTGCGGCGCGCCGCCGAGCCGCTGCGGGAGTGGATCCTCACGGGCCCCGAGGAGCGCTTGAATCGCGCCCTCGGCGTCGCGTACTCGGCGATGCCGATCGGGGCCGCGGTCGCGCTCTGCTTCGCCGTCGGGGCGCGCGGGTTCCCGAGCGTGCTCGAGTACCGCCGGACCGAGGACCGGATCCCGCCCGGATCGGGCCACTTCTGGGAGCGGCTGGGGGAAGCGAAGCTCCGGACGGGCCGCTCGCCCACGCTCGAGTGGGGCGCGACGCTCCGCCGCGCGATCCGCACGCGTTGCGCCGCGTTCGATGCCGGTCCCGAGACGACGGCGGTCGCCGAGACCGTCGGCTGGCTCTTCGTCGCGGAGACGCTGCTGCGGAGCCGCGGGAAGCTCCCGGCCGGCCCCCTGTCGGCCGACGAGGCGCTCGAGTTCCTGAAGGACCTCGAGGACTGGGGCGGCGCCTGGCACCCGCGCCTCCAGCAGGAGGGGAACACGGGGACCTGCGTCGCGTTCCAGGCTCTCCACGAGTCGGGCCACTTCCCGTTCCCGGCGGTCTTCCCGGGTCTGCGAGGGGACGACGACGAGGACGAGTAGCGGCTTTCCGTCCTCGGTCTCGAACGCCCTCCTTCGGGGAGCGAGGCTCCTCCTGCGGCCCCACCGGCTGGCGTACGCCCGGGCGGTCTTCGCGGCGACCGAGATCTCGCGGCGCCAACTCCGCACTTGGATGCCCTGGGAAGCCTGGAGCAAGACTCTCGCCGACACCCGGGGGTACATCCGCGGGACCGTGAGATCGAGGCGCGCGGGGACGTCGTTCGACTTCGCCGTCGTCGAGGCCGCGACGCGCGAGGTCGTGGGCTGCGCGGGGTTGAACTTCGTGATGAAGGACCGTGTCCACTCCCGAGCGAGCATCGGCTACTGGATCCGCAGCGACCGTACGGGCCGCGGCTACGCGACCGAGGCGACGGTGCTGCTGCTGGTCTTCGCGTTCGGAAGCCTCGGGCTCGAACGCGTCGAGATCCGCGTCGCTCCGCGGAACGCCCGTAGCCTGCGTATCCCCGAGAAACTCGGCGTGCGCTACGAGGGGACCGCGCGCGCCTCCGAGAGGGTCCGCGGCCGGTTCCTCGACCACCGGGTGTACGCGCTCACCGCCGGGGACTTCCGGAGGCTCTGGCCCCGGTGGAAGAGGTGGCTCAGCCACGGGGCGTCCTCGCGCGGCTGAGAACGCCGGGTTCAGGCGCCCGGCAGACCCACCCGAGGATGGCGCGGCCAGCCTAGAGGCGACCTCGCGCCCACTCGCCCAGGAGACCCGCCGCAGCCTCTACCTTCTCCGCGATGCCGTCCTCGACCCCATACTCGCTCAGCCTCTTGACGGCCCAATGGAAGACGTGCGCGGTTTCGCCGCTCGGGGGGTCGTAGAGCGCCGACTCCCAGTAAGGCCAGTCGTAGACCCAGCCGCAAGAGGGTCGGAGGGCCTTGAGGACCTCGCCGATCACCGCCCCGAGCTCGATGCAGACGATCAAGTAGTCGTTCCCATCCTCTGTCGGACGGGATCTCTCAATCAACTTCCGGATTCGTGCTCGATCGTAGTGCCTGTCGAACGCCTCCAGCCAGGCGAGGGAAGGACGCGTGACTCCCGCCATGAACGCAGCCCAGTCCTTCGTGGCCGCGGCGACCATCGTCTCGATCTGGGCCGACACGCGGCGATGGCTCTCCTCCGTGAGGAGTCGGCTCTGCTGAACGGTGGAGAGCGGGGTCCCGGGCCTCCACGATTGCTGGAAGTCCGCCCTGCAGCCCCCGGGACTCTCTCCCCACCTGTCCGAGTGCCTCCCGGGTGGCTCATACCAGGGATGGATGAACTTGAGGAAGAGAGGGTCGCAGTCGGGGAGCGCGGCGTCCTCGGCGCTGTCCTCCTTGCTGCCCTTCCGCGCCATCCCCAGGATCCTACAGAGCGAGAGCCTCCCAGAACGCGCGGCGGACCTCGTGGGCGCCGCGGCGGTTCGGCTCGATGAGGCGGCAGTACCAGACCGGACCGTCGGCGGGGCCGGGAGGGTCCCCGTCCACGGCGCCGGCGCGCTTGCCGTGGCCGAGGAAGCGCGCGTGGATGTCCACGAGCGTGGCCCGGGATTCCTTCGCGACCGCGCGGATCGTGTCGTTCAGGTCGAGGAGCAGCTCGGGACCCGGCGGCCACTCGTCCACGGTCACGCCCCCGAGCTCGCCCGTCCCGTCGCTCGGGTCGTAGACGGTCCCGACGAGGACCCGCGCGGCCGGCGCTGCCCGTCGCACGGCGCCGAGGATCTCCTCGATCCGGGCGGCGATCGCGCCGACCCCGTCGCGCCCCACGTGCTCGGGAACCCCGAACAGCTCGACGAAGTCGTTCCCGCCGGCCGTGACCGTCACGAGATCGGGCGCCGGGTCGAGTCCTTCCAGCTCGGGCACCTGCTCGTCGAGGACCCCGCGCGTCGTCGCGGCGTCGAGCGCGAGCATCGTGAAGCGGCAGCCCGGGTTCCCGGTCAGGAGGTCGCGTCCCGCGAACTCCGGGAACTCGGCTGGGTTGCGGTGCAGCAGCGCCGCCGCCCCTCGCCCCGCGCCAGGGTAGTCGTCGGTCTGGATCGAGTCCCCGAGGGCGACGTAGTGGGAGAACCGGGGCGCGGCCATCACGCAGATCGTACCCGCACGGTCCCGGCCGTCACCGTGCGCCCCCGATGGAGATCCCCGGGTTGCACCCTAGCGACCGTAGATGCCCTCGGAGGCACTGTGTAGTACATGTATTACACATCTCTTGATGCACTCGTCCTTTCCGGTGAGCCCCCAGTGGTATGCGGGTCCGGCATGCCTCACACGGGGTCTGCCACCTCCTCCGCCCGCTCCGCTCCTCTCCGGGCTCTCCGCCGATCGCCTCTCTGGTAGAATCTCTCCCGCGAATGAACCCGTACGACATCGCGGTCCTCGCGCTTCTCGTCGTCTTCGGCGCGATCGGATACGTCCGGGGGCTCTCGTGGCAGGTCGTCGGGATCCTCACGATCCTGCTCTGCTTCACGGTGGCCTATCCGCTCTCAGGCATGCTCGAGCCGACCTGCGCGCGGATGCTCGGGATCGCCACGGTCGAGGCCAAGGCCGGCGCGAAGGGCCCGCCGCCGGACGTCGAGTCCCTCTACCTCGCCCGCGCCGCCGCGTGGGCCGCCGCGTTCGCCGTGATCTGGCTCTTCACCCACCTCCTCCTCTTCCTCTTCCGCGAGGCGATCGAGAAGTGGCACCTCGAGGAGCTGAACCGCAAGCTCGGCCTCGTCCTCGGGCTCGTGAAGGGCGCCCTCGTCGTCTGCGCCGTCACGGTCATCCTCGTGACCCTTGGCGTGGAGCACGGGCAGACCCCGAGCGACGTGACGCGCGTCCCGGCGGTCATCGCCGGCTCGAAGGCCGCGCCCATCGTCTCGAAGACCGTGCGCGTGGCGCGGTTCGCCTTCCCCGACGCCCTCGGGAAGGGCCTCTCGGGCTACCTCGACCACGTGGCGGGCGTCCCGCCGTCGGCGACGAAGCCCGAGGAGAAGCCCCCCGAGAAGCCCCCCGCGCGCGCGCCGAAGCCGAAGGCGCTGCCCGCGAAGGTTCCCGCCCCGGCGACGGCGACCGCCACCCCCCCCGCGACCGCCGGTCCTCCCACCACGGCCGCCCCCCCCGCGCCCCCCGCGACCGCGACGACGCCCACGCCGCCGGCGACGTCGGGCAGTGGCGCCGGCGGCGGGCGCTAGAGCGTCGCCACCTACTTCTTCGGCGTCGGCGGCGGCTCGGCGTGGGCGACTGTGGGCGGGACTTGGGGGGCCTTGCTCTGCTCGCCCTTGGTGTCCACACGCGTGTCCACGCGACCCTTGGCGAGCCCCACCCGGGACATACCCATCTGGCTCTGGAAGATGCTCGCGGAGAGCGATTTCCGGCTCCGCGCGTCGAACGTCGCGTTGTCGAGGTCGGCCACGAAGCGGCGCAGCTCCGCGATCTCCTCCTGCATCGTGTCCTGGCAGAGGGGGTCGTTCCGGAACGCGTGGATGACGGACTGGAGCGCCTGCCGGGCGCCCTCGTGGTCACCGGCGTCGGCGCGGCGGATCGCCTGCTCCTTCGCGCGGGCCGACTTCAGGAGCGCCACCTCGCGCGCCACCTCGGGGTCGCGGGCGCCGAAGTCGTCCACCGCGCCGCCCTTCGCGCGCAGCTCCACCTGGGCCGTCTGCCGTCCCGGGTCCTCCCCCACGTCCAGGTACTCGAGGGTCGCGGTCGCGACCGGGCTGCCGTCCGCCGGGAGCCCCGCCGGCATGTCCATCTCGATCACGAGCCCGCGCTGGTCGCCCCCGTTCAGGTCCCCCGCGTTCGCCTCGATCGCGTCGGCACCGAAGGTGTGCGTGTAGCCGTTCAGGAAGGTGAGGAACCGCGCTCCGCCCGCGGCCTCCAGCCGGAAGACGAGGTTCTGCGCCACGACCGTGAGCAGGCTCCCGAGTTCCTGCATGAAGGCCCGCGGCGCGTCGTCCGGGTTCTCGATGTAGTAGAAGCTCCCGCCGGCCGCCCGCGCGATCGAGATGAGCAGGTCCTCGGCGAACCCCTCGCCGAATCCGAACGTGCTCGTCGAGACGCCCTTCTTCCGCTTCTTCGTCGCGATCTTCACGAGGTCCGGGGTCTCGACGATTCCGCGGTTGGCGAGCCCGTCGGTCATGAGGAGCACCCGGTTCACGCCGGTCTTGAGCTTCATCTTCTCGACGTGGGCGATCCCCTGGAGCCAGCCACCCGAGAGGTTCGTGCTGCCGCGCGGGATGATCCCGTCGAGGAGGCGCTTGATCGAGTCGCGGTTCGCGATGGGCGAGGGCCGGAGGAGGTCGGTCACCTCGGTGTCGTAGAGGACGATCGAGAGGAGGTCCTTCGGCCCGAGCATGTCCACGAGCTGGCGTGCCGCGTCCTTCGTGCACTGGAGCTTCGGCCCCCGCATCGAGCCGCTCCGGTCGAGGACCATCGCGAGGTTGAGCGGGGCGCGCGTCTGCTCCCCCGGCGCCGGCGGGGCCACGGCGCGGAGCCACACGTGCGCACGCGACCGCCGTCCCGTCGGGACGGCCTGGTACTCGAATCCGTAGGCGAGTTCCATCTCGGGACCGGGGCCGCGGGCTGCGACCCGGGGGGATTCTACTTCCAGCCGGGAAGGGCGGGAAGGAAGTGGAACGGCCGGGCCGGGGGAGTGCCGTGGGGAGCGGCTCCACCTCCCCCGGCCCGACGCGTCCCGTCCCGGATCCCTACACCGCCGCCGTGGTCTCCCCGGCCTTCCTCATCTCCTCCCGGTAGGCGCTGAGGACCCAGTTCTCGAAGGCCTTCTTGCGGCCCGGGTCCGGCATGTAGACGGTCTGCACCCACCGCAGCTCGGCGGGGCCGTCCGCCGAGCCCGGCACCTGCTTGCTCGGCATCCCGACCCAGAGGGGCTTCCCGTCCCCCGGATCCACGACCTTGAAGCCGTGCATCAGGAAGTCCCCGTAACGGACCTTGGCGAAGGCCCGGATCTTGCCCTGGTCCACCAGCTCGAACTCGATCCTCGACTCGACGCGGCTCTGGTCCCGCGTCCCGCCGTCGTCTCGCGTCCGGGGCTCCTCCCGCAGCGGGGGCTGGGGCTGGGGCTCGGTGTTCCGGATCACCTGGGTCTGGCTGTTCCTGAGATCGTTGGGCATGGCTATCTCCTGTTACGTCTTGGAACCGTGAAGTTCCGTATCGGTGTTTTCGGTCCGCAGGCCCCGCCTCCGGGACCTCCCCCCCTTTCCGGGACCGGAGCCGCACGGCTCCCGGCGCCCCAGTACCCGAACATAATACGAACAGAACGGAACCCTGTCAATGGGAATCTCGAGGGCTCCCATGGAAGTTCGGCCGCCGGCGTAGCGGCACGCCGGGTTCCCTTCCCACCTCCGGAGAGTGGCGCTATAGTTCCGCCCCCCTCAGAGAGAGGGGGGGCAGAACCGTGGCGCGCAAGCCCGACACGAAGAAGCTCGAGCGCGCCGCGCGGCTCATCCTCGAGGCGATCGGGGAGGACCCGGCGCGCGAGGGGCTCCGGAAGACGCCGGAGCGGGTCGCGCGGATGTACGCGGAGGTCTTCGCGGCGCTCGGCGAGGACCCGCGGGCCTCGCTCGGGACGAGCTTCTCCGAGAAGTACGACGAAGTCGTGCTCGTCCGCGACATCCCCTTCGCCTCGATGTGCGAGCACCACCTGCTCCCGTTCTTCGGCCACGCCCACGTCGGCTACATCCCGAACGGGCGCGTCCTCGGGATCTCGAAGCTCGCCCGCGCCGTGGACGCCTACGCGCGGCGGCCGCAGCTCCAGGAGCGTCTCACGAACCAGGTGGCCGCGCTCATCATGAGCGTCGCCAAGCCCGAGGGCGTCGCCGTCGTGATGGAGGCGACCCACACCTGCATGACCCTCCGCGGCGTCCGGAAGCTCGGCTCGCTCGTCGTCACCAGCGCGATGCTCGGATGCTTCCGCGACGAGGCCGCCGCTCGCGCCGAGGTTCTGGCGCTGATCAATCGGGGGCGGTAGCCGCAAGCACCACGCGGACCGGGACGGGTTTCTCGATCCCCTTGAGTTGGCAGACCCGAGTCTCGGCCCCCGGGTATCGCTCTCGGACCCGGGCGTAGACCTCCTCGGTCAGCACGACCTCGCCGGCGCGGGCCGCCGCCTGGACCCGCGAGGCGAGGTTCACGACCGGTCCCACGGCCGTGAAGTCGCGGCAGAACTGGCCGAACTCCCCGAGGGAGACCTCGCCCGTGTGGATCCCGACCCCCACGCCGAGCCACTCGTTCCGCTCGAGCTCGGGCGGGAGCGACCGCTTCATCGCGAGGCAGTTCCGCTGAAGGTCCACCCCGGCCTCCACGGCCCGCTCGACGTGGTCGGCTCGCCGGAGGGGGAAGTTGAAGATCGCGAAGATCGCGTCGCCGATCAGCTTGTTCACGATCCCGTCGCGGCGCCAGATGGCGGCGCCGCACTCCTCGTAGAAGCGGCCGAGGAGCTGCCCGAGCTGCGGAGACTCGAGGAGCTGGGAGAACCCCGTGTAGCCGCGGATGTCCGCGAAGAGGATCGTGGTCGTGAGGACCATCTGGCTCTTCCCCATCACCTTCCCGAACATCGTCTCGCAGAGGCTGCAGAGGTTCGGGTTCATCCGGCTGGGCCGTAGGCCGAACATCCGGAACGGGATGGCGAGCGGGGTCCGGATGAAGATGGGGAGCCGGAACTGCTCCCAGCAGCCTCTGCAGACGAGAGAACGGCTCACGGCGAAGCGGATTCTACTCCGTGAGCCGAGAGGACATCGGCGGCGGCGCGAGCCAGGCGCGCGCGGAGCGCCGGCGGCCGGAGCGCCTCGGCCCGCGCCCCGAGCGGGAGGAGCCAGCGGGCGACGGACTCGAGCGACGCCGCGCGGAAGAGGAGCCTCAGGCTCCCGTCGGGATCCTCGCGGCACCGGCCCCCCACGTCCCGCGGGTCCACCCACGAGGACGCCTCGGGCGCGACTCGCACCTCGACCTCCTCGCCGCCCGGGCGTCGGGGTCGCCCGCGCGGGCCGAGCGCCGTCGCCCAGTGGAACGGCCGGGAAGCGGTCGCGGGTCCCGCGTCGGCGAGGGAGCGGATCCGGTCCACGCGGAACGTCCGGAGTCCGCGCCCCCCGACGGGCCTCGCGACGAGGTACAGGTCTCCCCTGCGCTCCGCGACGCCGCAGGGCTCCACGGTCGCGACGACGGCCGCGTCGCGGCTCGTCGAGAAGTAGTCGAGCCGCACGCGGCGCCGCGCCTCCGCCGCGGCGTCGAGCGCGGCGACCCGCGCCCGGACCGACGCGGGGGGCGAGCCCCGGCGGATGCGCGCAGGCAGGTCGGCCGCCGCCCCGAGCAGCCGCCGGAGCCTCGCGCGGAGCGCCTCCGCCCCGGGAGGTCCGGGGTCGGGCAAGGCGACCAGGAGCGCCAGGGCCTCGCGCGCCGTGAGCGGGACCGGGCGGCGGAAGCGCTCCGCGAACCGGACGCGGACGGTGCCGCCCTCCACGAGCACGGCGACGTAGTCGTCCGGGAGGTAGGGCGGGACCCCGCACAGTGAGGAGCCTCTGGAGGTCCCGGAGCACCACGCGCTCGGAGACCCCGGCCCTCCGCGCGAGGTCCCGCACCGGCACCCCCGGTCGCCGGACGAGGAGCGGGAGCATCGCGAGCGTGCGGCCGAAGGGATCGCGGGCGCCCCGCGGAGAGGCCCTCACGCCGGCCTCCCTCCGGCCCCATAGAGCGCGGCGAGCGCCCGCGCCTCGGCCACGATCGCCTCGCGGACCGCCGGCGGCCCCTCGACCCGGACGTGGCGGTGGAACTTGAGGAGGAACCTCGCGAAGGCGTCCGGGCGGCGGACCTGCGCCCGCCAGAGCGCCGAGCCGTCGGCCGCGACCTCGACCCGGTCGCCCGGTCGCAGGTTCTCGGCGAAGAGGTGCGCGACGTCGGGCGAGAGGCGGACGGTGGCCTCGACCGGGCCGCCCCCCCCGAGCGCGAAGGCCCTCAGCCCGACGCGGTCCCCGATACGGAACCCGGGAGGCGGCCGGTCGTCCGGCCCGGCCACGGCGCCGAGCCGGACGGCGCCCAGGATGCGGTCGGCGCGGAAGGTCCTCGGCTCCCCGGCGCGGAGGTCCTTCGCGACGACGTACCAGGCGCCCCCGTGTCCGGCGATCCCCCACGGGACGGCCCGCCGCCGCGAGCGCCCCGCCCCCGCGGCCCGGTAGACGAACCGCGCCTCCCGGCCCTCGGAGAGCGCGTCGAGCAGCGCCGGCACCGCCCGCGGGACCTCGGGGGGCCCCTCGCCCGGGAGCAGCGCCCCCCCGGCGTCCCCGCCCTCGGTCTCCTCGAAGCGGTCGGCGCAGGCGAGCTTGCGGGCCGCCGATGCCACGGCCTCCGAGAGCGGGCCCTTCCCGCGCCCCCGGCTCGCGAGGGCGCGCAGCAGGAGCCGCTCCGGAGGGGCGAGCGCGACGACCGCAGGCTCGCCCGCCGCGGGGCGGAGCCGGAGCCCCCGGGGGTCCTCGCCGACGGGCAGCCCCTGGGCCCGAAGCACCGCCAGGTCCCGCCGGAGCCTCGCCCGCGCGACCGCCGGACGGGCTTCGCGGTAGCCGGCGACGCGCAGGACAATCGCGTCCCGGGGAACGGGCCCCCGCGAGTCCGTGAGCAACGCGGCGAGGTTGAGGAGCCGTTCGGCTCGGGGGATGCGGAGGGGCGTCATGGGCGCCCGGCGCGGCGAGCCGAACCGCGGACCTCTGCGAGAGCCGCTCGCAGCTCGCGCGCCGCGACGGTCGCCGAGGCGCGCCTCGAGGCCCGCGTGAAGAGCCGCGCGAAGAGCGCGTCCACGCGCGGCGGGAGCCCGCGCACGAACGCCCCGGGCCGGTCCCCCGGCTGCGGGCGCTCCCCGGCGAGCATCTCGAAGAGGACGATCCCGAGCGACCAGAGGTCCCCTCGCCTGTCGGCGTCTCCACCGCGAAGGCGCTCGGGAGCCATGTAGGCCGCCGTGCCCGCCGCGGGCGTCTCGCCGACGCCAGCCGCCGCGCCGAGTCCGAAGTCGGTGAGGAAGGCGCGAGGTTCGACGCGGGGAGGGGAGCGCCGGAGCCGCCGCCGCGGGCTCACGCCCCGGATTGTCCCCCGCGCCCGCTTCCCGGCAACGATCCACAATTCCGGGATACGCCCGCCCGGGGGGGGGTGATTGACACGCTTCGGGGAAGGCCTTACTGTCCCGCATCCTCCGGGGAAACCCCGAGGCCGACCTCGATGGAATCCCTCCCGGAATTCGTCTCGCGCGCCCACGGACTCTCCCTCGAGGAGTTCCGCTCCCGGTTCCCGCACCCGTTCCTTCTCCTCGAGACATCGAATGCCTCGACCGTGCCGGACACGGGGTTCCGCACGAGCGACGGTCTGATGGGGGCGCCGAGCGAGCCGACCCCGGCCCCGGCGGGCCCGAGCGACGGTCCCGTGCGCGACCGGATCGTCCCGATCACGAAAGGGCGCGGGTCGCCCTTCCCCGGCATGATCACTCTCGGCCGGGCGGGCAACAACGACATCGTCCTCAAGTTCACGACCATCTCGAAGTTCCACGCCTACTTCACGAAGGAGCCCGCGACGGGACGGATCGTGCTCACCGACGCCGGCTCGACGAACGGGACCTTCGTGAACCGGCGCCAGGTGGGCAACGGCCAGAAGCTGGAACTCTCGGACGGCGACACCGTGAACTTCGGCGGCGACCTGGACTTCACCTACTTCACGACCGACGGCCTCCACCCCTACCTTCCTGTCCTCGCCCGCCGGCTCGCGCACCAGAAGGCGTGACGGGGGCGGACCGGGGAGACTCGGGCTCTTCGTGTCGGGGCCGCGCCGGGCCGACGCGTAAGACTCTTGACGTGGTTCCGGAGTTCGCCTCTCGGTAACGGGCTCACCGGCCCCCGGAGCGCACGGGAAGCGTCAAGCCCCTTTCCGCGAGCGCAATCCCCGACGGCCCGGGCATCTGCAACGCCCGCCTCTCCGAGGTCTCCCGGACGCGATGTCCCCGCGTCCTGGAACGCGCTTCGCTTCCGGTTCCGGTGTATCCGGCCCGCGGGAACCCCCCCGAGTCGTCTGGCGTTACGACAGGAGGTTAGGATGGCCGGCTGTGATCCCCGTTCGGATCACTCTCTCATGGAGGCGACGCGCTTGGGCGACCCCGAGGCGTTCGCGGCCCTCGTGCGCCGCCACGCCCCGGCCGTCACGGCGTTTCTCCGCCGCATGACGGGGGACGCCCACCGCGCGGAGGACCTCGCCCAGGAGGCGTTCCTCCGGGTCTACCGGTGCGCGCGGGACTACCGTCCGGCGGCCCGGTTCACGACCTGGCTCTACACCATCGCGCTCAACCTCGCCCGCGACGCGCACAAGAGCGACGGGCGGCACCCCGCGGTCTACCTCGAGGACGTCCCCGGCGGGGTCCTCGCGGAGGCGCGAGGCG
>JAKEIC010000025.1 GCA_022614695.1 Planctomycetales bacterium | reverse complement strand
CCGGCGCACCCGGCTTCGCGACCTCCACAGTGCCGGCTACAATCTCTCACGCATCCGCTCCTGCATCCTCGCCCGCGGCCCATAGCGGAGTAGGACTAGGCGGTACTTCCCGTCCGCGCCGGAGACGGAGTTCGCTCGCCTCTCCGCAGGCGAGTCGGGGATCGCCGTGACGGTGGCCCCCCCCACGGGACTCCCGTCCGGGCCGACGACGCGCCCCTCGACCGCCGCGCCGGTCAGGTCCGCGCCCGGCAAGGGCCGGTCCGCCGTCGCGATCGGAGGCGTGGCGGGCCCCGCTCCGGCCATCCCGGGATCCACCGGCGCGCCCGGAGGAGTCTCGCCCGCAAGCGAGGCGAGATTCTCCCCTCCCCCGCCCCCCATGAGGAACGCGACCCCCAGCCCCGCCGCGGCCGCCGCCGCGAGGGCGAGCACCCAGTCACCCGCGGGTCTCCGTCCGTTCACGCGTGCTACCCTACCAAACGAGGTCCGGGGCGCGCGGGTTCGCCGAGACCCGACGCCTGAACCAATAGACTACCGACCCCCGGGGCGCGCCTCCCCACCCATCGCCTCGCACTCCGCGATCTCACGGCGGAGGACGTCCGCCTGCTCGTGGTCGGGGGACAGCCTCAGGACCGCCCGGTACGCCTCGGCGGCGCCTCGCCAGTTCCCGGTCGCCCGGCGGGCCTTCCCCAAGGCGCCGAGCGCCTGCGGGTCTTCCGGCCGCAGCCGCACGGCCGCCTCGATGTCGGCGAGCGCCGCCGCGACGTCCCCCGCGTCGAGGCGCGAGATCCCTAGGATCAGGCGCCCGTGCGCATCGTCGGGCCGGGCCTTGAGAGCCGTGAGGCAGTCCTCCACGGCCCCGGCGAGGTCTCCCTCCTCGCGGCGCACCAGGGCGCGAGTCAGAAGGGCGTCGGACGATCCGGGAACGACGCGGAGGGTGGCCTCGATGTCCTCCCGTGCGCCCGGGAAGTCGCGGACAATGTGGCGGACCCCGGCTCGGGCCACGAGGGCGGAGACGTTCCGGGGATCCCGTCGGAGGACCTCGGAGTAGTCGCGGAGAGCCCCCTCGAAGTCCCCGAGCAAGCGCCTCGCCGAGCCGAGATTCACGCGCGCCGAGAGCGAGTCCGGCTGGGTCCGGAGGACCCTCTCGTAGTCCCCGAGGGCGCCCGCGGCGTCGCCACCGGCGAGTCGTTGGTTCCCGCGCTCCCGGAGAGCGTCGGCGTACTCCGGATCAACCCGCAGCGCCGCTTCCAGGTCCTCGCGGGCCCCCGCCGCGTCGCCGAGTCTCGACCGGGCGATAGCCCGGTTGTGCCAGGCGTCGAGGAGTCCCGGCTGGACCCGGAGGGCCGCGCTGTAGTCCTCCACCGCCCCCGCCGGATCCCCCAGATCCGCACGCGCGGCTCCACGGTTGCACAGGGTCGTCGCGAACCCGGGCAGGAGGCGGAGCGCGAGATCGAAGTCCTCCAGGGCGCGGCGGGGCTCGCCGAGGCGCATCCACAGGATCCCGCGGTTGTTCAGGACCCAGGGAAAGGGGATCCCGTTCGCGAGCGCGTCCGAGAACTCCCGGACGCCCGCCGCAGGGTCGCCCCCGAGAGTTCGAACCTCGAGATGGCCTCGCAGGACGGCCGCCACCCAGCTCGGGTCGCCCCGGAGCAGCTCGAGCGCCCGTTCCCGCTCGCCCGTGAAGACCGCGAGGGTCGCCCGCGCGAGACGACCCGCGGGGGTCTCCGGGCGCCGGGCCGGGCCGCGCAGGTGCTCGATCCCCTCCTCGCCGAGCGGGTCCCCGAGGAGGCGACGCGTGACGCCCTCGAGCCCCCGGTAGAGCGCCGCCCAGTCCGCCTCCGCGGAAGCGGCGGGGACGGCCGCCCACTCCGCGCGAGCCCCCGCCGAGTCCCCGACGGCCCAGAAGAGGAGCCCGCGCTCCAGTCGCCACTTGTCGGCGTCGGGATGAGAGGGAGCGTCCTCTAGAGCCCGCCCGAGGAGGCTCGCGGCTTCCCGGGGATCCGACGAGCGGAAGCCGAGCGCGCGTCGGGCGAACGCCTCGGCCGCGCCCCCGGCCCCGCTCCGGACCCCCGGGTGCCGCGACGTCCCCGTCGAGCCCGCGGGCCCGGCCCCGGAGGCCCAGAGAACGGTCCCTGCGCCCGCGAGCAGGACCCCCGCCGCCCACATCCACCGCTGGGCGCCCGAGACGGGCGGACGCGCCAGGGGGGACTGGCCGGAGAGGACCCGGTCCAGGTCGTCCCGGAGGACGCTCGCGTCGGCGATGCGCGAGTCCCGCCGCTTCGCGAGCGCCGCGCGGAGCAGCCTCGCCAGCCCCCTCGGCGCGTCCGGACGGAGCCTCGCGAGCCGCGCCGGCTCCTCGAGAAGCACCCGGCCGACCAACGCCGCCGTCGTCTCCGCATCCCACGGCGGCCGGCCGGCGAGCATCTCGTAGACGACGCAGCCGAGGCTCCAGACGTCGGTCGAGGGGGTGAGGGAGGCCACTTCCCCCCGCGCCTGCTCCGGGGACATGTAGGCCGGGGTCCCGAGGGCCTGGCCGGTCCTCGTGAGCTTCGAGCCCGTCGCGACGGACTTGGCGAGTCCGAAGTCGGTCAGGAATGCCCGAGGGGTCTCCGGTCCTCGGTCCTTCTCCCCGGGTGAGGGACTCCCGGCGACTCCGCGAGGTCCCGGCACGGTCGCCCATGGTACAAGAGCGTCCGCGCCGCTCCGCGTGCCGCGCACGAACGCTGGGACCCGCTCACTCGATCTTCACCTCCGCGCCCGGGCCGGCGACGTCCACCACGGTGCGGATGCCGTCCCGCGCCGTGCCGACCGCGTAGCGGCCCGGCGGGAGGGGGGCGAAGCGGAAGAGCCCCGGCTCCGGGGACCTGCGGGCTTCCGCCAGCCGGCCCGCGAGGAGCCGCACGAGTTCGTCGGAGCCCTCCGGGACGGCGTAGATTCCCCGTGATGTCGTCGCCCGGACCGTCAGGTCCGCCGATCCGAGGTCGGCGACCGCATCGGGGCCGCGGATCTCCACGGTCGCGACCGGCCCGTCCAGGGTCAGAAGCAAGTAGCGCCCGGGGATTACGCCGCGCGCGACGAGCGGCCCGGCGCCCTTGAGATCGTGGACCGAGAAGAGCCGATCGAGCCCGACGAGGACGCCGCCCACCGGCTGCGTGTACGGATGGCCCCCGCTCTCCAGGCGGAGCCTCACCTCCGGGAGGCCCGGGCCGATCTCCACCTCCCCCGCCTCCCCCGGCGCGACCCGCACGCCGACGTACCGGCGCTCGGGGAACACGAGCCCCCGGACGCCCGCCTCGACTCGGTCGAAGGAGAATCGCCCCTGATCGTCTGTGGTCGTCTTCCGGGTCCTGTCGAGGGCGAGGGCCACCCCGGCGACCGGGACCCCGGCGGCGTCCACGATCCGGCCCCGGAGATTCCCCCGCGGGGGAAGCCGGACGCGGGCTGCGTCCTCGATCGGGACCGTGACCGGGCTCCAGTCCGGGTGCCAGAACGTGAGCCGGCGCCCCTCCCCGCGCACGGCGAACCGCCCCGAGGCGTCCGTCCTCGCTCCGTCCTTGATCCGCTTCTCCTCGAACGGCTTGAAGGGCTCGTCGCCGCGCGCCCGCACCTGGTCCCCGAAGTAGACGAGGGCTCCCTCGATAGCCTTCCCGTCGGCGCCATCCACGTAGCCGACCACCTGCGGGCCGGACGCGGCAGCGAGGTCCACCTCGACGCGGCCCCCCGGTTCGAGCGAGACGACCCGCGAAGTCCGCACGCCCTGCCGGATGTCGGTCGTCCAGGCGGTGACCAGGGCCGAGGATGCGTCCGGCGGGATCTCGATCTCGACCTCGAGGGCCCCGGACTCCGCGATCCCCTGGACGTACCCCCCGCCTTCGACCTGGAAGGAGACGGTGAACCGCTCGAGGGGGCGGCCCTCAGTGAGGTCCGTCGCACGGGCGACGATCGTCCCCGTCCGACGCTTCGCCATGACGGGCGCGGGAGCCTCGGACTCGGGAGGGGGAGGCTCGGCGATCCTCGCCGGCACCGCGGGAGCGCCGCGCGGCGCCTCTGCGGTCGCGACCGGAGCCAGGACGGGCGCCTTTGGTTCTGCGCTGTCCCGGGCAGTCGGACCCTCGGACTTCAGCTCTCCTGGCGCGCCCGATGACAAGGGCGGCTCCGGCGACCGTCCGCCGAACGCCGCCCACAGGCCGAGTCCGCCGACCGAGATGAAGATCGCCGCCGCGGCGAGCTTGCCCTTCCCTGCCATCGCGATCCCTCCTCCCGTCCCCGCGAGCGCCGCCGCACCCTCGCGCCCCGCGAACGGCAGGAGCGCCACGCCCCACGCCCGCCGGTCGCCCCCGTGGTCGCGGTCGAGGCGCTCGCGGAGCCGCGCGAGGCCGCGCTTCACGTGCGTCTTCACGGTCTCCACCGGCTCTCCGAGCCGCGCGGCGATCTCGCGGGGAGGGAGGTCCTCGTAGAAGCGGAGGAGGATCGCCCCCCGGTACGGCTCCTCGAGTGCCAGGACCGCCTCGACGACGCGCCGGCGGACCGACTCGCGCTCGACCACCTCGGCGGTCGAGGGGACGCCCTCGGACCGGGCTGCCGCCGCCTCGCGCGCGGCCCGCCGGGACGCGCCCCGGAGCGCCTTCGCCGCGAGGTTCCGGACCACGGCCGCGAGCCAGGCGCGCGGCCGCGCCGCGTCGAGGGGCGGCCGCGAAAGTGCCGCGAGGAAGGCCTGCTGCACAACGTCGTCCGCGAGTTCCGGGTCCCAGAGGAGGCTCCGCGCCAGCCCCCGGACGAAGTCGCCGTGGGCAAGGAGGGACTCGGGGCTCGCGGGCGCGGCGCCGCTCATGGGCTCCGCAGAGAGTATCCCCGCGGGTGGCCGATCGGGTTCAGCCCGTGCGGCCCAAGCCGGCCTCAGAGAAGCCGACGCGGCTCTGGAGTGCACTGGCTTGCTCCGTTCATGAAGTACTCTTCATGTTTTATGAATGGGACCAGCAAGCCGGAGGTTCGCAGCCCCCGGTAGACGGGGGCCGGACCGGTAACCCAGGAGCATCTCCCAATCCGCGCCCGCCTGTTAGACTGGTCCTCACCCGCCCGGGAGCACGAGATGCCGAAGGACCCGTTCACCTTCTCCCAGTTCGCCCGCGCGAGGAAGCTCGCGGAGCTCCAGAAGAAGGGCCGCGGGGAGGCCGCCCCGGGGGAAACGCCCCCGCCCGCGCCCGGCGAGAGGCCGCGGGTCATCCGCCCCGCGGTGACCCCCAAGCCCCCGAGCGGGGCGCAGCGGAAGCCGCGCTAGTAAATCTCCCCGCTCGCGAGGAACACCCAGCCGTCGAAGCCGCCCGCGGCAAGGACTTGGCCGCCCTGGAGGAGCGTCGCGGTGTGGCCCGCGCGGCCGTTCCGGAGGGAGCGCGCGGGGCTCCAGGCGCCGGTCGCGGGGTCGTAGGTCTCGCACGCGGCGAGCGAGCCTAGCCCCCCGTCGTCGCCGCCGCAGACGAGGGCGCGGCCGTCGTCCAGGAGGACGGCCGCGTGGCCGGACCGCCTGTCCGCGAGGTCGGCGGTCTGGCTCCAGGTCCCGAGCGCGGGGTCGTAGATCTCGCAACTCCGGAGCCGTCCCGCAAGCGAGTCGCCTCCGGCCGCGAGCACCCGCCCCAAGCCTAGGAGAGTCGCCGTGTGGTCGAGCCGGCCGGCCGCGAGGCTCCCCGTCGCTGTCCACGTGCCGGTGGCCGGGTCGTAGATCTCGGCCGTCGCGAGGGCGCCTCCCGCGCCTCCGGCGCCGAGGCCCCCGACCACGAGCACGCGGCCGTCGGGCAGCCGCGTCGCCGTGTGTCTCTCCCGCGCGCTCCCGAGCGCGCCCGCCGTGGCGGTCCACGTCCCGGCGGCCGGGGAGTAGAGCTCGCAGCTCGCGAGGGCGGTCCCGCCGCTCGCTCCGCCGGCCACGAGCACGCGCCCGTCCGCGAGTAGGCTCGCGGTGTGGCCGCCGCGGGCCGCGCCGAGAGAGCCGGTGGCCGTCCAGGTCCCCGCCGCGGGGGAGTACCTCTCCGCGAGCGCCGCCGCGTACGCCCCCGTGTGGCCCCCCGCGGCCAGCACGGATCCGTCCGCGAGGAGCGTGGCGGTGAGGGAACTCCTGGCGGCCGCGAGGCTCCCGGTCTGGCTCCACGTGAACGACGCCGGGTCGTAGATCTCGGTGATCGCCGTGTCGCGGTCCCCGCTCCAGCCCGCGACCACGAGGACCCGCCCGTCGGCGAGGCGCGCGGCCGCCGCGTGGTCGTGCGCGACCGCCATGCTCGCGGTAGGGCTCCAGGGGGGCGCGGGCGTCGGGGCCTCGGGCGCGAGGATCGGCCGGTGGCTTTCGCGCACACAGGCGCAGAGGCCGAGTGCGAGGATCCCCACAATGAACGCCGGCGCTCGCATGCCGCGGAACACGTCCTTCCAGCACCGTCGAAGCGGCAATCCCCGTACCAGCCGGATCACTCCCACGGACTCGCGGTAGGAGATGACCGTCGCCGTACGATCAAAGTGCGTATGCCGTTACGCTCTCGTTCCCTCTCTGGACCTCCGCGCAGGACGGCGCGCCCGCCGCGGGGCGAGCGGATGTAGGTCACCCACGAGGATGGGATGGCAACTAGGTTGACAGCCGACAGCGGGCCATGGCTGGACCCACATCGGCGCCTCCCTTTCGGACCAGGGGTTCGCTCACGGTCGACCTCGAGGGGCCCCGCCACGGCCGAGCCGAAGCCGTTCGGCGTCGCGAGGAAGGCCAACGTTCCAGGGTCCGGCAACCCGAGGGCCCAGCGCCCGCTCGCGTCGTTCCGAGCATCGCGCGCAGGGTCAGGGAAGGAGGCCTCCGGGGCTCCCCCGCGATCCTCGAGGCCCGGACGGGCGTCGCGGGGACAGGCGCGCCGCGGGAGTCTCTCGCCAATCCGGCGACCTGGAGCGCGACGGGGAGCGGCCGCCGGCCCGCGCCCGATCCGCTGTCGGCCGTCGGAAGGCGCACTTCGGCATCCCGATCTCGGGACGCCATGCTAGCCCCGGTCTCGCGCGACGCGACGGCGATGGGGATGCCCTCCGCGGACGTGCCGTGCGAGACACTCCCCGGCGACCCCGTGAGCAGCCGAGCAGCGCGGCGCCCGCTACCGCCGCCACGGCGGCCCCCGCGACGACCTCTCCCCGACGCTCCCCTCGCTGCGCGCCGTCCGCCACACCGGCCAGGTTCGCAGAGCCCTCGCGCCGCGGCAAGGCCCTTTCGCACCGGCTCCTCCTCTGGTCGGTTAGCCTGCACCGACGCGGCCAGCGCCTCCGGCCGTGTGGTGGGGCTCCGGATGGGGGGGGGTTGACGGGCCGGGCATGTGATGTTATATAAAGCACATGACATGGAGTTTACCGTGAGCCGAGGACCAAGCGGGCGGATGGTGGTGGAACTCGACCCCGCCCTGAAGCGAAGCCTCTACTTGGAGCTCACGAGAGATGGGCTCACCTTCAAGGATTGGCTCACTCGCGAAGCGAAGCGGTACGTCTTTGAGCATCGACAGCAATTCCTCGTCTTCAGGGAGTCTCCCCCACACGCTTACGATGCAGATTCCGAAGCTGCGGGAGAACCGTGAACTTCATCGAAGAGGAGACCGCCGAGAAACTGCGCGGTGGGTACTACACGGGCACCGCGCTGGCGGAGTACCTGCTGCGGTGGGTGCGAGAGATCAACCCCCGGACGCTCTTGGAGCCGAGCTGCGGCGACGGCGCATTCTACCGGCCACTCACCGGCTCGGTTCGGATCCCCTCTCTCACCCGCGTGGCGGGATGTGAGCTGGTTCCTGGGGAGGCAAGGAAGGCAGCCTCTGTGCTGGCCTCACTCCGGGATGTTCGCGGCGACGTCCATGTCGGAGACTTTCTCGCGTGGGTGCTCCCGCGACTCGATGCCGATCCGGAGTTCGACGCGGCCGTAGGGAATCCGCCGTTCGTCCGCTACCAATACCTCAGCGAGGCTCTGCAGAGCCGAGCGGAGTCTCTCATTCGGCGATTCGGACTGCGCTTTACCAGGCACACGAATGCGTGGGTACCCTTCGTGGTGGGGACCCTGAACCGTCTCCGGCCCGGCGGTCGTCTCGCGATGGTGGTGCCCGCGGAGCTACTCCACGTATTGCACGCTGACTCGGTACGCAGCTACCTGCTGAGAGAGTGCTCCCGCATCCTCGTCCTGGATCCGGAGGAACTCTGGTTCGAAGGCGCACTCCAGGGCGTTCTGCTACTCCTAGCGGAGAAGCGCGGTGCCAAGACGGAGTCGACTGGCCTGAGCGAGGTCGCGATTACCCGTATCGGCGGTCGCGGGTTCATCTCCGGCTCCCCCGAGTCGCACTTCAGAAGCGCCGTGTACATCCCTGGCGAGGCGCTTCCGGCCAAGTGGATGCTCGCCCTGCTAACCGCCCACGAGCGCTCCGTCCTCCGTTCTGTTGCCGACGTCCCCGGGGTACGAGCGTTCGCGGACGTAGCCTCGGTGCAGGTTGGCATCGTCACGGGCGCCAACGGGTTTTTCCTCGTTTCAGACAAGGTCGTGCAGGCCCACGACCTTGGCTCGTACGCGCACCCGATGTTCGGACGGAGTGATCACGTGGCCGGCGTTATCTACGACGCTGCTAGCCATGCAGAGAACCGTCGCCGTGGGGTGCCGACGAATTTCCTATGGTTCAAGCAGACTCCTCGCGGGCAATTGAGCCGTGGAGCCGCCCGCTACGTGGCATCAGGGGAGGCGCAGGGCCTCCACAGGCGGTTCAAGTGCCGCATCCGAGAACCTTGGTACAGCGTTCCTTCCGT
>JAKEIC010000276.1 GCA_022614695.1 Planctomycetales bacterium | reverse complement strand
GCGTCTCCGCGGCGGACGGGTTCGCGTTCTCGAGCATCCGGCTCCGGGTCGACGGGACGATCTCCGAGCGGTTCGGGTTCAAGGTGGAGGGCGACTTCGCGGGGGCCCCTGCCCTCACGGACGGGTTCGCCGAGGCCCAGCTCCTCGGGAAGGCCGTCGGGGTCCGGGCGGGACAGTGGAAGGTCCCGGTCGGCGCGGAGTGGCTCTGCCCGAACCCCTTCGAGCTCCTCGTGGACGTGTCTCCCCTCCGGCGGATCGCGCCCGGACGCAGCCCCGGGGCGGCCCTCCGGGGAAGCGTCCTCGGCGGGGGGATCGAGTACGAGGCCGGGGCGTGGAACGGCTCCGCCGCGAACTCGCCCGACGACGGGGACCAGAAGGACGTGGGCGGACGCGTCGTCTTCTCCCCGCTGAAGGCCCTCGGGGCGGGCGGCCCCTTCGCGTTCGCCCTCGGAGCCTCGGCGACCCGCGGGAACCAGCACGAGGTCCTCGTCCCGGACCTGACGACTCCCTCCACCGGGACGCGGTTCCTCGACTGGGACGCGGCCGTCGCGACGGGCCCCGGGGCGACGACGGGCGCCCTCCTCGACGGTCCCCGCACCCGCGCGGGCCTCGAGGCGACCCTCACTCTCGGCCCCCTCGCCGCGCAGGGAGAGCTGCTGTGGACGCGGACTTCCCTCTCCGAGACCTCTGCGGCGCTCGGTCGGGTCGAGGCCACCGCGATCCTCTGGGGCTGGCTCGCTCAGGTGTCCCTCTTCTTCACGGAGGAAGACGCCGCGCCGTACCGTCGGCCGAGCGTGAAGCGACCCACCACGGCGGAGCACGGCGGCCCCGGCGCGGTCCAGCTCGCGGCCCGCGTCGCGGAGTGGCGCCTCGACGGCCACGCCCTCGCGCGCGGGATGGCGAGCGCAGAGAACGGGACCCCCACGAACACCTCCACGGACCGCCTCGTCGAGGTGGCCGGCGGCCTGAGCTGGTGGCCGATCCCCGCGTTCCGCGTCGCGGTCGAGTACGCCTTCGTCCAGTACCAGGACAGGATCCGGCTCTCGACCGCGCCCGGCCGGAGCGAGCGCCGGGAGAACGCGATCCTGGTGAGGGTGCAGGTGGACTTCTAGATCTCAGGCGAGGCCGCCCGAACGGCGGTCTTCGCGCGGTCGGGCGCGTCCGCCGCGGGGCCGGGCTCGGATACCGTGGGCAGCTCCAAGGTGACGGTCGTCCCCCCAGGGACCGGGCACTCGACCGCGACGGTCCCGCCGTGCAGCTCGACGACCCTCTTCACGATCGCGAGGCCGAGGCCCGTCCCCCGCGCCTTTGTCGTGAAGAAGGGTTGGAAGAGGCGCGCGCGCGCCTCGGGTGGGATCCCGGGGCCGTTGTCCGAGACGGAGAGTCGGCAGCGGCCGTCCACCCCCGAGACCGAGACCGCGATCGTCCCGCGTCCCTGGGTCGCCTGGGCGGCGTTCATCAGGAGGTTCAGGAGCGCCTGCTGGAGGAGCGCCGCGTCCCCCCGAACCGTGGCGTCGGGACCCGAGAGCCCGACGAGGACGCCGGCGTGCTCGGGGTCGCGCTGCAGCGCGGCGACCGCCCCGCGCACCGCGGAGAGGACCGAGAGGGCGACGGGCCGCGCGGGGGCCGGACGCGCGTAGGCGAGGATGTCGCCCACGACCCGGTTCAGCGCCTCGACGCGCTCCCGGACGTCGCGGACGAGATCGCCCTCGCGCGAGCCTCGCCCGAACCGGCCGCCGAGGAGCTGGACGGAGGAGGAGATCGCGCCCAGCGCGTTCCTCACCTCGTGGGCGACGACCGCCGCCATCTCGCCGAGGCGCACCAAGCTCGCCTGGTCCACGAGCTTCCGGCTCATCTCCTCGCGCTCGGTGATGTCGAGCCCGGTGGCGATCACGTGCTCGACCTCCCCGCCCGGGCCGAGGAGGGCCGCGTTCGACCAGGCGATCCGGCGGCGCCGCCCGTCGCGGGCGACCCAGTCGTTCTCGTGACGGCTGGGGAAGCTCCCGGCGCGGAGCTCCGCGAAGACCGCGCGGACGGGCGCCACGTCCTCGGGCCGGAGCAGGAAGTCCCAGACGGCGCGTCCCCGGACCTCCTCGAACCGGTAGCCCGTCGCCTCCTCGCAGGCGTGGTTGAACCTCTCGATCCGGCCCTCGCGGTCGAGGACGACGACCAGCGCCCCCACGGTGTCGAAGAGCGCCGCGGTGTAGTCCCGCTCGTGCCGCAGGGCCTCCTCGGCGCGGCGCCTCTCCGCCTGCTCCGCCGCCTCGCGCGCCGCCGACTGCTCTCGGGCGAAGAGGGCCCGGGTGCGCCAGAGGGCCAGACCCGAGACCACGACCACCAGGACCCCGAAGGGGACCTCCATCCACCGGATCCGCCGCACCTGCGCCTGAGACATCGCCTCGTATCGGTCCACGATCTCCTGGACGGTGCCGACCTGGGCTCGGCCCAGGCGGTCGAGCCTCTCGAGAGCCTCCAGGCGGGCGTCGGCCGACGCGAGGGACTCGATCCGTGCGAGGCTCGGCCGTGAGTCGAACCTCCAATCCCGCTCGAGCGACTCGAGGCTCGCGAGGATCGCCGGGTCCGCCGCCGCCGGGAGACCGGTCGCCGGGTCCCCCTCGCGGAGCTCCCCGAGCGCGCGCTCCATCCTCCCGACCTGCTCGCGCAGTCCCGCGACTGCGCGCTCGCGGGCGGGCCCCGGCTCGGCCCACGCCGCCCGGGCCGCGAGGTAGACCATCTCGGAGGTGTGCTTGCGGCACAAGCCCGCCCGGTTCACCCACACCGTCGCCCCGTCGAGGGTGGCGAGGGCGGCCAGGTTCGCACCCACGACCGTCGCGGTGACGGCCAGCATCGCGACCACCACGATCGCGACCTGGAAGGCGAGGGAGCGCCGCCAGGGCAGGGACGGACCCGTCGCGGCCCCCGGTCGGGTCATGGGCCCCGCCGTCGCCGGCTTCGCCGGGGGCGGCGCATCGGCTGGGGTCGGAGTTGCGCCGCGCGGCCCTCCCCCGAGAGCACGTCCTCGACGAGGCTGTGGCACGTCATCATCGAGGGGAATCCGAGGGTCGTCGTCGCGAGAAGCGCCACGTGCCTGAGCGCCGACGGCGGCCACCCCGCGTCGAGGGCGAGGCGCGTGTGGGCGTGCGCGGCCCCCTCCATCCGGGCCCCGAGCGCCAGCGCGAGCTTCACGAGAGCGCGCACCTTCGGCGGGAGGGGACCCGACTCGTGGCAGACCGCGGAGAGCCTCTCGTAGGCCTCCACCACGGCGCGGTAGCGCTTGCGGATCGCCTGGTACGGAGTGGGGGGCATGGGCACGGTTCCTACCTCCTCCCGTCGCCGCGAGCCGGGGACGGATCGTGAGCGACGGGCGCGCCGCAGAGCCCGCAGTGGGGGAACGCCTCGGGGAGGCCGCCGGCCCCGCACGCGGCGCAGGTGCGGACCGGAGGTCCCCACGGCGTCTCGCTCGCGCCGCCCTCGGCGGCCTTGCGCCTCACGCCCGCGTAGTCGGGCGGGCGCTTCTCGACGAAGGCGCGCATCCCCTCGAGAGGCTCGAGCCCGGCGAAGTGGAGCGAGAGCCAGTCGCGCGCGTGGCCGATCGTCGCGTGCCAGGCGAGGTCCTTCCAGAAGTTGACCTGCTGCTTCGTGTACCGGGCGCACTCGGGGAACTTCGCGAGCAGGTCCCTGCAGAGGGCGTCCACCTCGCGGTCGAGGTCGGCGCCCGGGACCACGCGGTTCACGAGCCCCCACTCGAGCGCCTTCCGCGCCGGGATCTCCTCGCAGAGGAAGAGCATCTCCCGCGCCCGCCGGTCCCCGATCGTGATCGGGAGCCATTGCGTCGCGCCTCCCGCCGCCACGCTCCCGACCCGCGTGCCCACCTGCCGGATCACCACGTGCTCCGCGGCGACGGCCAGGTCGCAGGCGAGGTTCCACTCGTTGCCGCCCCCCGCCACGACCCCGTTCAGTCGCGCGACCGTGGGCTTCCCGATGTTCCGCAGCCGGTCGTGGGCCTCGGCGAAGACCGTCATGTACTTCCAGTACTCGCGCGGACGGCGGACGTAGTCGGTGACGTACTCCCGGACGTCCCCGCCCGTGCAGAAGGCGCGGTCCCCCGCCCCGGTGAGGACGAGGACCCCGACCGAATCGTCGAAGGCCGCGTCCCGGAAGGCGTCGGCCATCTCGGCGAGGGTCCGGAGCGTGTAGGCGTTGAGCCGGTCCGGGCGCTGGAGGGTCACGCGGGCCACGCCACCCGACTTCTCGTACCGGATGTCCTCGTATCCCGGCCGCGGGGGATTCCCCACCGGCCCCGCGGGCGCGGGGCCGGTCTCGCGAACACGACCCTCAGGCATGCCCATTGCTGCCTCCCGCGGCGAGGAGGCTCGCCGCCATGCGCATCCACAAGGCCACCGAGTACGCACTCCGGGCCGTGCAGCTGATCGCCGGGAAGCCCGGCCGGGTCCTATCGGCGCCGAAGGCGGCCCGGGAGACCCAGGTGCCCGACCGGTTCCTCGCCAAGATCCTCCGCCGGCTCGCCCGGGCCGGGATCCTGCGCTCGACCCCCGGCGCGGCGGGCGGCTTCACTCTCGCCCGTCCCGCGAGCGCCGTCTCCGTGTGGGACGTGGTCGCGGCGGTGGAGGACGACCCCCGGCTCAACGTCTGCGTGGGGGCCTGCGGGGAGTGCGAGAGGATGGAGACGTGCGGCATCCAGCCGGTCTTCGCGCGGGCCCAGGCCGCGATGGAGGCGGAGCTCAAGCGCACGACCCTCGACGAGGCGGTCCGCCTCACGAACGCGCTCCGGACCTGGCCGAAGACTCCCCGGGGAGAAGGAGAGTCCGGACGCCCTCCCGCCGCCGGAGCCTCTGCAGCGCTTCCCCCGCCGACTCGAGCGGCAGGCGCGCCGTGACGAGTGGGGCCAGCCGGATCGTCCCCGCGCGAGCCATCTCCACCACCCGCGCGTAGTCCGCCCGCCGGCAGCCGAGGCTCCCCCGGATCTCGATCTCCCGGAACATGATCCGGCCCGCGGGGAGCGGCACGTCCTCGGTGCTGTAGCCGAGCAGCACGACGCGGCCTCCCGGGTGGACCGCCGCGAGGGCCTCCTGGAGGGCGCTGGGATGGCCCGCCGACTCGATGGCCACGTCGGCCCCCCCGCCTCCGACGAGGCGCCGCACCTCGCGGGCGGTCGCCCCCGAGCCGGCCGACCGGGGGACGGGAACGGCCTCCGAGGCCCCCATCTCCCGCGCGATCTTGAGCCGCGCCTCGTCGAGGTCCACGGCCACGACGCGGGCCCCCGCCGCGACCGCGACCTGGACCGCCGCGAGACCCACGCCCCCGCAGCCGAAGACCGCGACCGTGTCCCCCGGCCCGACCTCGCCCCGCCGGCGCACGGCGTGGTAGGCCGTCGTCACGCCGTCGGCGAGGAGGGCCGCCTCCTCGAGAGGCAGGTCGGCCGGGACGGGCACCAGCTCCCGGGCCGGGGCCAGCACGAACTCGGCGAACGCGCCGTCCCGGTGGTTCCCGAACATCTGCATCTCCGGGCAGAGGTTCCCGCGCCCGAGCCCGCAGGCCTCGCACCGGCCGCAGGAGACGACGGCGGGGACGAGGACCCGGCTCCCCAGCGGCGGACCGAGGGTCCCCTCGCCCAGGGCGTCCACGGTCCCCGACGCCTCGTGTCCGAGCACGATCGGCGGGGGTTTCGCGGTCGGGACCCCGTGGTCCACGTAGTGGAGGTCCGTGTGGCAGACCCCGCAGGCGACGACGCGCACGCGGGCGTCCCCCGGGGCCGGCTCGGGGAGCGGGCGCTCCTCGAGCGCGAGTTCCTTCCCGGAGCCGTGGAATACCGCCGCTCTCATCGTGCGCCGGGGCTCCTCCCGCGCAAGGGCCATACCGCGGCGCTCTCCCGCACTAGGGCCCGAACTGCGGGGTGCTCTCGAACTGCACCCGCACTCCCTCGAGCCCCGGGACGACGGTCAGGAGGTAGTCCACGAACCCGGCCTCCGAGCCCTCCTGGTACGGACAGGTCGAGCAGGGGCCGGTCACGCGGACGAGGGCGACCCGCTCGCGCAACTCGAGGAGCTCCAGCAGGAGCGGGGTCCGCCCCATGCAGGAAGCCGCCGTTTGGAGGGTCTCGAGCGCGGAGCGCACCTGCTCGGCCAGAGCCCTCGGCGCCGATCGTGACATGCTCCCCCCGATCCCTACAGGAAGACCTCGCCCGGTCCGAATAGCCGGGCGAGGACGGGCGCGAGCTCCCGGCCCCCGGGCTCCAACAGCGCGGCCCGGGATCGGAGGAGGAGCCGTGTCACGACCCGCCGGGCGGCGCGCCGGAGCACCGCGCGCCGGTCCCCGACGGAGGGGGGCAGAGATCCGGCCAAGTCGTCGGCATCCGCATCCGCCCTCGCCAAGAGCTCCCTCCGCACCGTGCGGAGGACCCGGGCCTCGCGGAGGTCGGTCGGCCCCATGACGTGCGGTCTGGATCGCAAACCGCGAGCCCGCCGCCCTGCGCGGGAACCCGCGGCTCGGACCTCCGTTTGCTCTCACAGGCCGGGCATGAGCGAACCCGTGGAAACGGAAGTGGAAAGCGCGGAGAATCTCCCGGCGCGCGAGGTATCGCGCGGGGAGACCCTCCTGTCCGAGAAGGTCCTGGTCGTCGAGGACGAGCGGCTCATCCGGCGATCCCTCGTCGAGCGGCTCGTCCAAGAGGGCTACACGGTCGCCGACGCCGAGGACGCCGCCGCCGCCCGGCGGGCGCTCCGGTCCGAGGGCCCGGACCTCGTGCTCCTCGACGTGCGGCTCCCGGACGGGGACGGGACCGACATCCTGCGCGAGATCACGACGGCGACCCCCGAGACCCCCGTGATCCTGATGACGGCCTATTCGAGCGTCGAGAAGGCGGTCGCCGCGATGAAGCTCGGGGCCTGGGACTACCTGAACAAGCCCTTCGATTTGGATGAGATGGTCCTCGAGGTGGGGAAGGCCCTCGAGATGACGCGGCTCCGGCGCGAGGTCCGGCGGCTGCGGGAGGAGTCGCGCGGCCGGATCGGCCGGGACCGGGTGGTCGCGGCGACGCCGCAGATGAAGGAGATCCTGGATCTCGCGGGCAAGGTGGCGGCGAGTGGCTCCTCGACGGTGCTCCTCCAGGGCGAGTCGGGGACCGGGAAGGACCTCCTCGCGCAGATCATCCACGAGGGGAGCCCGCGGCGGGACGGGCCGTTCGTGAACGTCACCTGCTCGGCGATCCCGGAGAACCTCCTCGAGTCGGAGCTCTTCGGCCACGAGCGGGGCGCCTTCACCGACGCGAAGCTCGCGAAGAAGGGGCTCGTCGAGCAGGCCCACGGCGGGACCCTCTTCCTCGACGAGATCGGCGACATGCCGATGGGGCTCCAGTCGAAGATCCTGCGCGTCCTCGAGGACCGGGCCTTCCGGCGCGTGGGCGGCACGCAGGACATCCGCGTGGACGTGCGGATCGTCGCGGCGACGAACACCGACCTCGAAGACGCGGTCCGGAAGAAGGCGTTCCGCCAGGACCTCTACTACCGGCTGAAGATCATCCCGATCCGGCTGCCGGCGCTCCGTGAGCGGGTCGAGGACATCCCCGCGCTCGTGCAGCACTTCGTCGAGAGGTTCGCACGGGAGTTCCGGAAGCCCATGGTGGGCGTCTCCCGGGAGGCGCTCGAGTCGCTCAAGGGCTACCCGTGGCCGGGCAACATCCGCGAGCTCAGGAACGCGGTCGAGCGCGCCATGATCCTCGCCAACCCGCCGGAGCTGCGCCTCTCCGACTTCCCGCCCGAGATCGCGCGGCCGGAGGCGGCGCCGACGCTCGAGCCCGGAAAGTTCGGGCTCCCCCGCGAGGGGGTGAACCTCGAGGAGCTAGAGAAGGACCTGCTGGTGCAGGCCCTCAAGCGCACGCACGGGAACCGCACCCGCGCGGCGCGGCTGCTCGGCCTCAATCGCGACAGCGTCCGCTACCGGATCGAGAAGTTCGCGCTCGACTTCCCGCCCCCGGGCACCGAGGAGGACGAGCTGCTGTCCGAGGGGCCTCCCGCCCCGTAGTCACCGACGGGCCGGGCGGGCGGCGTGGGCCGCGACGACGAGCGGGAGGTCCGCGAGCGGCGTCGAGGGCGGGAGGATCGCCTTGGCCCCGAGGCGGAAGGCCGCCTCGAGCGTGGCCGCATCCACGCGATCCACGAGGAGCAGCAGCGGGGTCCCGGGGTGCGCCGCGGCGAGGCGCTCGGCCACCTCGAAGGAGCCGTTCAGCCGCACGAGCAGCGCCGCCAGCGCGGCGCCCGCCGGGGACTCCAGGCCCCGCACGCGGAACCCGGCCCCTTCGAGGGCCCGGCGGATCTCCTCCCGCCGGCCCGGGTCCGGCTCGACGAGCTGCACCTCGGGGTGCTTCCCGTTCCGCGAGAGGCTCGGGGCGCGGGTCGGCGCTTCCTTCCTCGTTTGCTCGACGGCCACGGGCTCTCCGTCCTCGGTCGGGCCTCCAGCCCGTCGAGCAGGGCGCAAGCGCGGTGCCGGGACGGCCCCGAGGGACGAGAGGGAACCTGGCGAGGGCCACGACCGACCGGCGCGGGCTCCTGCGCGGTCGCGCGGGATCTTGCGCTCGGCTTGCGCCCCAGAGGGGCCTCCCTCCCGGGGAGGCGCAGGGCACGGATCTTGCGCGGCATCGCTCACGGCGGCGGTCGGAAGCCCCGACCCGACGCCAGGGCTCGGTTACATTGACCCGCGGTTTCGGTCGGCACCGCGGTTCCGGCCCGGGGAAGGTTCCGGCGGTTGGCCGGTCCCCCGTCGGGAAGGTCGGGGAGTCGCGATCCCGGGGAGCGGTCGAGCCGTCCGTCGTCGTTCGCGCGACCGGGAGCCCTTGTGGGGTCCCCGGCCGCGCGAGGCTTTCCCCGGAGGCGGGGAGGGCCGGTCGCTTGCGGGGGGCGCGGGCGCGGGCCTACGATCCGAGTCCCATGCCCGAGCCGGACCGCGCCGAGACGCTCATCGAGGAAGTCCGCCGATTCGTCGGGTTCACCGTCGAGGACGAGGCGCGCCTCGCCTCGCTCCGCCCCGGCGTGCTCGCGGAGAGCGGGCGGATCGTCGCGCGCTTCTACGAGAGTCTCTCCCAGCACGAGGGGGCGCGGCGGGTCCTGCGCGACGCCGACCAGATCGAGCGGCTGAAGCTGACGCTCGCCCGGTGGCTCGAGGAGGCCTTCACGGGCCCCTACGACGCCCGGTACGAGGAGAGCCGGGGGCGGATCGGGACCGTCCACGTGCGGATCGGCCTCCCGCAGCGCTACATGCTCACGGCGATGAACGTGATCCGCGTCGAGATCCACGGGATCGTGGATCGGGTCGTCGCCGGGGACCCCGGGGAGCGACGGACCCACCACGACTCGGTGAACCGTCTCCTCGACATGGACCTCGCCCTGATGCTCGAGACCTACCGGGCCGGACTCGAGGAGGAGGCGGTCGAGGCCTACCGGCGGATCCTCCAGCGGACCACCGACTACGTCTTCGCCGCGACGCCCGAAGGACGGATCACCTACTGGAACCGGGACGGGAGGATCTTCTCGCGGTCCGCAATCCTGGAGCGCGGGCTCGGGCTGCTGACGGGGCTCATGACTCCGGAGAGCCGGGCCCTCTTCGACGACGCCTGGACCGGTGCGGCCAAGGACGGCCGGACTATCGAGAACCTCTCGACCTCCGGGGTCCACCCGACGACGGGGGAGAGCCTCCACGCGCTCTGGAGTCTCTACCCGGAGCTCGGGGAAGGCGGGCGTGTCCGGCTCGTGCGGGGCATGATCCGGGACGTGACGGATGTGAGGCGCCTCGAGGCGAGGCTCGAGGAACGGCGCCGCCTTGCCGCGGTCGGCGAGATGGTGGCCGGCGTGGCCCACGAGGTCCGGAACCCCCTCCAGAACGTCGTGCTCGGCCTGCGCGAGGCGCGTCGCGTGGCCGGCGCCGTCCCCGCCGCCTCGGCGGCGCTCGACCAGGCGCGCGAGGGCGTGGGGCAGATCGAGCGCCTGGTCTCGGACCTCCTCTCGTTCTCGAGCCGCTTCTCCCTCTCGCTCTCGACCGTGGCGGCGGCCGACCTCGCCGAGGCGGCCATCCGGGAGTGCGCCTCCGCCTTCGGGACGAGGCCGCTCCCGAGGGCGGCGCTGCCCGGCGAGGAGATCCGGCTCCGGGCCGACCCGTTCCGGATGACCCAGGTGCTCAAGAACCTCATCCAGAACGCGGCGGAGGCGACGGCGGGCGGGGGCGGCGTCGCGGTCGCGGTCCGGCCCGACGGCGCCGCCCACGTCGAGTTCGTCGTGGAGGACGACGGCCCGGGGATCCCGCCCGCGATCCGCGGGCGGCTCTTCGAACCGTTCGTGACCAGCAAGAAGGGCGGCACGGGTCTCGGCCTCGCCATCGCCCGTCGGCTCGTCGAGGCCCACGGGGGCGAGATCCGGTTCGAGACGCGGGACGGCGGGGGGACGCGGGTGCGGGTGCGCCTCCCGCGCGCGCGGACCGCGAGCTAGCTCGCGGTCCGCGCTTCCCCGCGCGGCTCGGCCTGTGGCCCTCGGCGGAGTCGGCCGGTACGCCTGTTGCGCTGTCGCCCCGCATGAAGGCGGCGGTCTTCCACGGCCGGGGACGGGGCCTGACGCTCGAGGAGCGGGCAACCCCCGTCCCCGGCCCGGGCGAGGCGCGGGTGCGGGTGGCGGCGTGCGGCGTCTGCCACACCGACCTCCACTACGTGGACCACGGCGTACCGACCGCCAAGGTCCCGCCTCTCGTGCTGGGGCACGAGGCGTCCGGGGTCGTGGACGCCCTCGCCCCGGGCACGATCGGGCCGCCCCCGGGCTCGAGCGTGCTCGTCCCCTCCGTGGTCTCGTGCGGCCACTGCGAGGCCTGCGGGCTCGGTCGAGGGAACCTCTGCCCCGAGATGGAGATGTTCGGGAACCACCGGGACGGGGCGTTCGCCGACTTCGTGCTCGTCCCGGCGCGCGACCTGATCCCGCTCCCCCCGGACGTGAACCTCGAGGATGCGGCGATCCTCGGGGACGCGGTGGCGGCCGCGTACCACGCCGTGCGCCGCCGGGGCGAGGTGGGGCCCGGCGACGCGGTGGCGATCTTCGGCTGCGGGGCCGTGGGGCTCTCGGCGGTGCAGATCGCCGCCGCCTCCGGAGCGCGCGTAGCGGCCGTGGACCTCGACGAGCGCCGCCTCGAGATCGCCCGCGAGCTGGGAGCGCTCGAGACGGTGAAGGCCCCGACCGACGCGGGGACGGCCGCCTCGATCCGTCACGTCTTCCGCGGCGGGGCCGACATCGCGATCGAGGCGGCCGGCGTGCCGACGGCGCTGCGAGAGGCCCTCGCGGCCGTGCGGCCGGGAGGTCGCGTGGTGCTGCTCGGCTACTCGAAGGAGGACGTCGAGATCCCGGCCGGCCGCGTCATGTTCCGGGAGCTGGAGGTCCGCGGGAGCCTCGGCTGCCGCCGCGGCGACTACGTCCGCGTGGTCGAAATGGCGCGGAGCGGGGTCCTCCGCCTGGCCCCGCTCGTCTCGGCCCGGCTCCCGCTCTCGAGAATCGGCGACGCATTCGAGAAGCTGCGCCGCCGCGAGGGGATCCGGACGCTCGTCCTCCCGGGATCGGGAGACGGGCGGGAAGGGAGATGACCCATGAAGAGCTGGACCGAACTCCAGGCGAAGGACGTGATGACGGCGAACGTGCGCTCGCTCTCGCCGGAGATGTCGCTCCGCGAGGCGTCCCAGATCCTCGCGGACGCCCAGGTGAGCGGCGCGCCGGTCGTGGGGCTGGGAGGCGTCCCGGTCGGGGTCGTCTCGCTCTTCGACATCGTCTCCCACCTGGCCGGGCTCGAGAGGAAGGTCGCCCGGGGCGGCCGCGGCTTCTACGGATACGGTTGGCCGGGGAACGGCGAGCAGGCCGAGGCCTGGGCCCGGGAGCTGGGACGCGCCGAGGACGACGTGCTCGAGGAGACGAAGGTCTCGGATCTCATGACGGGGGACGTGATCGAGTGCGCCCCCGAGACCCCGCTCCCCGCGCTGGCGCGCGAGATGTGGCGGCGGCGGATCCACCGGATGCTGGTCCGGGGAGGGCGCCGGGTCCTCGGGATCGTGAGCACGATGGACCTCCTCGGCGCCCTCGTCGCGGATGAGGCGGGGAAGAGCGCTCCGGCGCCCCCCGCGCGGCAGGCCCATGCTCGCCGGGCCCGTCGGCGCTCGCCCGCGCGCGCCGGGGCGGCCCGGGCCGCGAGATAAGGAGAGAGGCCGGAAGGGAGCGACCGTGGACGGGATCGAGGAGCAGGAGGAGGAGGAGCGACGGTACGGCGAGGCCGGCCGCGACCGCTCGCGGAGGCGGCTCGACTCGGTCCTCGAGTCCCCCGTGCGGCTCGTCGGCTCGTGCCGGACCCCCGTCACGCTCCTCGAGTCGGACCCCGTGCGCGAGGCGGTCCGGCTCATGGCCCGGCGGGAGGTCGGCGCGGTGCTCGTGGTCTCGACGGACGGGAGGCTCCGGGGGATCTTCACCGAGCGGGACCTCCTCGCGCGCGTGGTGGACCCGGGGCTCGAACCCGGGGCGACGAGGCTCGGCGATGTGATGACGCCGAACCCGCTCCGGCTCCGTCCGCGGGACCGGATCGGGTACGCGTTCGTCGGCATGGGGAGGCGCTTCCGTCACCTCCCGCTCGTGGACGACGGGGACCGCCCCTACGGGATGGTCTCCACGAGGGACCTGCTCGACTTCGTCGTGGACTGCCTCCGCGATCAGCTCGGGAACCTCCCGCCCGCCCCGGCGGGAGCGCCGGCCGAGGTCGAGGGCGGGTAGGAGGCGTGGCGGGAGACGTCATGGTGGATCGGCGCGAGGTGGCGGAGGTGCTGCGGGAGAGCCTGGGAGACCGGGTCCCGCAAGAGGCGCTCGAGGCCGCTGCGACCCGGATCGCCTCCCTCGGCGAGGAGTGGCGCGAGGTCGAGCTCGCCGGCGAGCAACCCGGCATGGGCTACTCGGCGCTGTACGAGAACCTCTGCATGGTGGGGGAGCTCCTCCATCGCGGAGTGCCGGTGCGGCTCTTCGTGGCCAAGCGGCGACCCGCCTCGGCGGTCGCCTCGCTCGCGCCGCCGCCGGGCGCGAGGCGCCGGAACGGGATGCGGACGAGGGAGCTCGCGCGCGCGGCTCTCGGCGGCGCCCGGCTCTTCCGAGGCTAGCCATGGCGGGGAACCTCGGTCCCGACATCCTCCAGGCGTTCGTGGAGCAGTTCGCGGAGCTCCCGCCCGAGGCTGACTCTTCCTTGAAGCGCAGGGACATCTGCCTCCGTGGCGCCCCGGCGCGGGGTTTGCGCGCTCTCGCGCGGCGGCCGACCGCGCCGGAGGCGCTCCCATGTTCGAGAGGATCCTGGTCCCGGTGGACGGGTCGCCCCTCTCCGAGGCGATCCTCGTTCAGGTCCGGAGGCTGCTGGCCGACGAGCGCTCCGCGGTGGCTCTCCTCACTGTCGTGCCCGGCCCTGTCGAGGGCTGGATTGGGGACGGTGGACTCGAGGAGCTGCGGCAGAGGACCGTGGCCCACCTGGAGGATCTCCGGATCCTCCTCGCCGGCGAGGGGGTCCGCGCCGACACGGCGATCCGCGTGGGGGACCCGGCGCGGGAAATCCTACGCTACGCGGAGGAGTGCGGGGCCTCCCTCGTCGCGATGTCCACGCACGGGCGGACGGGGCTCGAGCGGCTCGTGCGGGGAAGCGTCGCCGGGGCGGTGCTCCGAGGGTCCGGGGTCCCGGTGCTCCTGGTGAACCCGCGCTTCGCGGGGGGCGAGCCCGGGCTCCCCCGTCCCCTCTCGTTCCGCCGGATCCTGGTGGCACACGACGGGTCCGAGGCCTCGGGCCGGATCGTGCCCGTGGCCGAGACCTTCGCGAGGTTGCACGGCTCGGAGCTGGTGCTGTTCCACGTGCGTCAGGACCCCGAGGCTCCCGCGAGGTTCGCGGAGGTCGAGAGGGACCTCCAGGCGACCGCGTCGGCGCTCCGCTCGGAGTGCGAGCGGCTGGCGGAGGACGGCGTCCCGGCGCGCCTGCGCATCGGGACCGGCGCGCCCGCCGCGGAGATCCTGATCGCGGCGCGGGAGGAGAAGGCCGACCTCATCGCGCTCACGACCCACGGGCGCACGGGCCTCCCGCGGGCGTGGCTCGGCTCGGTGGCCGAGCAGGTCCTGCGGCGGTCGGCGCTGCCGCTTCTCGTGCGGCGGACGGTCCCGGTCCCCGAGCCCTCCCCCGCCCGGGTCGGCTAGACTCCTCGATCGTCGGGGCGAGGTCGCCGAGCGCCGGATGCTCCTCCTCGAGGTCGTGATCGTGGGGCTCTTCGTGCTCGACATCGCCCTCCTGCTCCTGGGGCGATAGCCGCGGAGAATCCCGCGCCTCGCGGAGAGGACCGCCGGCGCGAGCGCCGCGGCGGCGGGGCGCCCGGGGGGATCCCCCCCGGCCTGGGCTTTGCGAAATGCCCCCCGGCGCCGGCGGCCGTGTGGTCGTGCGGCCCGCGGGGGAGGGAACGATGATGTGCCTCGAACGGCGGCGGACCTTGGCGGTCCCACTGGGGGAAGCGGGCGAGTGGTGGCCGGTGTTCTCGACCGTCCGGACGCCGGACGCGGTCGTGGTCACGGGGATCCTCCGCGACCTCGACCCCGCGAGCCTCGACCTCTCGATCGAGCCGGAACGGCTCACCGTCCGCGGGCGCCGGAGGGCGGGCGCGGGGGAGCCGGCCGAGACCTACGCCGTCACGATCCTGCTCCCGGCATTCGTCGAGGCCGATCGGTCCGTGGGCGCCGTGCAGGACGGGGTCCTCATGGTGATGCTGCCCACGCTCCTCGGCGGCCGGCGCGACCTGCTGCCGGCGCTCGGGCGCGAGTTCGCGGCGAGGGTGGCCTAGCGAGGAGGGCGCGATGCTCGAGAGGGTGCTGGTCCCGCTGGACGGCTCCGCCCCCTCGAGCGCGGCGCTGGCGCGGCTCCGGCCCCTGCTCCGGGAGGCCGGCGGGGAGGTGGCCCTCCTCCACGTGACGGAGCTTTCTCCCGACGCCCGGCCCGAGGCGCCGCTCTTCGGGCGGGCCGACGTCGCGCGAGCCGTCCTCGGCCCCCTGCGCGACTCGCTCGCGGAAGCCGGGATCCGCGCGTCGGTCCACCTCCGGACCGGGGACGCCGCGTCGGAGATCCTCCGCGACGCGGCGGAGTGGGGCGCGACCCTCGTCGCGATGTCCACGCACGGCCGCACGGGGCTCGCGCGCGTCGTCCGGGGCAGCGTGGCCGAGGCCGTGCTCCGGCGCTCGCCCGTCCCGGTGCTCACGCTCAACCCGGCTCTCGCCGCGGCGAGCGGGCCCGGGGCCGAGGGGCCTTTCCGCCGCATCCTCCTCCCCCTCGACGCCTCGCCCGCATCGTCTTCGATCGTGCCCCAGGTCGCTGTCCTGGCGGCCGCGTCCGGGGCGGAGGTGGTGCTCCTGCACGTGCTGGAAGATCCGGGCGGCAGCCCGAGCGGCGAGGAGGTGGACCGGGCGGTGGGCCGCGCGATCGCGAGGCTCCGCGACGACCGCGAGGGCCTCGAGCGCGACGGGATCCGGACGCGGCTGCGGGCCCTCCTCGGCCGCCCCGAGGAGGCGATCCTCGAGGCGGTCCGGGACGACGAGGCGGACCTCCTCGCCATGACGACGCACGGCCGGACGGGCCTCTCCCGCGCGGTCTACGGGTCTGTCGCCGAGTCGGTCCTCCGCCGCGCGACCGTCCCGGTGCTCCTGCGGCGGCCGTTCGGGTCCGAGGCGGCAAGGGCGGCCCCCGCGGCCGCCGCCGCCCCGGGACTGTAGTTCACTCCTCCCTCAACGCCTCGACCGGGTCGAGTCGCGCGGCGCGTCGTGCCGGGAGGGTCCCGGCCAGGAGCCCCACGGCGAACGCCACCCCGAGCTGGATCGGGATCATCCCGGGCGGGAGGGCGACCCGGAGCGCGGGGACCGCCGCGGCGAGGAGCCGGCCCCCTCCCACGCCGAGCGCGATCCCCGCGATCCCGCCGACCGTCGAGAGGAACGCCGCTTCCGCGAGGAAGAGAGACATGACCTGGGGGTTGCTGGCGCCGATCGCCTTCAGGAGCCCGATCTCGCGCGTCCTCTCGTGGACCGAGAGCCACATCACCGTGAGGATCCCCATCGCCCCCACGAGGAGGGCGACGGCGGCGATGGCCACCACCCCCCGTGTCACCACCCCCATCACCGAGCCGATCACCTCGAGCATCGCCGCCTGGGTGACGACGGTCACGTCCTCCTCGCCCTGGT
>JAKEIC010000275.1 GCA_022614695.1 Planctomycetales bacterium | reverse complement strand
GGAGGCGCGCGCGGCGCTCCGGGCGGTCCTCGCCGACCCGGCCGTCACGCACGGGCCGCACGACCGTCTCGCCGAGTGGCTCCGATCGGAGGGCGTGGTCCCGCTCGCCGCCGCCGCGATCCGCGAGGAGGCCTGGGACCTCGTGCCGGAGGGGGCCGGCGCGGCGCTCGACGCACGGGTCCGGCTCGCCGCGGCCCAGATCGCCGTCGTGGTCGAGGCGATCCCACGAGTCCTCGGTCTCCTGCGCCGGGCGGGGATCGAGCCGGTCGTCTTGAAGGGCGCGGTGATGGCGCATCGGCTCTACGGGAACCACCGGCTCCGCCACGCCGGGGACGTGGACCTTCTCGTGACCGGCGCCGAGTGGGGACCCGCCGCGGCGGCGCTCGCGGCCACCGGGTACCGGGCGCTCGGCCCGAAGTCCCTCCCCGGGCAGGTCCGCGACGAGCACGAGATCCAGTTCGTCCTGGGCGACCCCTCGGCGCGGCCGGGGGGGCCGCCCGACGTGGACCTGCACCGGGGGCTCGTCCGGCCGGAGGTCGCCCGGCTGCCCGGGGACTGGTGCGAGGCCGGGACCGAGACGCTCGACTTCCTCGGCGAGCGGGTGACGGTCCTCCGTCCCCCACTCGAGGCGCTCCACGCGGCGCTCCACCTCTCGGCGCACGGGTTCCGGTTCCGGCAGGTCGTGGACCTGGCCGGCTGGGACGGCCGGCTGACGGACGAAGGCCGCCGGGAGCTTCGGGAGACCGCGCGGGAGGCGGGGTGCGAGGGGCTGGTCCTCGCGGGGCTCCGGATCGCGCGCGAGGTCTTCGGCGCGCCGGGAGACCCCCTCCCGGCGGCGAGCCGGGCCGCCCGGGCGAGGGCCCGGCTCCTGGCGCGGTTCGGCGTGACGCCCGAGGCCGTCTTCCGCGAGGGGCCCCTCCGAGGGGGCCACGTCCGGGCGCTCGTGCAGGTCCTCGCCGCGGACCGGCGCGGGGCCGCCGTCGCGGGGACCCTTCGGAGGGTCCTGGGACCCGTCTCCCCCAGCCGGCCGTTCCGGCTGGCGGGACGCCTCCTGCGGGAGATCGCCGCGGGGCGGGGGGGCAGGGAGGGATGACCCCTCTCCTCGACACCCGCCTGGGCCGCGCGCTCCGGACGGCCCTCGCTCCCGCGGGATCGGTCGCGTTCACGGTCCTCGGGGACGGCCGGATGGAGGTCGTGGCACGATCTGCGCGGGGCCGGGCCGTGGGTCGGATCCGCGTGGAGCTCTCGGAGGGGTCGGCCCGACTCTCGGGCCTTCGCGTCGCCGCGCTCTGGCGCGGCCGCGGGATCGGCCGAGCGCTCCTCGAGCGCGCGTGCGCCGAGGCCGCCGCGCGCGGGGCGCGGGTGGCGGCGCTCGCGGTGTCGGCTCGGAACGGCGCGGCCCGGAGGCTCTACGCGGACGGGGGATTCGCGGCGCGGGAGCCGGCTCGCGGCGAGGAGTGGCTCCGCGCCCTGTAGCCACAGGTCACGGCGTGCACCGGGGCCGGCAGAGAGGCTTGCACGGCTTCGGCGGCTTGGAGGGCTTCCCCTGTCCCCGCGCCACCCGGAACGTCCCGAGGATCGCGGGCACCGTCCAGGCGGCGATCTTCAGGAGCTTCCGCCGCGCCTCGCGACGGGCTTCCTCGGGGTCCCGGAACGGCACCTCGGCGCTCATGGCGCGCAGGGCGGCAGGCAGCCCGGGCCCCCGTGCGGGGTGCACGGGAGGCAGTGCTTCTTCGTGTCGGGTTGGTTCGAGTGCGCCTCGACCGACCGCGCGACGGCGAATGTCCCGAGCACCGCCGGGACGGCGTAGGCGGCGAGGCGCAGGAGCGCGCGTCGCGCACGACGCCTCGCCTCGTCGGCGAGGAGGACGGCCATCGGACCTAGACGGCGGCCCCGGAGGCGGGAACGTCCGTCACTTCGCGGAGGAGATCCTGCAGGCGCCGGAGGTCGGGAGGGCACGGGAGCAGCCGCGCGCCGGTCGCGCTCGCGAGCTCGCCCCCGCCCGCGGCTTCCTCGGGGGAGACGATGGCGATGATCGGGAGCCGGGGGTCCACCTCGCGGAGCTGGCCGAGGAGGGCGCGCCCCTGCCCTCCGTCGAAACGCACGTCCACGATCGCGGCGGAAAGCCTCGAGGCCCGCCGTGCGCCGGCGGCCGTGCCGGCGACGTAGACCTGCGCCCCCACCCCGAGCGCCACACGGCAGAGGATCTCGCGGAGGGGCCCATCGTCCTCGACGACGAGGACCCGGGGTGCGACCCGGGCCCTCCCGATCGAGTCCGCGCGCTCCCAGGGCACGGTCAGCGGACCCAGCCGAGGTCCTGCCATCCGACGATCACGAAGGACGACGGCGGGAGCACCGGCGAGTTCGGGCTGACCGACCCGATCAGGTCCGTGATGGACTTCAACCCCTTGGCCAGCTCGACGCTGTCGTAGTTGAACCCGAGGTTCCGGCCGTGGAGGTGGACGTCCACCCGGCCCTTCGTGTTGTCGTCCAAGTCCACGGTGCTCCCGATCATGGTCGCGCCGTTCGCGGTGAAGGAGCCGGTCGTCCCGTTCTTGTTGTCCTTGAGCCCGTGGATGTGCATCTTGGCCCGGTCGTCCCCGAAGAGCCCGAAGTAGCCGTTGATCACCGCGGTGCCGTGGTGGTAGTGGAACCGGCTCTCGTTCTTCTTCGTCCCGTCCGTCGCGAGCCCGAGGAAGGCGCCGTTGATCGTCGTCGAGTGGGACCCGCCGCTCACGTTGTTCTCGTTGTGGATGTGGACCGAGGCCTTGCCCTTGTCGTTCGCGATGACGGCGAGCGGCCCGTTGATGGTCATCGAGGCGTGGTGATTGTGGATGCGCGAGTCCTTGTTCGTGTCCCCGAGGACAATGACCGGCCCGTTGAAGGAGAAGCTCGCGTGGTGGAGGTCCAGGCGCCCCTCGACCACGAGGACGCCCGAGCCGGTCACGGTCGCGCCCTTGTCTATGGTGAGCTTCGTGGCGTCTATGACCGTGATCTTCGGGGAGGAGTCGGTCCCCCAGGTCGTGTTCGAGTCTATCTTCGCGTCCTTGCCCGAGATCTGGATGTCGGCGTTCGGGATGATGTTCTTCTCGACCGCGGCCTGGATCTTGTCACCGAGCGAGCGGAGGAAGTCCGTCGCCGTGTTCCCGTCGCCCACGTTCTCGAGGCTCGCGGTGAACGAGCCCGAGCCCTTCTTGGTGGAGTAGTTGACGGTCTTGTCCAGCCCTTGGAGCGTGAGGTCGTCGAGCTTGCCCTTGATCACGTCCTTCTCGTAGCGCTCGGCGAACTCGTTGTAGGTCTCGTTATCCTCGATGCCCATACCGGTGATCTTGCTCTTGACGCCCGCCTTGTCGTTGCCGTTGAAGACCAGCCCCGCGCCCGCCGCGTCGTCCTTGCTCTTGGCGAGCGTGTCGTGGAGCTTGATCTTGGCCTTGTCGAGCGAGCCGAGGATCGCGAAGGCCGAGAGCGCGGGGTTCTTGTTCGGATCGGGGAGCGGGAGCGAGGGCTGGGCCTTCGCCGACGCGACGATCGAGCGCCAGGCGTTCCCGTAGCTCCCCGTCGCGCGGATCTGCGGATCGGTCGCGAGGTTCGTGGTCCAGGTGAACACCTGCCCGCCGCCGAGGGAGACCGGCGTCACGTTCGGCTCGCCGGCCGTCGGGCGGCCGTCGCCCTCGCCTGGGTCGGAGGTGCCCGCCACCCCGTCGGCCCCGACGTCGTTCTTCGTCGCGTCCCACGAGGCCGTGCCGATGTTGCCGGTTCCCGACGCCCCGAGGTCCGCGAGGGCCCGGTCCACGCCGCCCTCGGCGAGCTGGAGCGAGGTCTCGTACTGGGCGGCCTGCTCGGCCGTCCGGGCGTTGGCCGTGGCGACGATCATCAGGGCCGCCGACATCCCCGCGATGACCATGATCATGATCATGACAATGATCAGGATGGCCCCGCGGTCGTTCCTGCGAAGGATGGTCATCGCTCGCCTCCGGCGCCGGGAGTTGCCCGGTCGCTGGAGGGGGTAGAGCAACGGGCGTGCCCGTCCCCCCCCCGGGACGGGGGGAGCCGCGTGTCCGCCCGGGGTCAGGTGTTCCAGAATGGAACACGCCCCGGACACGGGCGGGCTACTCCCCGGGACCCTGAAGCCCGTACTCCTTCAGCCGCCGGTAGAGCGTGGTGCGCGGGATCCCGAGGAGGGCGGCGGCGCGCTTGCGGTTCCCACCGGCCGCGCGGAGCGCCTGCTCGATGGCGTCGCGCTCCACCGAGCGGAGGGTCCGTGCGGCCCCCGGCGCCGCGGGCGCCTCGCGGGTCCCCGAGCCCGCGTCCCGCACCCCGGGGGAGAGGTCCTCGGGACCGATCTCGCTGCCGGCGGCCGCGACGGCCGCCCGCCGGATCTCGTTCAGGAGCTCGCGGACGTTCCCCGGCCACTCGTAGCGCGAGAGCCGCGCCGTCGCCTCCCGCGAGACCCCCTTCCGCGGGCCGCCCGCCTCCGAGACGAGCTTGAGCGCG
>JAKEIC010000274.1 GCA_022614695.1 Planctomycetales bacterium | reverse complement strand
GGGGGCGACGTCGGAGGGCGCGGCGGTCCCGCCCCGACGCGCCCCCGCGCCACCCTCCCCCCTCGCCCCCCTGGGGGGTACACTTCCGCCACCGCTCGCAGGAGGCCACTCGATGACACGAAGCCGCTTCGCCCCGGTCCTCGCCCCCGTCCTCGTCCTCGCCGCCGCGGGAGTCGCCGCGGCCCAGGACGCCCCGGCCCGGCCCCCGGCGCCGGCGCCGGCGCCGGCCCCGGCCCGCGAGGATCGGTGGGAAGGCGCCCCGGGCAAGGCGGAGCCCGAGAAGCGGCCGGTCTTCCTCCGCCTCGGCGGCATCCTCGAGGACATCACCATGGACCTCGAGGTGACGAAGATGCGCTCCCAGGACCCCGGCGGTCCCCCGAACCCGCCGCCCGAGACGGTGGCCGACGCGAACCGCAGGATTGACTACCTCGTGCACCACCAGCTCGTCGGAGCGGCGCTCGGCGTCGAGGTGGCGCCCCCCGCCGTCAAGGGGCTCGAGGGGAGCCTCGCCGTCATCTTCGGGACGGTCTCGACGGCCCTCACGGAGAACGTGGAGGAGGGCTCGGTCCACACGCCGAACCCCGGCGACGGGAACTTCGAGGACACGGCCGTGGACCGGGGGTTCGGCGCGTTCCCGTTCGCCATCGGCTTCATGGTGCGCGGGAGCTACCTCCTGAAGGACGTCCTCCTCTTCGGCATCCAGTACGACTTCCTCTCGGTCGAGGCCACGTTCAACGACGAGCCGTTCTTCGGGACCCTCATCGAGGGCGACTACATCGCCTCGCGCCATCGCGTGCACGTCTTCCTCGGCGCCAAGGCCGGCCCGGCGCGGCCCTACCTCTCGGTCGGCTACCTGCTCTACACGGCGACCGCCGACTTCCAGGACGCCGACGACCCGAACCCCGACACCTGGGATGCCGAGTTCGAGACCGAGTCGTCCCTCCGGCTGGCGCTCGGCGTCGAGATGGCCGACCCCGCCGGGATCACGGGCGTCGGCGGCCGCGTCGAGTTCGCCTTCACGGCGGAGCTCTCGATCACGATCCTGGCGGTGATCCGGGCGTAGGCCCGTCCCATCGGGGGCCACCCGATGATGTGGAGTACGCGATCTGGGAGCTCCACTGGAACACGAGGCCGCTCGGGGCCGGGAGTCCGACCCCGATCGAGCTCTGGGCAGACCGGGACCCGATCGCCGACGTCGAGCGTGTGGCTTTCGAGGCCCACGTCCCGGGCATCGCGGGGCCGGAGCGCGACTACAGCGGCGTCCACCCCGCGAGTGAATTCGATCCGTGGGTGGAGCGCAGCCTCAGCCGCGTGGCTGTCGTCCAGGCGCTCCTCTCTCAAGGCTATCTTCAGGTCCGGAGGAGGCGCATCGCGCTACCGAAATCCGCCGCCCGGTGGACAGGAATTGCCTGAGGGGTACATGCATGCCGCAACGGTAAAGGTCGCCAAGCCGGCCCCACCCTGCGTTGGGACGAGCCCCGGCGACTCTCCGCCGCGTTCGTTGGCGGAGCGCCGCCATCTCACGTGGACGGACAAGGGCGGGTCAAGCTCGGAACGCCTGGGGAGGAGGACTAGCTGGATGCACGTGTACATCATCATGGCGCATGTCCGGCTCCGGGCCCCGAAGAAGTTCCCGGACGGCTGTTCTGTATCGGGCTATTACCGGGTGTTTCATGTCAGGGCGTCGGATGCAGACTCAGCGATTGGCCTGGTTTGTGCCGACGTGCTCGACGGAGCGGTTGTACTCGAGAACTGCAAGATCAGAGAACATTCTGAAATGGAGGGTAGGCACGAGTCGCAACCTCCCGTTGCTGTAGATCCGTATCCGTCGGTGCTTACTGATGTAGTAGGTCAAGCTCCACCGGGGATCCTGTATAGGTCTGGACGATCCTGGTATGAGCGCGAGGATACCGGCAGATCATCTAGCTAGGCCTGGCGTTGGCGTTACGTGCCCACTGTATTCAGGGACGTCCATAAGATATAAGTAGCTGCCTGACGGCACCTCAGCCCTTGCGGCGGCGAGTTCGGATCGAGTCTCCCGTGGCCCTAGGACTACATGAAGGCTCGCGGCCGGCCCCGCGACGTGCGACGCGTCTCACTCGTATTCAGGGACGTACATAAGATATAAGTTGCTGCCAGACGGCCCCTCAGCCTTTGCGGCGGCGAGTGCGGATCGAGTCTCCCGTGGCCCTAGGACTACCGCGGCCGGCCCCACGTGACCGGGGACGTCTATCGTGACAGGGGACGCCTATTACTTGAGTACATTCTCACGTCGGAGTGCCCTCCCTCCCCATGCTCCGCCAGGCGCGACTCGACTTCGCGGATGCTCTCCGACACGTGATGGCGCGCGGCATGGAGCGACGCGCGATCTTCCGCGACGACGACGACCGCGAGGCCGACCGGACCTGACGGGCGGGGAGCGGCGAGTTCGTCTCCGACGCCCTGCGCGCGGCTGACGAGGAGGTCGAGCGCCGGTCGGCCGTCCGCCGCGCGGGCTGGACTCCCGACCGCGCGATCGCGCCCGCCGCGGACGGACGTTGCCGGGCGTGAGATCGCTCGAGGGCCCCTCGCTTCGACCTCACGGGTCGCGATAGGCGTGCTCCGGGACGTGCGCGCCGGACCCCTTGACACCCGCAAGGTGGCTCAGGGACGTGCACCCCCGGCGCTCCGCGTGACTTGGGAGTCTGTTCCCCGACCGCCCCTCACATCCATCCCGCTCCCGCTTGCTTGGTCCGTTCATCCATGATGACTCATGCTTTATGAAATCTCCGACCGACCCCGCGGCGGATTCTGAGGATGACGCGGGCAGGATCTCCGTGTCGAGTCCCTTGACACCCCGAAGCGGAGTTTGTATCTTCTTGGATATCCAAGAAGCCAGTATCGAAGGCTTCCGAAAACCTCGGCCCAGGTTCCATCACGGAGGATGAAGATCCATGACGCCCACCTCCACCCCAGGACTCGACGCCCGCTGCGGGGATCTCTCGGCGGCGGACCTCGCCCAGCGCGTCCTCGTCGCGTCGGCGGCAACCCGGCGCGCCGAGGCGCTCGCAGGCGCGGCGCTCGAGAGGCTCGCCGACGGGCCGCCGAAGAACTCCACCGAAGTGGAGAGGCGCGACTGGTCTCTCGCGCACGCCTGCCCGCCGACCCTCACCGGGTTCGCCGAGGTCCACGCCGGCCTCTCCCCGCGCGACGCGGCCGCGGCCCGCGGGCTCTCGCGGGCCCTCGGGGCGGTCCCGCAGTTGGATGAGGCGGCGCGGGAGGGAGTGCTCCGCCCGACGGGACTTCGCCTCCTGGCGCGCCTCTCGAATTCCACGCGCCCCGAGAAGGTCCGGGAGTGGCTCCTCGTCGGGCGGCGGATGGTGAATGCCCCCGCCGGGTATCACCGACTCCTGGCAGCGGCCGAGGACGGCGAGGGCCCCCGCGACGTGGACCGGGACGTGGCCGCGGTCCGGGACGGGCCGATCCCTAGCGGCTGGCGGATCTCCGAGACCGCGGCCCTGGACGCCCCCAGCCACTCGAACTGGTGCCGCACGAGGTCGCTCCTGACCGGCCGCGCGGCGGACGTCCTCTCGCCCGACGAGGTCGTCGAGAAGATCGCCGAGCGCCTCGCGCAGGAGCCGGACCCCGAGAGCCTCGCCGCGATCCGCCGCCCCCTCGAGTATCACGTGGACCCGATCCGGCAAGTGGCCTGGCTCCAGACGGGCGCCGGCCGCCTCCGGGTCCCGATGTCCTCCGTCCCCCCGCCGGGTCCCAACGTCCGCTTCCACGTCATGCGCTCGAACGGCGAGCCCGTCCCCTTCACCGCCGAGGAGCTCCTCGCCGCCTTCCCGGATCTTCGCAACCTGCCCGGTCCCGACCCCGTTCCCGATCATGTTCCAAAACCTGCAGCTCCTCCCTCTCTCGCCGCCTCGCCGCCTCGCCCTGAGCCTGCCGAAGGGCGTCCCCGCGTCGCCGTGTCGAATTTCCCTGACAAGCTCCCCGACTCCGGCCCCCTGCCCGCCCGCTGGCCTCCTCGCGTCCTCCGTCTCCTCGCGAGCGCCTCCGGCCGTTGCGTCCACGCTCTCCGCTGGATCCAGGTTGGGGCCATCGCGGAGCTCGATGACCGCACCCGGCGCGGCTCCCCGTACGCTTCGGCGGCCCTCGAGGACCTGCGGCACCGTGGCGAACTCTCCGACCGCGACCTTGAGGAGACCGCCCGCGTCGGCCGCCGCCTCCGGGCCCTCCCGTGCCTCCGCGAGGCCTTCGCCGCAGGCCGGGCCTCCTACACGAAGGTCCGCGCCGCGGTCCGGAAGGCCGTCCCCTTCACCGACGCCCGCTGGGCCGAACTCTGCCGCCGGCTCGACACGGCGGGCGTGGAGGCCTTCGCCGCCGCGACGCCCTACGGCCAGATCCCTCCTCTCGTCCCCGAGGGCTGGGACCCGCTCCTGCCCGAGGGCTTCCTCGTCCGCGAGAGGATCCGCGTGACCCTCCGCGGCTCGAAGGGCGAGTCGTTCGCCCGGCTCAGGGCGGCTCTGAACCGGGTCGCCGGCCGCGCACTGTCGTCGGGCGAGGCTCTGGGCCTCGTTGCAGGATGGTTCCTGCAGCTCGAGGCTCCGCGGGTCCGCGACGTCGTGATTTACCAGCGCTCGCCCGAGTCCCGTGTCCCGGGCCAAGCCGCGGTCCTCATGGCCCCCGCCCTGCGCGCGATCCCGGACGTGGGCGACCGCCTCGAAGCCGCGTTCCCGCACCTGCGGAAGATCCTCCGGGACCTCGGCCGCGCGCGGCGGAGCCTCGAGAGGATCCGCCGGGCCGAGGAGCGGGCACGCGAGAGGAAGGAGAGCGCGCCCACGAAGGCCGAGCGGGATCTCGTACGCTGGCGCGACGGGGACGTCTGCATCGTGCCTGGGTGTCGAAACTCACTCGTCGTTCAGTATGACCACGGCAACCCCGTCTCCCTCGGCGGCCGCGCCGACGTCCGGTGGGACCACCGCCTCTGCGGCCCCTGCAACCGGGCGAAGCACCTGGGCGAGATCGAGGTCCTTGCCCCTGCCCTGAGCGAGCGAAGCGAGTCGAATGGGCTGCCCGACGGTACGGTCCGCGTGACCGACCGCGACGGCGTCCCGCTCGGCTCGGGCGAGCCTATCGGCCTCGACCTGGACCGGCCCCTCCTCGAGACCCTGTGGACCGCCGCCGCCCGAGAGGTCGCCGCGCGGGTCGGTGGCACACTGTCGTCCGCTTCCGGAGCCCCGGCTCGCGAGCCCGAGCCGGCGCTGGCAGCCGTGTTCTGACGGTCCGGGCGAGCTCTTTGACAGCTCGGTTCGACAAAGTGTGAGCCCGCCCGGAGCGGGTGAGGGAGGGTCCGTCAACTGACCCGGCCGCCCGCCCGCTCCGGCGCGGGCGTCCCCCGACGCCGCCCCGGCGACGACCCTCGGACGCGCGGTCAGGGCACGCGGCTTGCCCTCCTGCTCCACGCCGGCCCGCATGAGCGCGCCGACGCCGGGAGACCCGCGGGAATGGAACGCCCTTTACAGTCCGGGGCAGGCGCCTTTACACTCGCGCCCCCTTTCCCGGTCCCCGAGCCGCGGAACGCCGCGTCGCAGAGGAGCCGCCCGACTCCCATGGCCCGCCTGATCCTCCGGATGGAAGGCCAGGAACGGCCCTTCCCCCTCGAGGCCTCCGAGGTCTCGATCGGCCGATCCGACGAGAACCAGATCCGCATCACCGACATCAAGTCCTCGCGCAAGCACTGCGTCGTGAAGCGCGAGGGGGCGGGCTACCTCCTCCAGGACCTCGACTCGAGCAACGGGACGCAGGTGAACGGGGCCAAGGTGAAGACGCAGATGCTCCGGGACGGGGACGTGATCCAGATCGGTCTCACGACGATCACGTTCAAGGCCGAGGGGGAGGAGGCCGCGGCGATCGCCGTCGCGGCCGGCGCCGCCCCCGTCACCGCCCCCGCGCCCGAGTCGGCGGCCGCCGGCGCGCCCGACCGGCCCCGCTACCTGCTGCTCCCCGGGGAACCCACGGGCGGGAGCCAGATCCCCATCCCGATCGTCGGGACGATCACGATCGGCCGCGCGCCGGGCAACACGATCGTCCTCTCCGACACGAAGGCCTCGGGGAAGCACTGCGAGGTGCTCGTCCGCGACGGCGTGCCGATCCTCCGCGACGTCGGGAGCACGAACGGCACCCGCGTTGACGGCGCCCGGGTGACCGAGACCCCGCTCCGGCAGGGGGCGCGGATCGAGATCGGGACGACGCTCTACTTCTTCAAGGACACGCAGCTCCCCGACGCGCCGGCGGAGAGCGTCCTCGAGTCGGGAGTCCTCGGCGAGGATTTCGCCGCCGCGAGCGCCCAGTTGGTCGGCCGGGGCATCCAGGGGGCCGTCCTCGCGCTCCTCCTGTTCGCCGGCGCGATCGGGGGGACGTTCCTCCTCGTCGAGCGGCTCGGCGAGACGACCGGCTCGCGGATCGAGAGCCCGGCAGACAACCGGCTCGTCCGGAACTACTCCTTCGAGGAGGGCGGGTCGGGGGACGGGGCCCCTCTCGGCTGGATCGCGCGGGCGGAGGGCGAGGACTCCGTGCGGGCGGACCGGCGGTCGGGGGGCTCCGGCCGCTACCAGCTCGTCCTCGAGCGGCGGGCCGGGACCCGTCCCGACCGGCCGACCGAGTGCGTCTACGCCGAGGACCTCCCCGTGCCGCCGGGCAAGGCCTTCCGGGTGCGGGCGAAGCTGCGAGCGGAGGGTCTCCGCGGCGTCGCGGGGCTCCGCGCGCGCTGGCTCCCCGCGACCGGAGCGGGGCCCGAGGTGGACTCGTGGGGGCCGCTCGCGACCGAGAGCGGCCCGCCGGAGAGCGCCGAGGCGGTCCTCGTCCCCCCTCCCACCGGCGCCGCGAAGGTGCGCTTCTCCGCGGCGCTCCTCGGGGCGGAGGGGCGCGCGGTGCTCGACGACCTCGAGGCCTATGAGGTGCCTGTCCCCTCGGGCGATGCGGCGACGGTCGGCGGGGCGCGGCTGCGGCTCTCGGCGGGTCCGCGCGGCCGGCTCGCCCTCTCCACGGAGGAGGGCGGCCGGCGGGACGTCGTCTTCCACTCGTCCGAGGTGGTCGCCTCGGGGACCTCGAAGGCGGCGGCGCGCGGGCGGCAGGAGGTCTCGCGGGTCGAGGGGGGGGGCGCCCATCGTGAGGGGCCGGAGGGAGGCGCGCTCGTGGCGGCGGGCGAGCTCTACGAGGCGGGCGAGGACCGCTGGATCCCCTTCCGGATCGAGGCCCGGCCCGCGGACGGCGGGCGGATCCGCGTGGCCCTGGAGGCCGGGCGCGAGGGCGGTCCGCCGCTCCGGTCGGTGGGGTTGACCCTCCTCCTCGCCCCGCTGCGCGTGAGGCAGGGCGTGGGGCTGCTCACGGGCGAGGGGTACGCCGCGCCCGGCCCGGCCTTCGATCGCGTGTCGGCAACCCAGGTCTTCCTCGGGTCCACGCACGACCTGGTGGGCGTGCGGTCGGCCGGCGGGACCCCCTTCGTGGCGTCGCTCGCGGCCGAGGGCGGGGTCCCGCGGCTCACGCTCGCGGCCGTCGCGCCCGTCGAGGCCGGCGCCGGCGGCGCGTCGAGGCTCTCGCTCGTCCTCGAGTGGCAGGCCGACTTCGGGGCGGACCGGGACGCGGCGACGGCGCTGCTGCGCCGGGCGGCCGAGGCGGAGAAGGCCGGGAAGCTCGGCGAGTCGCTCGCGACCTTCGACCGGGTCGCGACCGAGTACGCCTTCGAGAGGTCGGCCGCCACCCGGGCCGAGGAGGCGCGCGCGAGGCTCCGGGCGGCCGGCGCCGCCGAGATCGCGGCGCTCCGGCGCGCGCAGGACGAGTCGCTCTTCCCCCAGCCTTCCGTCACGAAGCTCGACTCGGCCCGGCGCCGGGCGGGGGAGGTCGCGGGCCGCTTCGAGGGCTCCCCGTTCGGCGAGGATGCGAAGGCGATCCGGCTAAAGCTCGAGGGCGACGCCCGGGAGGCCCGGATCGCCGACGGCCAGGTGCGGGCCGAGAGCCTGCTCCGGCGCGGGCGCGACTACGCGAAGATCCGGTGGACGACGCTCGCGCGCCAGCTGCTCGAGAAGGTGGAGCGCGACTTCCCGGGGACCGACTGGGCGAAGGACGCGCAGACGGCGCTCGCGGGGCTGCCGAAGGAGGGGGAGTAGGTGGCTCGCCTCGGCGTGGGGATGGACGTCGGGGCGACCTCGGTGAGGGTCGCGCAGGTCGAGCGGCGCGGGGGGACGCTCCGGCTCACGGGGGCGCTCCGGCTCGCGCGTCCCGAGGCGGCGCCGGAGGCGCCCGAGGGCGACCTCGAGGCCGAGACCGCCCTCGCGCTCGGCGAGGCGGTCGCGGCGGCCGGGATCCCCTCGGCGGGCGCGCTCCTCTCGATCTCGGGCAAGGACGTGATCCTCCGCTACACCCAGGTGCCGCCCGTCCCCGACTGGCGGCTCAAGATGCTCATGGACTTCGAGATCGGGGAGCTGTCGGGCCGGGCCGGGGGCGAGGTGGCCAGCGACTACCGGGTCCTCGAGGTCCCGCCCGACGCGGCCGGGAACCGGACCGTGCTCGTGGGCCTCGCGAAGGTGGAGCTCCTCGCGTCCCGCCTCGCGAGCCTCTCGGCGGCGAGGGTCGCCGCGGCCGACGCGTGCCCGAGCTCCCTCGGCCTCTTCCACGCGTTCCTCGCGGTCGGCCCTCCCCCGGCCGGCGAGACGACGATGCTCCTCGACATCGGGGCCCGCAACACCGAGATCGCGATCCAGAAGGACGGGGCGCTCCTCTTCGCGCGGAACCTCTCGGCGGGCGGGAACCTCTTCACGCAGGCCGTCGCGGACGCGCTCCGGCTCAAGTTCGCCGAGGCCGAGCAGGTGAAGGTCCGCGAGGGCAACGTCGCCCCGATGCGGGCCATGCGCGCGGCGAACCCGAGGGCCGAGGCGATCCTCTCGGGAATCGCGGCGGCCGCGGCCCAGTACACCTCGATGATCCAGTCCTCCCTGATGTTCGCCCGTGCCCAGACCCGCCTCGCCGACCTCGCGCCGACGCGAGTGCTCCTCTCCGGGGGGGGATCCCGCCTCCGGGGGCTCGACGAGTTCCTGGCCGGCTCCCTCAAGACGAAGGTCGAGCCCTTCGAGCCGATCCCGGCCGTCCAGCCCGACCTCGGGGACCCGGAGGCCGAGGCGCGGATCCAGGGGCTCTCCCGCGAGATGGCGGTCGCGGTGGGGCTGGCCCGGGCGGCGCTCGGGGAGCCGGGGGTCCGCCTCACACTCGTCCCGCCGCGCGTGGCCCGCCGCCGGGAGTTCGTCCGCCGCAAGCTCTTCCTCTGGCTCTCGGGCGCCGCGGGGGTCCTCGTCTTCGCGACCGGTTTCGCCGGGGCGATGGGGGAGCGGGGCGCCATCTCCTCGGTCCACCGGGACTCGAAGACGCGAGTGGCCGAGGCGCGGGCGCTCCGGGGCGAGATCGAGGATATCGCGGCCCGCATGGCCGAGGTCCGGGAGGCGCGGCGCCGCCTGGAGGCCGAGGTCGCGCCCGGGCTCGCCTTCGTGAAGCTGCTTGCCGGTCTCCAGGCCGCGGCGCCCCCGTCGCTCTTCCTCGAGAACGTCCACCTGCGCCCGCTCGACGAGGCCACGATCGGGTCGGGCGCCGTCGTGCGGGTGGAGGGCAAGATCGGCGAGTCGGACGAGGACGCCGCGCAGCTCCTCGTGCGCTTCCAGGAGAAGGTCGCGGCGCTCCCGGTCGTGGCGAGGTGCGAGCGGAAGAAGGAGGAGGCGCGTGGGGGAGTGCGCGCCTTCGAGCTGGAGATCACCCTGGCCGGCCCCGGCCCCGCGGCGTCCGGAGGGAACCCGTGATCCAGCGGTGGTTGCAGGAGAACCGGAAGTTCCTCGGGCTGGTGGCGGGCGGCGCGCTGGTCCTGCTCCTCCTCCAGTGGATCTTCGTCTCGGGGGTCCGGGCCGACGCGGCCCGCAAGCGCCAGGAGGTCCAGAGCAACGTCCGGGAGCTCCGGGACCTCTACAAGTCCGACGGCGCCCGCGACCCGGCCACGCGCCGCCGCCGCGACGCGCGGGCCGAGCGCCTCGAGGAGGCGGGGAAGGATCTCGACGCCCTCGTCGCGCGGGTCGGGGCCCCGCCGAAGCCCCCCTTCGTGCTCCCCGCGGGCGAGGAGGCGAAGGCCGACACGCACTTCTTCACGCAGAAGGAGCGGCTGCGCGTCGAGATGCAGCAGCTCGCGGCCGAGAGGGCCGTGGAGCTCCGGTCCCCGACGCTCGGGATCCCCGACCAGAACCCCGGTCCCGAGCACGTGCCGGGGTGGCTCCGCCGCATGAGCGAGGTGCGCGTGGCGGTCGCGGCCGCGATCGGGTCGGGGGTCGAGGTCGTGCGCGGGGTCCAGGTCCACGCGGGCAAGGAGCGCCGGGCGAAGGAGGGGCGGCACGTGCTCACGGGGACCCCCTTCACCGTGGAGGTCTCGGGCGGCGCCGCGGCCTGCGCCGCGTGGCTCGAGACCGTGCACCGGGACGGGCGGTTCCTCGCGGTGGTCGAGGCGCAGGTGAAGCGCGACCCCAAGGACGGGACCATCGTCGCCACGGCGACCTTCGTGGGGATCGAGCACAGGGTGGAGGAGACGACGGAGGCGGAGGGCCGATGACCGCCCGCCCCACCCAGGAACAGGTCGTCTTCGGAGCCGTCGCGCTCCTCCTCGCGTGGAGCCTGATCGGGCTCTTCGGGGCGGGGGCCGCGCCTCCCCCGGTCCCGCCGATGCCGTCCGGCGGGGGATCCCCCGACGCCGCGCCGGCAGAGGTCCCGCTCCTGCCCTCGGAGGGGCCGCCGCTCTGGAACGCCGAGGGCCGGAACGCCTTCGAGCCGCGCCGCGAGACGACGGACCTCCCGCCCGTGACGCTCCCCGTCCCGCCCGCCCCCGCCGCCTCGATCCTCCGGCCGCTCCCGAGGCCCGGACCCGCGGCCGGGAAGGCGGCGTCCGCGTTCCGCAGGCCCGCCGACCCCGCGGAGAAGGTGGCCTTCGCGGCCGCGCCCCCCGCGGAAGGGGACGGCAAGTGATCCGGCCCATGTCCATGGGGGCCAGAGTCGCCCTCGGCGCGGCCGCGGCGTTCCTCGCGCTCTCCGGCGCGGCCGCCCACGCGCAGGTCGTCCCGGCCGACGACCTTTCCGACCTCCAGGTGCGCGAGTGGGACGAGTTCAAGTTGAAGGACAACCCGCGGCTCTTCACCGGCGGCCTCTTCAAGCGCAAGGGGGCGGACCTCTGGCGGGACGACGCGGGCAAGTACCTCTACGAGGCGAAGGCCGGCGGCCAGAAGGGCCAGGCCTTCCGCTATCTCCCGCGGGAGTTCGAGGAGATCCGGCTCCGCCAGGGGAAGGGCCCCGTCTACCTGAAGCGGTTCCGCAAGCGGTTCCCCG
>JAKEIC010000273.1 GCA_022614695.1 Planctomycetales bacterium | reverse complement strand
CGGACGAAGGAGTGCTCGCGGGTGTCCTTGAGACGGACCTCGAGGTCCTCGCGCGACTCGGTCGCCCGGAGCTTCCCGAGCGCGACGGCGGCGGCGGACCTCGGGTCGTAGTGCGAGTCGGGAAGGCCGGTCTCGCGGAGGAACCGCGCCAGGCCTTCCTCGACGCCCTCGGCGGCCCCGCGGGTCGTGGTCGCGCGGTGCGCGTTGGCCCTCACGAACCGCCACTGGTTGAACCACCACCACTCCTCCCAACGCTCCTTCGCGTCGCGCGCGGCCTTCGCGCGCTGGCTGGGAGTCGCAGGACCGGAGCGGCGCGCGCCCGAAGTGGGGCCGGTGGGGCGGCCCGAGGTCGGGCCGGGTCCGCCGCTGGGACCGCTGGGCGCCGTCGGGACGGGGCCCGTGGTCGGGCCGGTCGGGCCGGTGGGCAGCGTCGGGTTGGTGTGGGTGCCCGCGCCGGGGCCCGTCGGCCCGCCCGGCTGCGTGGTCGTCGGCCCGCCGGGCCCGGTGGGCCCGCCCACGCTGCCCGGCCCCGAGGTCGTGCCCGAGGTGTTCGGGCCGACCGGGCCGGTCGGCGACGTCGAAGTCGTCGAGGGAGGGTTCGGGGTGATGGGGCCCGTTCCCGAGGTCCCCGGGGTCGTCGGGGTCGTGACGGTGCCGGTCGTGGACGGGGGTTGCGGGTAGTAGGTCGGCCAGTAGGTCTGCGGGGTGTACGAGTAGGTGGAGGTCGTCGGTGTCGGCCACGGGGTCTGGTGACTTCCGCCGTGCGCTAGCACAGGAACCGCCGCAGTCGCGAGAGCTGCCCCGGATGCGAGGATGGTCACGAGATTCTTCATTGAGGCCTCCCGCGCCGCGTGGCGACGCGAGGGGCCCAGAGGCAACGCCCGTGCCATCCGGTCCGGAGACGCCCTCCGAGCGAGGAACGTGTTCCATCGGAACTTGCTCTCTGATTAGATGTTACCGCGTTACCGAATGGTAATACTGGACTCCACGTCGCCACTGCGGTGGGGAGCAGGTTCGCATTTGACCCCGCGCGGCTATCCGACTAACCTAGGCGGCATGCGATCCACCCATTCAGCGGCGCTCCTGCTCCTTGTCGCTGCCGGATGCGGGGCCGCCCAGCCCCTCAGTGCGTCCGACTACTTCCCGCTCCGTCCAGGCTCGTTCTGGCTCTACCAGGGAACGGAGGAGGGGCAGGCTACGGCGTTCGCGTGGCGGCTCGTCCGGAGCTACGAGCGCCCGACGGGGGGGACGGGCTACGAGCTGCGCGCGGTCTGGAGCCCGGGCGACCCGGAGGAGATGACTCTGGCGTGGTCGGAGGGCTTCCTCTGCCTCGAGACGCGCGGCGGGACGTTCCGCCTCCTGCCCGAGCGGCCGGACCAGGTCCGCCACTGGACCTGGGAGGCGGCCGGGCGCCAGTTCGCCGGCCGTGTGGTTTCGCGCGGCGACTTCCTCGCGACCTCCGCCGGCCGGTTCGGCTACGTGCTCGTCGTCGAGCTGGGCCCCGCCGACGGCTCCGAGCCCCGCTACCGCTGGCACTGGGCGCCGGGGGTCGGGAACATCCTCCAGACCGTCGGGAGCCCGGCTCTCAGGCTGGAGCTGTCGAGGTACAGCCTGGGGTAGTCAGGCTAGTCGAGGCGGAAGAGCCACCTTAGGGTCGGGTAGCGCGACCACGTCAGGAGCGGGTCAAGGTCCCTCGCTATCTCTGCGATGACCGGCCACTCGCCTCCACAAGAGAGGACTCGCAGGGCCCGCAGGACTGTCTCCCGGCTGACACCGTTCGCCTCGCGCTTGTAGAAGTCGAGGAACTCCCTCACGGTGTCCGGATCCCGGAAGTAGCTGAGCGAGCACATCGCGCTCAGCCGCTCATAGCGATTCTCCGCTTTCATCCCGTTCCGAAGTGACGGAATCGTCGAGCGGTCGCCCAGGATGCCCAGCGCGAACGCGCCGGCCGCGCGGACATCGAGTTCGGGGGCGTTCTCGAAGCTCCTGCAGAGTAGCCCGCTCGTACCCGAGTCGCTCCCGCCGAGGAGTGCCAGAGCCACGCACGACCATCCCCGCAAGTCGGCATCGGCTCCCGCTTCCGAGACGATCGCCGAGAGGCGCTCCCGGCTTGCGGGGTCGCGCATGAGGCCGAGCGCGAGCGCACAGGCGGAACGGTCGTGCGGATCCCTGACCGAGTCGAGCGCCATGCGGAGCGGGACCGCACAGGCCGAGTCCCGGCGGCCGAGAAGGCCGAGCGCCAGTGCCCCGAAGCCGAACTCCACGCTCCCAGGATGAGCGAGCGCTTTCTGAAGGACCTCCCGCGCCTCCCGGCCGTGATCCGACGCTATCCCCTCGGGGATCACCTCGGCTAGCGAGAGCATCGCGTAGGCCCTGGTCGGCTCGTCCGTATCCCTTCGCGCCGACTTCGCGAGAGCTTCCACCGCGCGGGGGTGCCCCGGCCACCGGCGGAGGATCCGCGCGGCCGTACGTCGCACGTCATTGTCGCGATCCGTGAGGAGCGCCCGGCAAAGGAGGTCCAGGCAGGAGACCTCGTCGCTCGGATCCCTCGGGGCCCTCCCGAGAGCCAAGACGGCGGCCGCCCTCAGGCTCCCTTCTTCAGTCGGAGACGCCGCGAGACGCGCAAGGATCGCGACCGAACTCGCTTCCCCGATCTCGCCGATAGCGATCGCCGCAGCCATCCGAAGCTCGGGGTCGGGGGAGCCCGAGAGGAGCCCCTCGAGGGCAGGCGCGAGGCTCGCGTCACGCAGCACTCCGATCGCGATCGTCGCGTAGACACGGACGCCGAGGTCGTCCGAGGAGTCGCTGGCCACCTCGCGCAGCAACGCGCCCGATCCCGTCGCGCCCATTAGGCCGAGGGCCAGCGCCGCCGACTCGGCAACGACCCAGTGCTCATTGCGGTCCCGGAGGAACGCCTCCAGCTGCGGTCGGGATTCAAGCGCCCGCAGGGCCCCTAGTGCCAGGGCCGCCTCGGCCCGCGGGCCGTAGTCCCGCTCGTGAAGCCCTGTGCTCCGGATGAACTCCCGCACCTGCTCCTCGATCTTCCGGTTGGGGGCCCCCCGCTCGAGAGCCCAAGGTGCTCCGAGGTGAATGAACCGGGATCGGCTGACGTACCACCACTCCGCCCACCCCGGGGCGGGGCGACGCGGCCCTCAGCCCCGGCCCGTCCCCGGCAGCGGTCGCTGCCTGACGCCGACACCCGGGGGTCGCGCGCTCCGACCGTCCTGTGCGAAGACAGGCCCAGATACGGCCGCGGACACCAGCGCGACCGTGACTCCGGCCAGGACTCTGCGCATTCCCAACAAGTGCCGCCGCATCCGAGCGCGCAAGGGGGGTGCCAAGATCCAGCACCGGCCGCCCCAGGGGAGCCTCCCGGCGCGCCTTCGGCGGGTGCTCCCGATGGGTTACGGCGTTACGGGCCGGTAGCGATTCCGCCTACCGCTTCTTCTCGTCCGCCGGGTCCGGGGCCGGCAGGTCGTTCCAGTGCAGCAGCGCGTTCCAGAGGAGGCGGAACTGCGCGTGGTCCTGGAAACGGCGCGTCACCGCCGGGGCGATGATCACGACCCGGCCCTTGCCGACCGGGATGTCCAGGACGGCGGGCTTCTTCTCGAGGTCGTCGGGCTGCGGGTAACCGCCCGCGATCACCAGCGGTTGGGGCTTCGGCTTTTCGGCCCCGTCGGCTGCGGGAGCCGACGCATCGTCCTCGTCCTCCTCGAGGGGCTTCGTCCCGAACTGGATGACGACGTATCTTTCGTCATGCCGGCGCACCGAGTAGATGGGCAGGTTCGCCCGGAAGAGGGTGCAGGTCTCGTCGAATCCGTACGCCAGAGGGTGCCCCGGCCGGCGGACCTTCGCGCGGACGATCGAGCCGGGGAACGGTTTCTGGGGACGCTGGACCGACACGCCACGCACGAGCCCGCCCTCGACGGGGAGGACTCCCGCCGACCCGAGGCAGACCAGAACGCCGCCCTCCTCGATGAAGAGCCGGAGGTTCTCGAGTCCCGGGAACCCCATCCCGCCCGTCACGTCGTCGGACGCGATCGGCACCCCGTGGCTCGGGAACTCGGCGGTCTTCGTGAAGGCGAGGGGGCCCCACTTGGCCGGGATCTCGTTCACGATCCCCGCGAGGTCCGGCGAGGATCCCTGGGACGCGATCACGACGACGTCGAAGTCCTTGCGCATCCCCCCGGCGCGGACGCGGCCCTTCTCGATGAGCGTGTAGGGGACCTTGAACGTGTCGAGCGCGTACCGGAGCCACCCCGTGTCCTGGGTGTTGTTCCAGGTGGTGAAGACCGCGACGCGGGGGAGGTCCACCTCGTGGGTGGGAACGTCGGGGAGGCGGTCCAGAAGCACAAAGGACAGATCCCCGGGCTGGATCGACTTGGCGGCCTCCGCGTTCTCGAACGGGATGACAAGAGAGCCTGAAGGGCAGGAGCGTCCACTCACATCGAAGGGCCTCTCCGCGGCGAGGACGCGAGTCGCCCCCAACGCGAATCGAAACGGGCCCAGGCGGCGCTGGCCACGGTCCGGTATGGCGATCCCGGCCGGTAAGGAGCTCGCGCCCCAGGCGGAGTTCCAGCCCAGTTGACCCTCCACGACGTCCATTCCGACCTTCAGGATTCCCTTGTCCGCGATCGGGCGGACCTCCACCCCCATCATCAGCCCCAAAGTCCACGCGACGTCGTCGTAGGGAGGCAGCTCCGCGTCCTTCGGGAACTTCTGTACCTCGAGGAGGGTGAGGGCGAGGGTCCGCCACGGCTGGTCGAGACGCACCACGAAGTCCCCAGCCTTGAGCGCATCCTTCCCCTCGCCGAAAGGGGTCCGGAGCTTGTGGACCTCGAGGCTTTGGCGCGCCAGCAGGTTCACGAGGTCGTACGTCGCGCCCAAGTCCTTCTGCTCCGCCGGGATCGCGAACGCGTGCGGCGCCTTCTCCCTCCCGAGCCTCACGGCGTTCTCCGCCTTCTTCCGGTGGTTCCTGAGGAACTCCCCGGCGTGGGTCGCCACGAACTCGAGCGACGTGATCACCCCGCTCTGCATGTAGTTCACGTTGTCCCGCATGGACCACTTGAGCTTCTTCGGCGGCGGCTCGCTCCGATACCACTGGCGCGAGGTGACCTTCTTCCCGGCGAACATCGCGTCATCCAAGCGGCGGTCCACGGTCTCGGCCGTCCCGTTCCCGAACGTCTCGTAGAACCGCCCGCAGCAGTTCCGCGTGTTGGTCACCCACAGGAGGTAGCTCGGGGACCAGCCGTCGTAGAAGCCCCAGGTCCAGACCCCGGGGAGCCCCAGGGCCTGGAGCCGCGTCACCTCGTTCGCGGACATCCACTGCCACTCGGCGATCGTGATGGGGTCCACGGCGGTGTTGTAGGGGCCGGTCCCGGTCGAGACGTAGAGGAGCGGCACCGACTCGTGGAGGTCGAGCGAGACGAGAGGGCGGAACTTGAGGAAGGCACCGAGGTAGTTCCGCGTGAGGACCTGCGACAGCATGATCGCGTCGCGGTTGTTGTCGTGGTACGTGTAGTGGCCCCAGTAGGGCGGGGACTTGGGCGGCATGTCGTCGAAGACGGTGTAGCCCGCGACGTGGCGCCTGTACCAGTCCACTTGGCGCTCGCGCCCGTCGGTCTCGAGGACGGGGGTGAGGATCGTGACGATCGTCGAGCGCACCTTCCGGATCGCCTCGGTCTCGCTGACGGCGAGCCGGTAGGCGAGCTCCGTCAGGACCTCGGGCGGGCCCAGCTCCGTCGAGTGGAGCCCCGCCGTCACCCAGTAGACCGGCCGGCTCGAGGAGAGGAGCTTCTCGGCAGCCGCCGCATCGGTCTTCCGGGGGTCGCCCAGGTCGGCGATCCGCCGGGCATTCGCCTCGAGGTCCTCGAGCAGCGCCGGCTCGGCGATCGCCGCCGCGATCATCTCGCGCCCCTCGTCCGTCGCGCCGAGCGGGAAGACCCGCACCCGCGGGGACGTCCGCGCCAGCTCCCGGTAGTAGTCGTGGATCCGCGTCGCCGACGTGAGCTTCCCGGGCGTGCCTATCGTGTACCCGAGGAAGTCGCGCGGCGAGGGGACCCGGGCGTCGTCCGGGAGCGTCCCCACGAGCGGCGTCAGGTACCTCGCGTCCGTCGTCGCCGCCCGGATGGCCTCCCCCTCGGCGGCGTCTTCCCGGTCCTGCGGCACGGCGCGGGGGGCGAGGAGCGAACAGCTCGCAAGCGCGAGCGCGGCGAGGGGGGTCCGTCGCATGGGCACCTCCGTGGGATGCCCAGGATACGGCGGGTGCCCCTACTTCCCCACCCCCAGAATCTCCCGGTAGGCCCGCGCCTCGGCGTCGGTGCCGTCCTTGTCTATCGCCGCGTGGACGTTCAGCTGCTCGACGGCCCTCTCGATGCGGCCCGAGTAGAGGTACGAGAAGATCAGGAGGAACCGCAGGTCCAGGTCCCGGAAGTTCTCGAGCTTCTCGACCTCGCCCTTGAGGGCGAGGAGCTGCTGGTCGTAGCGCGCGGGGTCCGTGAACGACTCCTTCCAGCGGACCTTGGCGCTGTGCGGGGACGTGATCTTGAAGGCGGCGCGGACCTCCCGCGCGGCGGCCCTCCAGTCGCTCGCCTCGAAGGCGGCGCGGGCGGCCGCGAGCCGGGCCTCGAAGGGGTCGCCCGCGACGGGCGCCGGCGGCTCGGGAGCCGCCTCGGGGAGCGCCGGGGGCAGCGGCCCTTCGGCCTCCTCGATCAGGGCGAGGAACTGCGAGGCGTCCGGGTCGGGTCCCCTCGCGAGACCCCTCCGGAACCAGTCCGCGGCCCGGCGGCGGCGGCCGATGAAGTAGTCGTTGTAGCCGAGGAGGAACCAGAGCCGGGCGTCGTCTCCCTTCGCGCGAGCGGCGGTTTCGAGCTTCCGTCGCTGCTCGTCGAAGTCGGGCGCTCGGTCCGGACCGTAGGCGTCGCGGCGGTTCATCTTCACGCGACCCCAGTCCGGGTAGCGCCGCAGCCCGCGGCGGAGGGCCGTCTCGGCCTCCGGGAAGCGGCCGATCGCCACGAGGGCGTGGCAGAGCTCGAAGTGGGCGAGGATCCCGTTCATGCCGCCGGGGTTCTCGATCACGGCCTCGGCGAAGGCGTCGGCCGCCTCGGCGTAGCGGCCCTCGCGGAAGAGAGCCGTGCCGCGGCGGAAGGGATCGGGTTCGGGCTCGGGGCCGGCCGGGCCGGGCGAGGGAGTCGCGGGCTTGGCCGGCGCCTCCGCCGCCGCCAGGTCGTCCAGGTAGTTCCGCGCCTCCGCGTCGGGGGGATCCCCGAGCGCAGCTTCCGCGAAGGCGAGCTTAGCCTTGCTCCGCTCGCCCGACCCGAGGAACGCGTATCCGAGCAGGAACGCGAGAGTCCGTCGCCGCGGGGAGCCCTCCGGCTCCCGTCCCCGCGCCGACTCGAGGGCCCGCACCCTCTCCCGCCATTCCTCTGCGGACGCGAAGTCCGCCTCGGGGGGGACCTGGAGCTTCCGCCAGCCCGGGTACATCGCGAGGGCCTTCCGGAGGAGGTCGTCGGCCTCGCGCCACGAGCCGAGTCCGAGCATCGCGTGGGCGAACCGGAAGTAGGGGAGCGGGTGGGTCGGCGAGAGGTTCGCCGCCTCGGTGCACTCGCGGGCCGCCTCGAGGTACTCGCGCGAACGCGCCTTCGCCCGGGCGGCGTCGAGGCGGGCGAGCATCTCCGTGGGCTCCGGGATCCCGGACCGCCGGACCCAGGCCCGCAACGGAGCGAGCGCCTCCTCCTCCCCGGCGCGGGCGGTCGAGGCCCCCGCGGCGAGGATCAGGCCGGCGGCAAGCCCGAGGGGCCTCACCGCCCGCCTCGCTCTCCGCCTCCGGGCGCCTCGACCCGCGCCCCGAGGTAGCCCGGGAGGTATTTGTAGTAGACCTCCAGGGTGAGGACCGAGATGGCCGTGGCGTAGATCCGGCCCCCGTTCGCCCCCCACATCCCCTCCGGGTCCCAGGACCCGCGCGCGCACCCGGTCGTCCGTTGCGCCGCGAGGAGGAGCCGCTGGGCGGAGGGGTTCCACCGGGCCCAGGCGTCCCCCCCTGCGACGAAGGAGGCGACGGTCCCGTAGTAGACCGGGTAGTGGCCCTTGTCCACGGAGCGGGGGCGGGGGTCCTTGTCCAGCCCGGGCGTCGCGCCCGCGAGGACCGCAATGCCACGGGCGAGTCCGGGCTCCCCCGGGTCGTCCCCGAGGAGGAGCCGGCAGAGGACGGAGACCCCCACCAGGCCGAGCCCTTCGCGGAGGTCGTTCACGCCTCCGTCGGCGTACCGGACGCGTCCCGTCTCGGGCGAGGTCTGCTCCCGGAGGAACCGGGCGGCGCGCTCGAGGACCTCGTCGGGGACGCGCACCCCCGACTCGCGCGCGGAAACGAGGGCCTGCACCGCGAAGCCCGTGATCGAGGCGTCGTTGCGCGGGCGCGTCGGGTGCGCGTGGTAGGTCCAGCCCCCGCGAGGCTGCTGCGCGCGCGTGAGCGCCGCCACCCCCCTCTCGAGCGGGGCGCGCAGCCCCGGGGCTCCCGTCACGCCGTAGCACTCGGCGAACGCCAGCGTCGCGACGGCGTGGTTGTACATGTCGGTCCTGTCGAAGAACCCGTCGTCGAGCGGCTCCCGCGACGCGCTGTCCTGCTCGCGGCGCAGGAAGTCGAGCCCGCGCGAGACGGTCGCCCCGTGCGGCCCGGTCCCCGGGCCGTACCCGGCGCCCGCGAACGCCGCGACCGCCAGGCCCGTGAGCCCCACGTCGTAGGTGGACCAGCCCGCGCCGAGGCAGCTCGCGCCGCCCGTGCACCGGTCGGGGAACCGGTCGCCGTCCCAGCGGCCGTCCTCGGCCTGGTGGCGGGCGAGCCACCGGAGACCCGCCTCCACCGCCCCCTCGCCCTCCCGGCTCCCGCCGTGCCGCGCGACGCCCGCCGCCCGTCCCGTCGCCGAGCGGATTCCGCCGAGGGCCCCGGGGGTTCCCGTCGGCGAGCCGCCGGCGGCCGAGGCTCCCCCCCTCGGCGCACCCGAGACGCCGAGCGTCCCCCGCGCGCGCTCGAGCGCCGCGGCGAGGTCGGCGGGGGTGGGCGCCGGGTCGCGAACCGGCGACGCGGGCACGGCGCCCGGGTCGGGGGCGTCGGCCCGGGGGGGCGGCTCGGCGGCTTGCTGCGGCCCCGGGGCGGGCGACTCGGGCTTCTCGGGGACCGGCGGGGGCCCTTCGCCGGGCTCTTCCGCGGGGACTCCCCCCTCCCCCCGATCGAGGCCGCCGACGATGACGGGGAAGGCCGTCTCGGGGCGCTCCTCCCCCGTCCCCGGCAGCACGAATGGGGCGAGGACGAGCGCGGCGAGCGCGACGTGGAGGAGGAGCGAGAGGAACCACGGCGGCGCCCGGCGGACGGCGCGCCGGAACCGGGGGTCGGGGCTCCTGCCGGGGATCATCCGCGGCGCTCCAGCTCCTCGATCGCCCGACGGAGCATCCGCAGGCGGTCCGGCGTCAGGTCCTCGAGGAGGTAGAACTTCTCGGTCTTGAGGATCCGGCCGAGGGAGACGGCGGCCGACCGGCGCACGGCGGCGTCCCGGTCCGCGAGGGCGTTGAAGAGCGGGCGCACGGCCTCGGCCGACTCGACCTTGCCGAGCGCCTTGGCCGCGACGTTCCGGAGGAAGGGGTCCGGGTCGGCGAGGGCCTTGAGCAGCGCGGGCCCCGCCTCCCGACCGGGCAGCGCCGCCAGCTCGAGGATCGCGTCGAGGCGCACACCCGCGTCAGGGTCGGCGAGCCGCCTCTCCTGTGCGGCGGCCGCCTCGGCGCCGATGCGGCCGGCGACCTCGGAGCCCGGCCCGGGGGCGGGCCTCGGGTCGGGCGGGGGCTTCGGCAGGTCGTCCTCGCCGACGCGGCGCACCGGCGGCGGAGCCGCGGGAGCCTCGGCCGGGGGCTTGGCATCGGCGACGTCGTTCCGCCGGACCGCCCGGACCAGCTCTGCGAGGAGAGCGCGGAACTCGGCGAGCTCGGGCGACGGGGCGGCGGCCGGCACCGGCGCCGCCGGTCCCGTACCCGCCGACGGACCCGGGCTCGTCGCCGGGGAGGGGGGCGCCGTCGCCGCTGGCGCGGCCGACTCTGGCCCGCGGCCGCCGCCCGTCCACGCCCGATACCCGACGATCGCGAGCGCCGCCGCCGCGAGCGGGAACACCCCGAGCACGAACACGAGGCTCGCGGCGAACTTCCGGTCGTCCCGGCGCTTCTGCGCGTCGCGCGCGTCCCGGCCCGCACAGCGCCCGCAGGCGAGCGTCCCCCCCTTCGCCACCGCGCTGCCGGAGCGGATCTCGGCGACCGGGATGCCGCGGCCGCAGCGATCGCACGCGAGGCCGGGGTCCCTGTCGGCGGGGGCGGGGGCGGGGGGAGGCGGCGCCTCGACTCCCGGGGCGCCGCCCGAGGGCCTCTCGACCGAACCCCGGCACGCCGGGCAGTAGCCACGCTCGAGGAGGGGGAGGGCGATCCCGACCCGGAGATCCCGGATCGGGATCTCCTTCCCGCAGCCCCCGCACCCGACGGAGCGGGCCCCGTTCGGCGGCGTGCGGACCGGGTTCTTCTCGCAGACGGCGCAGAGCCGGTGCTTCGAGAAGGCCGGCTCGACCCCGCGGGAGAGGGCCGAGTGCACGACGAACACCTGGCACTCCCGGCAGGAGGAGACGTCCGCCGGGCGTCCCGGCCCTCCCGGCCGACAGTCCGAGCAGTAGGTCTTGTCCCCGAGCCGCACGGCGACCCCCCCCTCGATGTCCGCCGGGTCTACCGCGCGCCGGCACGAGTCGCACAGGACGAGCTGCAGAGGACCTCCGCGTGGAGTGTAGGAGTTCCGGACCCCCACGCGAAAGCGCAATCCACGTACCGGCCCGGGGCGCCTACCCCTCGGCCCCGAACTGGCTCAGCTGCTGCTTCTGGTACTGGAAGACCTCGTCCGCCTGCGCCTGGGTGAGGTAGCCCTTCCGGGCGAGGATCTCGCCGAGCCGCATCAGGATCCCCATCTCCTCGATGAGGGCCTGGTGGCGGAGGCACTCGTTCACCTGCCTCTGGGTGGCGAGCTTGCGCGACACGACCAGCCGTCCGTAGAGGTGATCGGAGAGCTTCGCCGCCGAGCTCTCCGCGGTCCGGGCGAGCCTCTCGCGCTGGACGGCCAGGATGGCCTCCAGCTCCTCCTCGCTGATGTGGCCCTTCTCGAGGAGGATCAGCCCGATCTGCCGCGCGTCGCGGGCCTCCTGGGCGCGGATGGACTCGTCGAGCTGCTGCTTGGTGATGAAGCCGCGCTCGAGCGCGATCTGGCCGAAGAGGAGGTCACGGGGAGTCGCCAACGCTATCCCTCCGGGGCGCGGCGGCGCTGGCGCACGCCACGCAGCATCTGGCCCCCGCCGGGGAGGCCCACCACTTCCATCTCGTCCAAGTGCGCGCGCACGACCTGCAGGGCCTCGCGGGCGGCCGGCGGCCCGTCGGGACCGAAGAGGGGCTCGTCCGTCCGCACCGCGATGCGCACCTCGCGGTCGTCGGTCGCGACGACGAGGCGGAACGCGGATTCCGGGGCGCCGCTCCCCCCCGAGACCGCGCGGCCGCACTCGGCGAGCAGCTCGCCCAGGCTCTCGGCCTCCTCCTCGCCCAGCCCGCGGGCGCGCGCGAGGCCGATCCCCAGCTCCCGCAGCCCGGGCGCGAGCGAGCCCGAGCACGGGCCCCGCACCTCGAGCCCGACCGCCGGGTCCACGCGGTAGCCGCGCACCTTTCCCTCCCGCGCCGCGGCGAAGCAGGTCCCGCACCTCGGGCAGCGGTAGTACCCGGCGTCGGGGATCTCGATCGCGTTCCGGCAGAGCGTGCACCGCACGAGGATCGGGTAGAGGGGCTTCGCCTCCTCGGGACGGGCCGTGCGCGCCGCCTCCAGCTCCTCGAACCCCCGCAGCGCGTCCGAGACCGTCTCGTAAAGCGGGAGCACCTCGAGGATGTTGAGCTTCTCGAAGAGCTCCCGGAGCCGGGCGGGCAGGTCCACCAGGACGAGCTTCCCGCCCGAGGTCCCGAACCGGTCCACGATCTTGAGGAGCGCCCCCATGCCGCTCGAGTTGATGTAGCGCAGCTCCGAGGCGATGACCGCGACAAAGTACTCCTCGTTCGTGAGGAAGGACCGGAGCTGGTTCTCGAACTGCGCGAGCGTGGTCCCGTCCACCGACCCGCGGACGCGGGCGAGCGTGGCGCGGGAGCCCGTCCGGAGGCTCGTCTGCGTCGCGCTGATCTCGAGGATGGGGCCCTCCCCGCCGGGTCGCCGGCCGCTTCCGGGCGATTCTCCCCCCGGCTATACTCGGGGGCGCGATGATCGCCGGGGCCGCGAGTCGAGTCAACAGCGGGAGCCGGGCGTGACGGACGAGCCCGAGCCCCTCGACCCCAAGGAGGCGAGCCGCTGGATCGCCTCCCAGATGCGGGCGCGGGAGAAGTCGGCGACGGGCCGTCGCGAGCCGGACCCGGAGCCCCTCGACCCGGCCGAGGCGAGCCGCCTCATCGCCGAGCGCATCCGCGCGCGGGGCGGCACGGCGGTCCGGCTGCCTGTCGCGCCCGACGAGGAGGTCGTGCTCGCGCGGCCCATCACCCGGGAGAACCTGCTGGGGCTCCTCACCGCGGGCGCGGGGGCGACGCTCCGTTCCGTGACGGCCGAGGAGGGGACGGTCCGGGCCGAGCCGATCTCGCTCGCCGAGTTCGAGTTCCTGCTCGCCGGGCGCGCCGCGCGAAGGGCGTGAACCCGGACCCTCGAACCCCGGGCACCGCCCCTCCTCGCCCCCTCTTCCGGCCTGGCCGTCTCTTCGTCAAGGTGTGCGGGGTGAGGTCCGCCGAGGAGGTCCGGGCCGCCGCCGGGGCCGGGGCGGACGCCGTCGGCCTGAATTTCTGGCCGCGGAGCAAGAGGTACCTCGCCCTAGACGCCGCTCGCGCCTGCGCGGCCGCCGCGCCGGCGGGCCTCCTGCGCGTCGGCGTGTTCGTGGACGCGACGCCGGAGGAGATCGCCCGGCTCGCCGTCGAGGTCCCCCTCGACGCCGCGCAGCTGCACGGCGAGGAGCCGCCCCTCGTCGTGGACCGGCTTCGGCACCGGCTCATCGTGATCAAGGCGATCCGCCTGCGCGGCGCCTGGGACCTCGGGCGAGCGGTGGGCTTCGGACAGGCCGACGCGATCCTCGCCGACGCGTACGAGCCCGGCCGGCCGGGCGGCACCGGCCTCCGCGCGCCCTGGGAGGCGCTCCGCGAGGCCCGGTTCCCGGCGCCCTGGATCCTCGCGGGCGGCCTCGGGCCCGACACGGTCGCCGACGCCCTGGCCGCCGTGCGCCCGTCCCTCCCCTCCGGCGTGGACGCGTGCAGCGCGCTGGAGGGGCCCGACGGGCGCAAGCCCCCGGAGCGCATCGTCGCCTTCGTGAGCGCCGCCCGCGCGACCGCCGCCTGGTGGTCCGGGGGAGGCGGGGCGGGACGTTGACCCGCTTCCCCGGCCACTCCCTCCTCGAGCTGATGGACCTCCACGAGGGGCTCCAGCGGGAGTTCGCGGCGCACCAGGAGCACCTCGTCGGACCCGAGCTCAAGCCCGCGCGCGAGACGTGGGCGCGGTTCGAGAGGGCGCTCCGCCACCACATCCGCGAGGAGGAGGAGGTGATCCTCCCCTTCTACGAGCAGCGCGCGGGCGAGGTCCCGAAGGGGAGGCCCGAGTTCTTCCGGCTCGAGCACCGGAAGATCGGCGAGTTCCTGGACCGGATCGGCCCGGCGCTCGGCGCGCTCCGCGAGGAATCCCCTCGGCTGCGCCGCGAGGTGCTCGACCTCCTGCTCGTCGAGGTCCGCTTCCAGAACCTCCTCGAGCACCACGACCAGCGCGAGAGGACGATCCTCTACCCGACGATCGAGAGGCTCGCGACGCCGGAGGAGAGGACGGACCTGTTCTCGAGCCTCGAGGCGCTGGCAAGAGAAGCGGGTTAGAGCCTCGCGCCGTAGGTGACGGCCGCGACCGCCCCGAGGATGGCCAGGAGCCAGCGCGTCGTCCGCATCTCGCGGAGCCCCCGGACGCGGTCGGCGGGGACCTCGCGCAGGAGGCGGCGCAGGAGCGCCACCTCGGCCCAGAGTCCCGCGTAGAGGAGGCCCACGCCCGCGAGCCCGACGGCGGGCGGCAGCCATCCCCCCAGGAGGCAGCCGAAGCCGAGGGCGAGGAAGAGGGCCATAGTGCCGATGTGGACGCCCTTCGCGGCGGAGGCGGTGCTCACGCAGTCCCCCCCGGCGGGAGCCTCTCCAGCGACTGGCGCAGGAACCTGAGGACCTGGATCCCCTTCCGCGGGCCCTTCCGCACGTAGACGGTCCTCTCGTCCACGACGCGGAGGCCGCCCCTCTCGGGGTGGAGGCGGGCCCACGCGCGGGCCCGCCCCGCCTCGTCGTAGCGCCCGATCACGTCCTCGTCGGTCTCGGCGAGGGAGACGAGGCCCGCCCGTGGCGCCAGGAGCCGCACCCGGGCCAGCTCGGCCACCGCCGCGACCGGGGGCGGCGGCGGCCCGTACCGGTCCGAGAGCTCCTCCCACCACGCGTCCACCTCGTCGAGGCTCTCGGCGCTCCCGAAGCGCCGGTAGGCCGCGAGCCTCTGCCGCAGGTCCGGGACGTAGCCCTCGGGGACGTGCGCCTCCACGCGGAAGTCGAGCCCGACCTCCGGGAGCGGCGGGGCGACCCGGCCCGTCGCCCGCGAGACCGCCTCGCGGAGCAGCCGGCAGTAGAGCTCGTAGCCCACCGCAGCGAGGGTCCCGTGCTGCTCCGGGCCGAGCAGGTTCCCCGCCCCTCGGATCTCCAGGTCCCGGATCGCGAGCGCGAAACCCGATCCCAGCTCCGCGAACTCCTCGAGGGCGCGGATCCGCTTCTCGGCCGACTCGGTGGTCGGTCCCTCGCCGAGGAGGAAGAGCGCGAGCGCCCGGTGGGTCCCCCGCCCGACGCGCCCCCGGAGCTGATGGAGGTCGGCGAGCCCGTAGCGGTGCGCGTCCGTCACGATCAGCGTGTTCGCCGAGGGGATGTCGAGCCCGCTCTCGATGATGGCGGTCGTCACGAGCACGTCGGTCTCCCGTCTCAGGAACCGCGCCATGCGCGACTCGATCGCCTCCTCGGGGAGCTGCCCGTGCACGACGTCGGTCCGCCCCTCGGGGACCCGCGTGCGGACGAGGTCGGCGACCCGCTCGATCCCCCGCACGCGGTTGTGGACGACGAAGCACTGGCCGCCGCGCGCGATCTCCCGCCGGATCGCCTCGGCGACGAGCCCGGGGTCGAGGCGCGCCACCCGGGTCTCGACGGCGAGACGATTCGGAGGCGGCGTCGCGAGGGTGGAGATGTCGCGGACCCCGAGGAGCGCCATGTGGAGGGTGCGCGGGATGGGCGTCGCGGTGAGCGTCAGGACGTCCACGAGCGCCCGCAGGCGCTTGAGCCTCTCCTTGTGCTGGACCCCGAACCGCTGCTCCTCGTCCACGACGACGAGACCGAGGTCGCGGAACTTCACGTCGGGCTCGAGCATCCGGTGGGTCCCGACGAGCACGTCCACGCCCCCGGCCGCGGTCCGTTCGAGGACCGCCCTCTGCTCGCGCCGGGTCCGGAACCGCGAGAGGACCTCGACCGTGAACGGGAACGCCGCGAGGCGGGCCGAGAAGACGGCGCCGTGCTGCAGCGCGAGGATCGTCGTCGGGACGAGCACCGCCACCTGGCGCCCCGCCTCCACCACCTTGAACACCGCCCGGAGCGCCACCTCGGTCTTCCCGTATCCGACGTCCCCGCAGAGGAGCCGGTCCATCGGGCGCGGGGCGGCGAGGTCCCCCTTGATCTCGGCGGTCGCCCGGACCTGGTCGGGAGTGTCGGTCCAGGGGAAGGCCTCCTCGAACTCCCGCTGCGGGCGCGTGTCGGCCGGGTAGGGGGCCCGGAAGCCCTTCTCCCGAAGGGCGGCGAGGGCGAGGAGGTCCCGCGCGAATCGCTCGACCGCGGCCCGGGCCTCGGAGGTCTTCTTCCGCCAGGCGGGGCTGCCGAGCGTCGAGAGCGCGGGCGCCCCGCCTCGATGGCCGACGTACTTCTGGACCGCGTCCACTCCCGAGGCGGGGACGAAGAGGCGCGAGTCGGCGGCGAACTCGAGCACCAGGAAGTCCTGGGACTCGCCCGGACCCCCGCGCCGCTCGAGCCCCGCGTAGCGCGCGACCCCATGCCCCCGATGGATCACGAAGTCGCCCGGACGCACCTCGAGCACGTCGGCGAGCGCGCGCCGGTGCGCGTCGTCGGCGGCGATCGGGGGCGCGACGGCGCGCGGAGCGGCGGGACCGGCCGCTCCGGGGGCCGGGACCACCGCCTCGCGGAGCGCCGGGATCTCGATCCCGCGGGCAAGGCCCGGGACCTCCGTCACCCGGTCGCAGCGGGCTCGGAGGGCGGCGCCGGACTCCCGGCCGGGGGCCCGCGCTCCCTCGACGCCGCGCCAGCCCAGATCGGCGCCCGGCGACCCCGGCGGCCTCGGCAGGGCGTGCAGCTCGAGGGCCGCGTGCGGGGCGGGCGGGGAACGGAGCCGCTCGTACCGGACCGCCGCGCCCGCGTCCCCGGCACTCGGGTCGAGGAGTGCGGCGGCCCTCTCGGCGAGGCGGTCCGGGTCGCGGAGCGCGACGAGCCCCGGGCCCGCCAGGTAGTCGAGCCAGGAGCCCTCCTCGCCCGGACCGGGCCGGTACGCGGCGTCGGCCCGGAGGCACGTGAACGCCGCGCGCGGGAGCCCCCCGGCCGATCGCTGGGTGGCGGGGTCGTAGCGCCGGATCGAGACGACCTCGTCGCCGTCCGTCTCGACCCGGAGAGGGAGCGCCTCCCCCGGCGCGAAGACGTCCGCGATCGCGCCCCGGAGGCTCCACTCCCCGGGCAGCGTCGCGAGCGGCGTCCGGACGAAACCGCGGTCGGTGAGGAACCGACCGAGCGCCTCGCGGTCGAGCGCGGCGCCGACCGAGACCTCGAACCGGTTCCTTCGGATCGCGTCGGGCGGCACGACGGGCGCGAGGACCCCGGCGAGCGGCGCGACGAGGACCCTGGGTCGCCCCTCCGAGGCGATCCGCGCCGCGAGCGCGAGCCGCGCGGCCCCGGCCTCCCGGTCCGTCGGGCCGGACCACCCGGGCCACCCGGGGAGCAGGACGACATCGGCCGGATCGCCCCCGAGAGCCGCGAGGTCGGCGATCGCCTCCTCCGCCTCGGGCATCCCGGGGACCACGAGCAGGAGCCCCCCGCCGCGCCTCTCGGCGAGGAGCGCCGCGAGGAGCGTCCCCGCCGCGTCCGGGACCCCGCCGGCCGCCGCCCGCGCCCCGGGGCCCAGCGCGTCCGCGAGGGCCCGGACCTCCGGCAGCTCCGCCGCTCGCGCGAGCAGGCCCCGGAGCGGGGACGGGGATCCCCCGGCCTCCCCCCTGTCCGCGGGGGGGGTCACGTCCTGCGCGGTCACCCGGGCCGCGTGCCCGGCCACGCGGGGGATGATAGCCGCCGAGACCGGGCGCCGCTCCCTAAGTGCCCGACGCCCGCCCGGTCCACGCGTCCATCTCGGCGACCACCTCGCGGACGTGGGCGGGGGTCACCTCGGCCGCGCGGCGCTGGAAGGCGGCGAGGAGGGCGAGGTCTGCGACGGCGTTGATCGAGCCCGGGCGGCCGCGCGAGGCCTCGTGGACCTCGTCGAGGGCCTCCGGAACGAAGACCGCCTCGGCCCGGCCGGCCACCCGGAGCCGGTGGGCCACGTAGTGGCCGGTCTCCGCACGGTCGAGCGGCTCGAGCCGGTGGCCGAGGTCCAGGCGGGAGCGGAGCGAGGCCGCGCGCTCGGCGAGCGGCTCGCGCCCCGAGAGGACCACCGTGACGGCCGCCGCGCCGTCCGAGTCGAGGCCCGCGATCCTCTCCACCTCGGCGAGCGCCGACTCCGAGAGCCCCTCGGCCCCGTCGAGGAACAGCGCGATCCGCTCCCCGGGCCTCTCCCGGAGGGCCGAGTAGTTCTCCGCCCGCAGGGACGCGTCCCCCCGGAGGCCGAGGGAGACGCGGACCTGCCGGTCGAGCGCTCCGACCCCCCGGCCGGCCGCCGGGATCAGCGCGATGGTCGCCCCGCCCGAGCGGAGGTCGGCCGCCGCCCGCGCGAGGAGGACGCTCTTCCCGACCCCTGCCGAGCCCGTGAAGGCCATCAACCGCTTCCCCTCGCCCACCGCGTAGAGGAGCCTCACGAGCGCCTCGCGGTGGCGGTCGGTGAGCAGGAGCATGGTCGGGTCGGGCCCGGGCGCGAACGGGCGCCTGGCGAGGCCGAAGTGCTCTAGGTACATGCGCAAGCCTCCGTGATCCGTCGCGCCGCGGACTCGGGGTCCGTCGCGAGCAGGGCCTCCGCCTCGGCGGCCGCGGCGAGGACGCCCCTCCAGAAGCGGGCCCCGCCCTCGGGGTCCGCGAGGAGCCTCTCCGGCCCGAACGGGACGCGGGCGAGCAGCCACGGGCCGCCCGCGCTCCCCGCTCCGCGTTCCCCGCCAGGCTCGCGAGGACCGCCCGCCGCCGCCCGCGGAGGCCCGGCGACGGTCGCCACGATCCCGACGCGGATCCCCGCCGCCGCGCAGTTGCCGAGGGTCCGGTTGAAGACGTCCCGCTCCGCGTCCGGTCCCTCGAGGCGGAAGCGCGTGTTCACGAGCACCCGGCCGCCGCCCGCAAGGGCCACCTCGATGTCGGGTCGCGACTTGCTCTCAAGCGTGTCCGCCGGCCCGCCCGGCCCCACGGCAGGCTCGATCCAGTCCGGGTCGAGGCCGGCGAGCCGATGGAAGGTGACGGCCGGCGCGGGGAGCCCCGCCCCGGCCGGGGCCGGGGGCGGGGCGCCCAGCCCGCGCGCGATCTCCAGGGCGACCCAGACGTTGTAGACCTCCTCCAGGCTAGCGGCGTCGAGGGTCACCGCCTCCGGCCGGCTCGCCGGGTAGTCCGCCGCGAACGCCCGCCACGCCTCGACGAGGTCGCG
>JAKEIC010000272.1 GCA_022614695.1 Planctomycetales bacterium | reverse complement strand
GCCTCGGGCGGCCCCGCGGCCACGATCCGGCCTCCCTCCTCGCCCCCCTCCGGCCCCATCTCCACGACCCAGTCGGCCGCCCGGATCGCGTCGAGGTGGTGCTCGATCACGAGGACCGAGTGGCCCCGCCCGACGAGGCGGCGCAGGGCCACGAGGAGGATCTGGACGTCGGAGGGATGGAGGCCCGTCGTGGGCTCGTCGAGGATGAAGAGGAGCCCTTCGACGCCGCTCAGGGCGAGCTGGCGCGCCAGCTTCAGCCGCTGCGCCTCCCCTCCCGAGAGGGTGGAGAGCGGCTGCCCGAGGCAGAGGTAGCCGAGGCCCACGTCGACGAGGGGCGCGAGGCCGCGGGCGACCGGAGCCACGTCGCCGAACCGCGCGGCCGCCTCGGCCGCCGTGAGGTCGAGGGCGTCCGCGATCGAGAGCCCCCGGCACCGGACCCCGAGGACCTCCTCGCGGAACCGGCGGCCCCGGCACCCCGGGCACTCGACGTCCACGTCGGCGAGGAACTGCATCTCGACACGCTCTCGACCGTCCCCCCGGCAGCGCTCGCAGCGCCCGCCGGGCACGTTGAAGGAGAACGTGCCGGGACCGTAGCCGCGACGGCGTGCCTCGGGCTCGGCCGCGAAGAGCCCCCTCAGGGAGCCGAGGACCCCCGTGTACGTCGCCGCATTCCCGCGCGGCGTGCGCGCGAGGGGGGCCTGGTCCACGAGGACGGCCCCCGCCACCGGCTCCGCCCCCTCGAGCGCCCGGAGCGGCGCGTCCTTGCCGCCCGCCTTCGCCGCCCCCGTGAGGGCCGCGTGGAGGACGTCCACCGCGAGGGTGCTCTTGCCCGACCCGGAGACGCCGGCGAGCACGCAGAGCGTCCCGAGGGGGATCTCCGCGTCGAGGCCGCGGAGGTTGTGGAGGGTCGCGCCCCGCACGCGGAGCCAGCAGGTGGGCTCGACACGGGGACTCGGCGACGCGGCGACACGGCGAATTCGAGGGAGCCGCGAGGGACGGCCCTGGAAGACAAGCCGCCCCCCGCGCTCCCCCGGGCCGGGGCCCAGCTGCACGACCCCGTCGGCCTCCCGGATCACCGCCGGGTCGTGCTCGACGACGACGAGCGTGTTCCCGCGGTCCCGCAGCTCGTGGAGGACCCCGACGAGCCGGGCCACGTCGCGCGCGTGGAGGCCGACGGTCGGCTCATCCAGGACGAAGAGGGTCCCCACGAGCCGCGCCCCGAGCGCCGCCGAAAGGTGGACCCTCTGGACCTCGCCTCCCGAGAGCGTGCGCGTCTGGCGGTCGAGGGTCAGGTAGCCGAGCCCCACGCGCTCGAGGGTCTCGAGGCGGGAGAGGACCTCGGCCCGGACGGTGTCGAGACCCGGTGCGCCCGGCGCCGCCTCCCGAAGGGCCGGGAGCGCGGCCGAGACCGGCAGGGCGCAGGTCTCGGGGAGGGTGCGCCCGCCGAGCCGCCAGAGGAGCGCCTCGGGCCGGAGCCGCCCGCCGCCGCACGCGGGGCAGGACTCGTAGCGCCGGAACCGCGAGAGGAAGACCCGGACATGCATCTTGTAGGACTTCCCCTCGAGGTACCGGAAGAAGCCCCTCACGCCGAACCAGGCTTCTCCTTCGCCCTCCATGAGAAGCCGCCGCGTCTCGGCTGGGAGAGCCCTCCACGGGACGCCCGTGGGGATCCGGCGGCGGCGGCAGAAGCGCATCAGCTCCTCGCGCTCCCACTCGGCCGCCGCGCCCTCGAAGGGCTTGAGGGCCCCCTCGGAGATCGTGCGGCGGGGGTCGGGGACGACCTTCTCGGGGTCCACGCCGATCACGCGCCCGAAGCCGCGGCACTCGGGGCACGCCCCGGACGGGTGGTTCCACGAGAAGAGCCCCGGGCTCGGGTCGGCGTAGCCCCGGTCGCACGTCGCGCAGCGGAGGCCCGTCGCGAACCGGCGCGCGCGCCCGGTCCCGACCTCGAAGGCCTCGGCCGCGCCCTCCCCGAGGCGGAGCGCCTGCTCGATCGAGTCGAGGAGCCGGAGCCGCGGCGTCCGGGCGGGCTCGACGCGGTCGAGCACGACCCGCGCCTCGCCCGCCGCGAGGGCGGCCTCGGGGACCTGATCGAGCGGCCCGACGTCCCCGCCCACCCGGAGCCGCACGACCCCCGCCGCGCGGAGCCGTTCCCGGAGCGCCCCTCCCGACTCGCCCGGGCGCGGGGCCGCGGCGTAGCCGACGAGCAGAGGCCCGTTCCGCGGGAGCGAGTCGAGGATCGTGCCCGGGTCCTCGCGCCGCACCTCGCGCCCGCAGCCTCCGCACCGGAGAGTGGCCGCCCGCGCCCAGAGCACCTTCAGGTGGTCGAGGATCTCGGTCATGGTCGCGACCGTCGAGCGCGACGACCGGAGGGCCCCCGCCTGGGCCACGGCCACGGCCGGCGGGAGCCCCGTGATCCTCCGGACCCGCGGCCGGTCCATCCGCTCGAGGAACTGCCGCGCGTAGGTGGAGAAGCTCTCGACGTAGCGCCTCTGGCCCTCGGCGTAGAGGGTCCCGAAGGCGAGCGAGGACTTCCCCGACCCCGAGACGCCGGTCACGACCGTGAGGGCCCCGTGCGGGATCCGGACCGTGATGCCGCGCAGGTTGTTCTGCCGGGCGTCCTGGACCAGGATGTGCGACAGGAGGCGCGACATGGCGAGCCGCGGGAGGGGGCCGCGGAACCCTTCCTTCTAGCGCGACCCGTGTCCCCGGGCAAACGCGCGTCCGAGACGGTATCCTCTGGAGCCTCGATGCCCCGCCCGATCCCCCCCTTCCGCCGCTTCCCCGAGTCCGACGCCCGGGACGTGTGGCGGATCTTCCGGATCATGGCCGAGTTCGTGGAGGCGATCGAGGAGCTGCGCCATCTCGGCCCCGCCGTCGCGGTCTTCGGCTCCTCGCGCCTCGCCCGGAGCCACCCCTACTACGGGATGGCCGTCGCGGTCGCGGAGAAGCTCTCGGACGCCGGGTTCTCGGTGATCACGGGCGGCGGCCCCGGCCTCATGGAGGCCGCCAACAAGGGGGCTCGGAAGGGGACCGGCCGCTCGGTCGGGTTCAACATCGCGCTCCCCACCGAGCAGGTGCCGAACCGCTTCCAGGACCTCTCGCTCGACTTCCGCTACTTCTTCATCCGGAAGTTCATGTTCGTGCGCCACGCGCGGGCCTTCGTCATCATGCCCGGCGGCTTCGGGACGCTCGACGAGCTGTTCGAGGCGCTCACGCTCATCCAGACCGAGAAGACGCCTCCGTTCCCCGTCGTCCTCATGGGGAAGCGCTACTGGCGCGGCCTCCTCGACTGGCTCGTCGGGACCCTCGCCGCCGAGAACGCGATCGCGCCCGAGGACATGGGGCTCATCACGGTCACGGACGACCCGGACGAGGTCGTCGAGGTCGTGAAGACCAAGGTCGGGCTCCCCACGCCCGAGGACCTGGCCCGCCGGGCGCGGGCGAGGGCCAGGGCCGACAAGCGGGACCGCCGGTCGGGAGAGGCCCCGGCCCGCCCGGCCCCGCGCGACGACGGCGACGCGGGGGGCGGGGGGAGCTAGCCTCCGACGCCGGCCCGGTCGAGGAGCGGCCGGGTGCTCACGATGTGCTTCCCGAGCCCGAGGTCCTTGGGCTCGAGCCCGAGCGCGAGGCCGACGAGCTGGGGGAGGTGGAGGATCGGGAGGTCGATCCTCTGGCCCTTCACCTTGGCCGCGTCCGGCTGCTGGGCGTCGAGGTTCAGGTGGCAGAGCGGGCACGGGGTCACGAGGCCGTGGGCGCCGTTCCCGCGCGCCTCGAGGAGGTGGTCCCCGGCCATCGAGAGCGAGTTCTTGCGGTTCATGGTCAGGATCGGGAACCCGCAGCACTTGTCCTTGCCCTCGTAGTCCACCGGGTCGCCGCCGCACGCGGCGATCACCTGCTCGAGGTACTTCCCGCGCTCGGGCTTCTCGCCGAATCCGAGGTTCGCCTCGGGCCGGAGGATGTAGCAGCCGTAGAAGGGGCCGAGCCGCACGCCGCGGAGGGGGCGCTTCACGAGGGACTTCAGCTTCTCGAGCCCCACGTCCTCGACGAGGACCCAGAGGAAGTTTGTCACGCGGACGGGCGGCTTGTACTCGAGCGCCTCGGCCTTGAGGACCCCGTTCACGCGGCCGAGCGCCGTCCCGTCCCCCCCGAGCCGGGCCTGGACCCCGGCCATCACGCCCATGCAGGTGCTGCAGTTGTTCATCACCGGGAGGCCCATCTTCTGGGCCATCGCGAACGTCCGGGCGTTGAGCGCGTCGGCCACCCCGGGCGAGTGCTCGGAGATGACCCCCGCGCCGGTGCAGGCGGCCTCGGTCATCTCGGTGAGCTCGAGCCCGAGGATCGGCGCGACGGCCTTCACCGAGGCGTACAGCTCGCGGCACGCTCCGCGGGAGACGCAGCCGGGGAACCAGGCGAACTTCACGCGGGCTTCTCCTCCTCCATCGCCTCGAAGATCCGCTTCACGTCCTCGCGCGAGTCGCCGGGGAGGTTGTGCGGGAACATCGGGGGCATCTTCCCGGCGAGGAGCATCCGGAGCGCCACCGGCATCATCTGGAACAGCTCCCCGAACGTGACCGATTTCCGGGCGAGGTAGTTCTCGTCGAGCTGGCCGTGCTTCCGGATCGAGTCCACGAAGGCCTGCGCGTGCCGCACCCCGTTGTGGTCGGTGAATCCCGCGTCCACCGCGCGGCGCCGCAGCTCGAGGATCCGGTCCATGGGAGCGACGCCCTTCGGGCAGCGCTGGACGCACTCGAAGCAGTGGGTGCAGTCCCAGATGCCGCCGCCTCCCATGAGGGCCTCGAGCCGCTCGCGGGAGGTTCCGTCGCGGGGATCGCCGACGAAGCGCAGCGCCTTGGCGAGCGCGGCGGGCCCGAGGAACCCCTCGTCGGGCTTCCCGCCCTGCCCCTGCTCCGCCTCGAGGACGGTGCAGGCCATCACGCAGGCCCCGCACATGATGCAGGCCATCATCCCGGAGAGGTCGAGCATCCTCTCGTTCGGGACGCGGTACTCCTCGTTCGCGGGCGGCGGCGCGCCCGGCCGGAGCCACGGCGTCACCTGGCGGACCTTGGACCAGAACGGCCCCATGTCCACGACGAGGTCCTTGATCACGGGGAGGTTCCCGCCGGGCCCCACCTGGACCGGCTCCCCGTGCGGCGAGAGCGCCGCCACCTTCGTCTTGCAGGCGAGCCCGGGGTGGCCGTTCATGTTCATCGCGCAGGAGCCGCAGATGGCGCTCCGGCAGGAGCAGCGGAGCGCAAGCGACCCGTCCTGCTCCTCGCGGATCTTGATGAGCGCGTCGAGGACCACCTCCGACTCGCCCACCGCGACCGTGTAGGTCTGGTCGTAGGGGGGCTTTCCCGACTCGGGGTCGTAGCGACGGACGATGAGCGTCGCCTTCACGGGCTAGTACTTCCTCTCCTTCGGAGGCCACCGCGTGATCGTGACGGGGAGGGTGTCCATCTTCGGCCCGTCCGGGGTCCACGAGGCGAGCGTGTGCTTCAGCCACTTCTCGTCGTCGCGCTTCGGGAAGTCCATGCGCGTGTGGGCGCCGCGGGACTCCGCCCGGAAGAGGGCCGAGGCGACGATCGTCTCGGCCACGTCGAGCATGAAGTCGAGCTCGAGGGCGAAGATCAGGTCGGTGTTGAAGACGGTCCCCCGGTCCGTGAGGGAGATCCTCTTCCCGCGGGACTTCAGCTCGCGCAGCTTCTCGAGCGCCCCCTCGAGGCCGGCCTTGTCCCGGAACACGCTCACCCGGTCGTTCATGAGACGCCCCATCTCGAGCCGGATCCGCGCCGAGGGCTCCCCGCCGCGCCGGGCCTTGAGCTCCTCGATGTGCTTGCGGTCGAGGTCCGCCCGCGTCTCGGGGACCGCGGGGAGGGACATCCCCTTCGCGGCCTTCGCCGCATGCGCCCCGGAGCGCCGGCCGAAGACGATCGTGTCGAGGAGCGAGTTCGCCCCGAGCCGGTTCGCCCCGTGGACGGAGACGCAGGCGCACTCGCCGGCCGCGTAGAGGCCCGGGACCTTCGTCTGGCCCTCGGAGTCGGTCTTGATGCCGCCCATGATGTAGTGCATCCCGGGCCGGATCGGGATCGGGGCCTTCACGATGTCCACGTTCGCGAAGTCGAGGCCCATCTCGCGGATCTGCGAGAGCTTCTCGCGGATGAGCTTCTCGCCGAGGTGGCGGCAGTCGAGCAGGACGCACCCGTCCACGCCTCGCCCCTCGTTGATCTCGATCTGCTCGGCCCGCGAGATGACGTCGCGGGACGCCAGCTCCATCTTGTTCGTCGTCCCGTAGCGCGGGTTCGAGAGGAAGCGCTCGCCCTTCGAGTTGACGAGAGTGGCCCCCTCGCCGCGGGCGCCCTCCGTGATCAGCGCCCCGTTCGACTTCAGGGTCGTCGGGTGGTACTGGATCATCTCCATGTCCATCACCGGCGCCCCGACGCGGTACGCCTGCGCGATCCCGTCCCCGGTGCAGATGAGAGCGTTCGTCGAGGGCTCGTAGACGCGCCCGATCCCGCCGACGCAGAGGATCACCGCCTTCGCGCGGATCGCCTCGACGCGCCCCGTCCGGATCTCGAGGGCCACGACCCCGCCGCACGTCCCGTTCTCGACGATCAGCGAGGTGACGAACCACTCCTCGTAGATGCGGACGCCGGACTTGAGGAGCTGCTCGTAGAGCACGTGGAGCATCGCCTGGCCGGTGAAGTCGGCGACGAAGAAGGTCCTCTGCTTCGAGGCGCCGCCGAACGAGCGCACGGCGAGCCGGCCGTCCTTGTCCCGGTTGAAGACGACGCCCATGTGCTCGAGCTCGAGGATGTTCTCGCCGGCGTCCCGGGCCATGATCTCGATCGAGTCCTGGTCGCCGAGCCAGTCCGAGCCCTTGACGGTGTCCTCGGCGTGGACCTCCCAGGTGTCGCCCTCGACGCGCCCGAGGGCCGCGTTGATCCCCCCCTGCGCGGCGTTCGAGTGGCTGCGGACGGGGTGGACCTTGGAGATCACGGCGACGTCGGCGCCGTTCCGCTGGGCCTCGATCGCAGCCCGCATCCCCGCGAGCCCGGCCCCGATCACGAGCACGTCGTGCTGGAGAATCGCGAGCCTCCCGTCCGCAGGACCAGAGAGGGGCGCGATTCTAGGGACGCCACCCGCCGGCGGCAAGCGCGAGCCGCGCATTGCGAATGGCTCCCGCGGCGTTAGGATTCCTCCGCCCCCCTTCGCTCGAACACGGGGGCGGAGGAATCCTGTGGAGACCCGGACGCAGATCTCGATGTTCCTGGAGAACCGCCCCGGCGCGCTCGAGCGGGTCTGCCGCGCGCTCTCGGAGCACAAGCTGAACATCCTCGGGTTCACGGTGAACGACGCGATTGACCACGCGGTCGTCCGCATGGTCGTGGACGACGGGAGAAAGGCCGCCCACGTCCTCGGGGAACACGAGGTCCTCTGCATCGAGGCCGACGTCCTGGAGGTCCCCCTCGGGAACCGCCCCGGGGCGCTCGCCGAGGTGGCGGGGGCGCTCAAGGGAGCCGGGATCAACATCAACTACGCCTACGGGACCACGGGGACGTCCGGCGGGGGCGTCGTCTACGTGCACTCGTCCGACCCTTCCCGCGCCCGGCGCGTCCTCGAGCAGGCCGGGGTGAAGTAGCGGCGATGGAGGAGCCGGCGCGCGAGGGGCCGGCGCCGGCGCCCCTCCCTCCTTCCGGCTTCCGCCGGTGGGTGGACGCGGCGCTCATGGTCGCGCTCGCGGTCGCGTTTCTCGCGATGACGTCGGGATGGGTCCTGCGGAAGTACCGGCGCGGGGCTCCCGCTTTCCCTCCGGAACTGGACGCGGATTCGATCGGCCGTGACGCGACCATCGCCTCCCTCTTCGGCCTGGGCTCGATCCTCCTCCTCGTCGCCCTGCTTCGGCGCCCGCGGGGGATCTGCCAAGGTCGGGCCTCGTCGCGGGCCTTGCTGGCCGCCGGCCTGGGAGGATTGCTCGTCTCGTCCGTGCTGGCGGCTCTCGGCCAACTCGCGTCGGGCGAGCGGGGCGGTCTCCCGAGCCTCCCGGCCATCGTCGGCTACGACGTCGGGTTGTTGGTCGCGGCGGCGATGTGCTGGGAGGTGGCGGGACGGCCGGGAACGAGAGGCCGATGGCGGGCGACGGGAGTGGGGCTGCTCGCGTGGCTCCTCAGCCTCCCCCTCGCCGCGCTCGCCGGAGTGCTGAACTCGATCGCCCTCGCCGCGCTCGGCTACGGGGGGGCCGAGCCTCAGGCGGCGATCGTGGCGCTCCAGGAGACTCCCGGCTCGTGGTCGCGCCTCGCCTACACCGTGTCCTTCGTGGCCGTCGCTCCCGTCGGGGAGGAGTGGATCTTCCGCGGGACACTCTATCCCGCCCTCCGCGCGAGCGGGGGAGTCGTCCCGGCGGCCATCGCGTCAGGCCTCTTCTTCGGTGCGATCCACATGACGCCCGGGTACACGTTGCCCCTCACGATCCTCGGCATCGTCTTGGCTCTCGTCTACGAGAGGACGGGTACACTCGTTGCCCCGATGGCCCTGCATGCGGCCCAGAACGGGTTCGGCGTGGCCGTGGCACTCCTCCCCGGTACAGGCCCCGCGTGACCACCCCCGGCCGCTACGGGTCCTTCGGCGGGGCCTACGTCCCCGAGACCCTCGTCCCGGCGCTCCGGACCCTCGAGGAGGCGTTCGACGCGGCGATCCCGGAGGCCGCCTTCCAGGCGGAACTGGACCGGCTCCTCCGCACCTACGTGGGCCGCCCGACCCCGCTGCACCGGGCGCGGAGGCTGTCGGAGGCCTGGGGCGGGGCGGCGGTGTTCCTCAAGCGCGAGGACCTCGCCCACACGGGCGCCCACAAGATCAACAACACCGTCGGCCAGGGGCTCCTGGCGGCGCGGCTCGGGAAGAAGCGGCTCATCGCCGAGACGGGGGCCGGTCAGCACGGCGTGGCGACGGCCACGGCCGCGGCGCTGCTCGGGCTCGGGTGCCGGGTCTTCATGGGGACGACCGACATGGCCCGGCAGGCGCCGAACGTCGCGCGGATGAAACTCCTCGGGGCCGAGGTCGTCCCGGTCCCCCACGGCGCGGGGACGCTCAAGGAGGCGACCGGCGAGGCCATCCGGGAATGGATGGCGACGTCGCATGAGGCTCATTACCTCATCGGCTCGGTCGTGGGACCCCACCCCTACCCGAGGATCGTCCGCCACTTCCAGGCCGTGATCGGCCGCGAGGCGAGGGCGCAGATCCTCGACGCCGCCGCGAGGCTCCCGGACGTCGCGGTGGCCTGCATCGGCGGCGGGAGCAACGCCTCGGGGCTCTTCTCGGGGTTCCTCGAGGACCGGGGCGTGAGGCTCGTGGGCGTCGAAGCGGGAGGGGAAGGGCTCGCGACCGGCAAGCACGCGGCTTCCCTGACGGCCGGCCGGCCGGCGGTCCTCCACGGGGCGCTCTCGCTCGTCCTGACGGACCCGGACGGGCAGATCCTCCCCACGCACTCGATCTCGGCCGGGCTCGACTACCCGGGCGTGGGGCCGGAGCTCGCCGCCTGGAAGGCCGAGGGGCGCCTCGAGGTGACGACGGCGACGGACGCCGAGGCCCTCGCCGCGTTCCGGGAGTGCGCCCGCCTCGAGGGGATCCTCCCGGCCCTCGAGCCCTCCCACGCGCTCGCGGCGGCCGCCCGGATCGCGAGGGAACTCGGCCGGAGCGGGGTCCTGCTCGTGAACCTGTCGGGACGCGGGGACAAGGACCTGGAGACGGTCCTGAAGGCCGGCAGTCCCTAGGCGAGCACCTTCTCGAAGAGCGGCTTGTCCCGCAGCGTGTAGGTCTTGATGTAGGGCAGCCCCTCGAAGTTCACGTCGTGGCCGGCGTTCAGGCGCACCTTCAGGTCCCCGAGCCCCTTGCCCGCGACGGCCTTGAAGAGCTTGTTCTTCTGGGTGGCGACGTCAATGCCGAGCTTCTGCACGAGGATCGGCGAGACAGACGCCTTGAACAGGAACGCCTTCCCGTCCGGCTGCGTGGCTGTGAAGAGGAACTGGAAGTGCTCCTCCTCGACGGGCAGCTCCTCGAACTCGATCTTGTAGGACCGCTTCGTCTCCGCGCCCCAGCCAGGCTCGAGGACGAACTTCTGGCCCATGCGGCCTCCTCGCTCCGTGCAGTGTACCACGGGGCCCTCGCCGCGTCCCCGCGTCGGACAGGTTCCCTACTCCTCCTCCCGCGGCGCCCCTCCGCGCGGGCGGAGCCGCGTGTCGTCGCCGGCGATGTCGAGCCCGAACCAGCCGAGGAGGAAGTCGAGGAATTCCCCCGGGCTCACGCCCGCTCGGACGACGACGAACCCGAGGTAGAGCCCGGCCTCGATGTCCAGGGCGTGGACGTGGGACCAGGGATGGTCCTCGACTCCCCGGGGGGTCCAGAGCAGCGGCCCGTCCGGCTCGTGGGCGAAGAGCCCGGGGAGCGCGAGATAGCAGACGTGACGGCGGGCCGCCTTCCCCGATTCCGTCGCCTCGGAGGAGGAGTGCCAGCCCCGCCCGAGGGTGCCTCCCTCCCCGTCGCCGAGCATCGTGAACGGGAAGAACACCTCGCCGTCCGCCAGCCTCTCCCGGGAGAACGCGTAGCCGCTCCCGTAGACCCAGCCCACGCCCATCCGGTGGTCCGCGAAGCCCCCGCCGACGCCTACGTCCGCGACCCCGGCGAGCCGGGCGCTGGCGCCGAGCCCGACGCCGAGCCCCACCTGGAGCCGGAAGATCTCCCCGAAGTCCCGCGCGCGGTTCTTGAAGTAGTTCCCCAGCTCCGCGCAGCCAGGCGCGGCGGCGAGGGAGAGGATCAGGCAGCCTGCCTTCAGGAGGGGATTCATGGAGGGATCCACGCTAGGCGGGCGCGGTCATCGGGGCGTCACCGGCGAGGCTTCCGCTTGGGACGGACCGCGCCCGTGGCATCCCGAAACTGGCCGCTGTAGAAGAGGTGCTCGAGGTGGTTCCGCAGCTTCGGAGGGAACCACTTCCGTGCGGCCTCGACCCACCCAGCCTTCTCCGCAAAGGTCTCGCAGATCTCGATCCTCAGGAGATCGTGGAGCTCCTTGTCGCCCGTCGCCAGGATCTCCTCGAGGAATCCGATGTACTCCCGCTGGGGACGGGGTGCCGAGTTCCCCTCCGCGAGCACTCGCGCGAGGTAGGTCGCGAAGCCGAAGAAGACGGCGTACTGATCCTGCAGGAAAACGACGAACGTGCCCTCTCGCCACCCCCCGTACGAGCCGGCGACGCACCATTCCTCGACCTCGGGGAAACGGGAGAAGAGCTGCCGGATGACGTTTCCGAAGGTGATGCGAGCCGTCATGAGCCGTGTCCTCCCACCTCCGCGAGCGCGCTCCGGTACACCTCCTCGATGGCCTCCGCCTGCCTCGCCGGGTCCCAGCGGCGGACCGCTTCGGCTCCGGCCAGGGCGCCGAGGCGGGACCGCAGGGCCGCGTCCCGCGCGAGCCGGAGGAGCGCCGCCGCGAGGGGCTCGGGTTCGTCGTCCGTGACCAGGCCCGTCCTCCCATCCTCCACGATCTCCGGCAGCACCCCGCGACGGGAGACGACGTGCGGGATCCCGAGCGCCATCGCCTGGCGGACGGCGCGGCAGGAGCCGTCGGTCCCGGGCACGAGGAAGACCCCGAGGTCGAATGTCCGGACGACGTCCACGAAGTCGTCCTTCCGGTAGCCGGCGAACACGACGCGATCGGCGAGGCCCATCGCCCGCGCCGGCGCTCGGGCGACCTCGTCCTGGTGGGTCCCGCGGCCGACGATCAGGAGCCGGAGCCGCGGCTCTTCGCGGGAGGCGCGGCGGAACGCCTCGAGGAGCACGTCCCACCGGCGGCGGCGCTGCACCCGCGCGACGATGCCCGCGACGATGGCGTCGGCCGAGAGCCCGAGCGCCGGCCGCAGGTCCCGCCCCGGCCTCGAGGGGTCGAACCGGACGAGGTCCACCGGCGGCTCGACGACCACGGCGCGCTCCCCGAGACCGAACGCCGCCCGGTCGGCCTCCGCCGCCCGGCGCGAGATGTCCACGAGCCGCGTCGTGCAGCGCCCGAGCAGGTAGCGGTTCCGGATCGTGCGCCGCAGCGGCCCCCCCTCGAACGAGGTCCGTACCACCGCGACCGGGAGCCGGCGACGGCGCACGGCGACCCCCGCAACGAGGTGGTCCTGGCCGCGATGGCAGTGCACGACCTCCACCCGGTGCTCGGCGAGGAGGCCGGGGATCCTCCAGAGGTCCCGGAAGTTCGACGCGATCGAGAAGTGCTTCTTGAGCCGCAGCTCCGTGAGGACCGTGAGCCCGCGGGCCCGCGCCCGGTCCCCCACCCAGTCGTCCACGGCATGCGGTGGCGACTCGCAGGCGAAGAGCACGTGGTGGCCGCGCCTCGCCAGCGCCTCGGCGAGGTCCACGGCCGGCTCGGCCGGGCCGGTCCACTTCCAGTCGGAGAGCAGGTGGAGGACCCGCAGGGTCCCTCCCGGCGTCACGCGCGCGTCCCTCCCCACGACTCGCGGACGTCGCCCTCCGGGCCGACCCAGAGGATCCCGCGCCGGGCCGACTCGGCCGCCACGCGCCGCGCGAGGCGGCGCACGAGGGCCGTCCGGGACGGCCCCCGGAACCCGGCGGCCTGGGCGTAGGCACTCAGACAGAGGGCCCGGGTCCGGAGCGGCACGGCCCTCGGGATCGAGTTCCCGAGCTGGACGAGCGACTCGACCCGCTCGGACTCGGCCGGCGTCCGGAAGGCCGCGCGGTCGTAGTCCACGAGGGCGACCCGGATCCCTCCCCCCGGCCACGATCCGACCATCACGTTGCACGCCTTGAGGTCGGCGTGGACGGCTCCTCCCGCGTGCATCGCGCCGAGGACCCGCCCCACGGCCTCGGCGAGGCCCCTCCGGAGCGCCGGCTCGCCCGGCCCGGCCCGGGTCGCCCAGAACCGGTCGAGGGGGGTGGCTTCCGCGAGGTCCTCCATGAGGAGCCACCCGCCTCCCCCGGGCTCCTCGAGCAGAGCGAGAGGGCTCGCCACGTCCACGCCCCGCACGACGAGGCCGTTCCCGGCCACCCAGGCCCGTCGCGCGCGGCCCCACCCCAGCGCCTGTCGGGGGCCCGCGATCCCGCCCCGCGGGCGGTACCGCTTCGCGACGACGGCGCGGCCCGAGAGCGCGAGCCCCCGGACGACCGCCGACTCCGGCGAGTCCTTGAGGACGCCGGGCCCCTTCGCGCCTAGGCGGGCGTCGGCCTCCGCCGGGAGCGCCGCCGCCTCGGCGCCCGGGATCTCGCGGCGGCGGAAGACCCGGAACGCGCCCCGCCTCTCCACGGCGAACGCGCTCGAGTCCCGGAGGCACCGCCGGGTCCGGCTCGCGAGGTGGGCCTCGACGAGCCGGACGGCCCAGACGACGGCCCCCTTCGCGACGCCGGGCTCGTCGTAGTCGGGCCAGTCCGGGGGGCGGCCGTAGGCCCGCAGCGCCCGCCGGGCGGCGCGCCAGGAGGACCGCGGGAGGGACGTGAGGGCCATCGCGAGGTTCCCGACCCGGGCCCGGGGGAGGAGGAACGCCGGCGGGCTCCACGCCGACTGGAGGTCCACGAGCGCGAGACGCCCATCGGGCCCGAGGAGGACGTTCCCCAGGTGGAAGTCCCGGAACGCGACCCCGGCGTCGTGCACGCGCCGCAGGAGCGCCGCGGTCGCGACGAGGAGGTCGCGGCGGCGGTCGGCCGCGAGCCCCGGCTCGGAGAGGACCTCGATCAGGGGCCGCGCTCCCTCGATCGCGCGCGTCGCCACGGAGCAGGTCCGCGGGATCCCGAACGAGCGTCGCTCCCCCCACGCGAGCGGCTCGGCCACGCGCACGCCGGCGGCGGCGAGCCGCCTCGCCCACTCCACCTCGCGCCGCGCGCGGCTCCCGAGGACGAGCGCCTTGGCCGTCTGCGCCACCCCCGCGTCGCGGAAGCGCTTCACGAACGCGGCGCCGCCCCCCGCGAGCGCCACGCGCTCCACGCGTCGGCGGAGGTTCTCCTTCACGACCGCGGCCCCGGCCGGCGCCGTCGCCAGCGCCTCGAGGGCCGCCGGCTCCCCCCGCCACTCCTCGTCGCCGATGCGGCGGACGATCTCCCCTCTCTCCGCCACGTTCGGACCGCGCATCGCGGCTCCATGATACTCTCCCTCGCCGCGCCTCTGCCTCGGCATTCCTTGACCCCCTCCGAGGGCACCGCTACGATTCGGCCCCCTCGCACTGGGCGCGCACCCCATGCTCATCCTCGGAGTCACGCACCCGATCTCGTGGAACTCGGCCGCGTGCCTCCTGCGCGACGGGGCTCTCGTCGCGTTCGCCGAGGAGGAGCGCTTCACGCGCTGGAAGCACTCGGCCCGGCTCGCGCCGACGAACGCGATCTCCTACTGCCTGCGCGAGGCGGGGGCGTCGCTCGACCAGGTGGACCTGCTCGCGATCGGCTGGGAGGACGGCGACAAGCACAAGCGGTCGCGGCGCTGGCCCTGGAACTACCTCGTCTCCCAGCTCCCCTTCAGCCGGCACGATCGCCGCGTGCGCTGCATCCGCCACCACCGGGCGCACGCCGCCTCCGCCTTCGACGCCTCCGGCTACGACCGGGCGAACATCCTCTCCCTCGACGGCTACGGGGGCAGCGAGTCGGGCCTCCTCGCCGTGGGCGAGGGGGACCAGATCCGCGAGGTGCGCACGGTGCCCCCGAAGGAGTCCTGGGGCCACATCTACGGCGAGGTGACCGCGGCGCTCGGGTTCCGGTTCCACAGCGAGGAGTCCAAGGTGATGGCGCTCGCCGCGTTCGGGACCCCCGACCCCGACCGGTTCGGCTTCCTCGACTGGGACGAGGAGATCCCCGCGGTGAAGCCCAACGCGTTGCGGGAGTTCCTGCAGGGGCTCCCGAGGCGCGCGCGGGGGGCGGAGATCACGAGCGAGCACAAGGACCTCGCCGCGACGCTCCAGCAGGTGCTCGAGCGCGCGGCGCTCCGGATGGCGGAGTACCTGCACAAGCAGACCGGCTACCGCAAAGTCTGCCTCGCCGGGGGCTGCGCCCTCAACTGCGCGATGAACGGGGGCCTCGCCAAGGCCCCGTTCGTGGACGAGGTCTTCGTGCAGCCGGCCGCCCACGACGCGGGTTCGGCGCTCGGGGCGGCCTTCGAGGCCTGGCGCGAGACGAAGGGCAAGCGCGTCCCCGCGCCTCCCCCGCACCCCTTCTTCGGCCCCCGGTACTCGAACGAGGAGGTCGAGGCGACCTGCCGCGCGGCGGGGCTCCGGAAGTGGCGCCGGAGCCACGACGCCCCCGGCGAGGCCGCCGACCGGGTGGCCGCCGGCCAGTTCGTCGCCTGGTTCCGTGGCCGGATGGAGTTCGGGCCCCGGGCGCTCGGGGGCCGGAGCATCCTCGCCGACGCCCGCGACCCCGGGACCCGCGAGCGCCTGAACCGCGACGTGAAGGGGCGCGAGTCCTGGAGCCCGTTTGGCCCCGCGCTGCTCGAGGAGGAGGCCGCCCGCTTCCTCGCGATCCCCCGCCCGGCGCGCACGATGACGGTCGCGGTCGAGGCGACCCCCGAGGCGCGGAAGGCCCTCCCGTCCGCGATCCACGCGGACGGGACGACCCGCCCTCAGACGGTCCCGGCCGGGCCCGAGGGCGCCCCGCTTCGGCCGTTCCTCGAGAAGCTGCGCGCGAAGACGGGGATCGCCGCGGCCATCAACACCTCCTTCAACCTCCCGGGTGAGCCGATCGTCTGTTCGCCGCGGGACGCCCTCGGGAGCTTCTTCGCGAGCGGCTGCGACGCGCTGGTCGCCGAAGACGTGGTCATCGAGAAGTGAACATCCTCGGCCTCACGCACCCGATGTCGTGGAACAACGCGGCGTGCCTCGTCGCGGACGGCAAGCTCGTCGCCTTCGCCGAGGAGGAGCGGCTCATCCGGGTGAAGTACGCCCGCGGGGTGATGCCGCTCCGCGCGATCGAGTGGTGCCTCGCGTGCGCCGGCCTCGGGCTCCCCGACATCCACGCGATCGCCGTCGGCTGGGACCTCTCCCTCGCGCGCACCCGCAAGGAGCGCACGATCTGGGAGTTCCTGGTGGCCGACGGCCTGCGGCGTCTCGGCACCCGGCTCGAGGACGAGCGCGTGAAGCACGTCCGCCACCACCGGGCCCACGCCCTCTCGACCTACTTCGCGTCGGGCTGGGACCGGGCCGCGATCCTCACGCTCGACGGCTCGGGCGAGCAGGAGTCGGGGCTCTTCGCGAAGGGCGAGGGGGACGAGGTGACCGTGATCCGGTCGGTCCCGGCGGGCTCCTCGTTCGGCTACCTCTACGGGAAGGTGACCGAGGCGTTGGGCTTCACGGCGCACGCGGAGGAGGGGAAGGTCATGGGCCTCGCGGCCTACGGGACGCCGAGGCCGGGGCTCTTCGACTTCCTCGAGACCTCGGGGGACCTCCCCGAGGTGAACAAGCGGAGACTCCGGCGTTTCCTCGACGCGCTGCCGAGGCGGGCTCCCGGAGGCGAGATCACCGACGAGCACCGCGACCTCGCCGCGACCCTCCAGAAGGCCTTCGAGGAGGCCGTCGTGAAGATGGCGCGGTGGGCGACGGCACAGGCGGGGAGCCGGGACCTCTGCCTCGCGGGCGGCTGCGCCCTGAACTGCGCCGCCAACGCCGCGATCCTCCGCGCGGGGGCGGCGGAGAGAGTGTTCATCCAGCCCGCCGCGCACGACGCGGGGACCGCGCTCGGGGCCGCCATGTCCGTCTTTCGCGACGCGATCGGGGTCCGGCCCGAGGCGGACTTCACGCACGCCTACCACGGGCCCGACGTGGAGCCGGGCGAGGTGGAGAGGCTCGTGCGGACCGGCAAGGTCCCGGGGGCCCGGAAGCCGGCGGACCTGCCGGCCGAGGCGGCGGCGCTCCTCGCGGCGGGCAAGGTCCTCGGCTGGTGCCGGGGCCGAGCCGAGGTGGGCCCCAGGGCCCTCGGGGCGAGGAGCATCCTCTCCGACCCCCGCGGGGCCGGGATGCGCGATCGCCTGAACGCGCTCAAGGGCCGCGAGCCGTGGAGGCCCTACGGCCCGACGGTCCTCGCCGAGAGCGCGGCCGAGCTGGTGGAGGGGCCGGCTCCCGAGTCGCCGTTCATGCTCCTCGCGCTCCCCGCGTCGGCGCGCGGGAAGGCCCTCATGCCCGCCGCGGTCCACGTGGACGGGACGATCCGGCTGCAGACCCTGCGCCGGGACTCGAATCCCACGCTCTACGAAACGATCCGGCGGTTCCGGGACCTGACCCAGGTCCCCGGCGTCGTGAACACGAGCTTCAACCGCGCCGGCGAGCCCATCGTCGGGAGCCCCCGCGACGCGCTGGCCGCGTTCTTCTCCTCCGGCCTCGACGCGCTGGTGCTCGGGGACTGGCTGGTGCTGAAGGAGAGCGCGGAGCGACGTTAGGCCAGCGCCCCCGCCACCCTCTCCACCGCCCACCCCAGGTCCTTCCGCGAGATGGTGAGCGGCGGCGCGAAGCGGAGCACCTGGTCGTGGGTGTCCTTCGTGAGGAGCCCGGCGGCCATGAGCTTCTCGGCGTAGGCGCGCGCCGTCCCCGACTCCTTCCGGATCTCGATCCCGACGAAGAGGCCGCGGCCGCGGACCTCGCGGACGTGGGGGCTCCCGGCCAGGGCGCGGCGCAGCTCCCCGAGGAACCAGGCGCCCTCGGTGGCCGACCGCTCCACGAGCTTCTCGTCGCGGAGCACGAGGAGCGCCGCACGGCCGACCGCGGCGGCGAGCGGGTTCCCCCCGAAGGTGCTCCCGTGGTCGCCGGGACGGAAGATGCCCATGACCGGGTCGTCGGCGCAGATCGCCGAGACCGGGTAGACTCCCCCGCCGAGGGCCTTGCCCACGACGAGGATGTCGGGGCGCGCGTCCTCGTGCTGCCACGCGAACCACTTGCCGGTCCGGCCGAAGCCGGTCTGGACCTCGTCGGCCACGAGCAGGACCCGGTTCTCGGTGCAGAGCCGCCGCGCCTCGCGGAGATACCCCTCGGGCGGGATCACCACGCCGGCCTCTCCCTGGATCGGCTCGACCAGGAACGCGATCGTCTCCGGCCCGATCGCCGCGCGGAGCGCGTCCAGGTCCCCGTACGGGATCCGCCGGAACCCGGGGGTGAACGGGCCGAACCCCTCCCGGTACTTCTCCTCGGACGAGAACCCCACGATCGTCGTCGTCCGGCCGTGGAAGTTCCCCTCGCAGACGAGGATCTCGCCCCGGTCGGCGGGGACCCCCTTCACCGTGTGGCCCCACTTCCGGGCGGCCTTGATCGCGGTCTCGACCGCCTCGGCGCCCGTGTTCATGAGGAGGGACTTCGCGAAGCCCGTCGCCTCGGCGAGGTCGCGGAGGAACGGCCCGAGCACGTCCACGTGGTAGGCGCGCGAGGTGAGAGTCACGCGGCCGGCCTGCTCGACGAGCGCCGCGACGACCCGCGGGTGGCGGTGGCCGTGGATGAGCGCTGAGTAGGCGGCGAGCATGTCCAAGTAGCGCTTGCCGTCCATGTCCCAGACCCACGCGCCCTCGCCGCGCTCGATGACGACGGGCAGCGGCTTGTAGTTGTTCGCCCCGTAGCGGTTCGCGAGCTCGATCGCTTCCGCGGCGCTCCGGGCGGGTCCCGGAGCTTGCGCGAGCGTCTGGATCCGCCGCGGCCGCGCGCTCCTGGCCGTCGCTGTCGCCGACCGCGCGCCAGCGCTCGAGCTCGGCCTCCTCCTCGTCGCCATGTCGCCTCCTCCGCCCCTGCGCGGGGCGGGATTATCGGCCCGCTAGTGCAGCCGCGCCAGCGCATTTCCCGCCCCCAGTGTCCACTCGGGGCCACAGGCCGCTCGCAGCCCCGGACAGCCCGAACTCGTTGGGATACAATGACGTGGAACCTCCCGGCGCCCCGGCGACAATGTTGGCACTTTCGTTGCGCCGCAGAGAGGCGTCTCTCAGAGGAGGGACTTGATGGAACCCACATCGCTCTTCGCCGCCCTCGGGTTGACGGGCCTCTTCTTCGCGCCGCCTCCCGGCGACGTCCAGGAGGGCTTCCCCCCGCCCCAGCAGCCCCCGCCCGCTGCGCCGATGGGCCCGCCGCCCCCGCTGGACGACTGGGGCGAGCTACCCCCTCGGCCGCTGATCGTGCTCGGCCTCGCGGAGTACTTCGCGACGCTCCGCGGCCACCTGGAGAAGGAGAACAGCTCCCCGGCGGTAGGGTCCGGCGGGAACCTCCTCAGCCACCGGACGGATCTCGAGCTGCAGCGGTGGTCCCACATGCCGATGATCGAGGCCGGCCTCCAGCCGCAGGAGACGAACTTCAGGCTCCGGGCGGCGCTGCAGTACGGTCACGCCGAGGGAGACTCGGTGCTCTCGCGGAACCGCTACAACGACGGGCGACTCTACCTGGCGGGGGACACGCTGAGCAGCAAGCTCACCTTTGGCACCGCCGACGCCGAGATCCACTGGCTCCCGCGCCAGGAGCGCCGTTCGCGGGGCGAGTTCGAGCTCTTCCTGGGGGTCCGGGCGTACGAGTTCATCTCCGTGATCGAGGTGGCGCCGACGGGGCGGACGCCCGAGCCGGGGCGCGTGAGCAACACGGCCACCGGGGCCTTCCCGAGGGTCGGCATCGCCGGCTGGCGCGCGATCGGGGGCGGGCTGATGCTCTTCGGGAACGGCAGTCTCGGCGGTTGGTACAGCGGGAACGGGGACACCTTCTTCGCAGCCGGGGATGCGGACGCCCAGTTCGGGCTCGGCTACGTTTACCGGGGGAAGCTCGACATCCGGGTCGGCTTCCGCTACTTCACGCTCGGGACCCGGCGGGAGAAGCACGGGGACATGAACCTGGTGACGATCGAGAGGTCGGGGTTCCTCGCCTCCGTGCGCGTGGTCTTCTAGCACTTCCCAAAGGGGTCGCGTGAGGTAGACTGCCCCACCCGTGGGCGTCCGCCGCTTCGCGGTCCGGACCCGGCCTCCCGCCCCGCCGCGCGAGGGGACGGTGACGCTCGTCTCCTCCGACCGGGGGGTCCGCTGGATCTGCCGGGCCAAGGTGGAGGGGAACCTCGGCGAGCCCATCGCCTCGGAGTTCCTCGCCACGCGCGCCGGGACCGAGCTGATCTGGATCGGCGAGAACGAGAAGGAGGCGCTCGACAAGGCGGAGATCTGGATGCGCGAGCGCTACGAGGTGATCGAGTCCGGGCCGTCGGGGGCCTCCGAGGGCGCGCCGCCCAAACCCGCGGGGAAGAAGCGCTCGAAGAGGAACAAGGCGTGACCGCCCCCCGGCTCCGCGTCCTGGCGGGCGGCGCGCTCGCCGCCGCGCTCCTCGCGGCGCCCGGGTGCATGCTCGGCCGCGTCTCCCAGGGCGCGCAGTTCCCCGAGGACAAGGTCGCCCGAATCGAGCGCGGCAAGACGACCAAGCGCGAGATCCTCGAGTGGTTCGGGCCCCCCGTCGAGTTCAAGCGGCCCGAGCTGATCGGGATCCTCCTCTCGGACGAGGGGTTCCGCCTGAACCCCGTGGACCGGGCGCTCTTCAGCGACGCGTTCACCTACCAGTACGAGAAAGGCTACTTCACGCTCTGGAGCCTGATCCTCTTCACCTACACCACGTTCGAAGTGAAGCACAACCTCCTCGTGATCTTCTTCGGGAAGGACGACGTCGTGCAGGACTTCGCCTACCGTGAGCAGGTCCCCGATCCCTAGCGCGGCGTTGGTCGCCGCGCTCGCCGGTTGCACGATCGGCCGCTACGAGCGGTTCGAGCCGATCCCCGCCGATCCCGAGACGGTCCTCGTCCCCGGGAAGACCACCAAGGCCGAGGTGCTCGCGGAGCTGGGCGCGCCGACGGAGATCCACCGGCAGTGGGACGGGGACCTCTTCATGTACCGGTACGTCCGGCGGAACATCGCGACCCTCGAGATCGCCGAACCGTACGTGACGCGCCAGTCGCTCTTCGTCTACGACAGCAAGTCCGAGCGGCACGACCGCCTCGCGGTCTTCTTCGACCGGAGGGGCGTCGTCTCGGGATTCGGGATCACGCTCGGGACGGAGAAGATGCCGGCGGTGGAGAAGCCGTGACTCGCGGGGATCTCGCCCTGGCCGTGGCCCTCGTCGCCGCGGCCCCCGGCTGTCTCGTCTACTCGCAGACCCGGATCGGGGCCCCGCCGCCCGAGCACCCCGAGGGGCATCTCGAGCCGGGGAAGACCACCCGCCGCGAGGTTCTCGCGCGGCTCGGTCCGCCCGATCGGATCGTCCGGCAGCACGACGGCGCGCTCTGGCAGTACATCCAGGGCGTGGGGAACGCGTTCCGGCTCCGAGTCGAGTTCCCCTTCGTGCTCACGTACCCGTATTTCCACTACGACGACGAGAGCGTGAGGTTCCGGGTGCTCACGGTCCTGCTCGACGGGCAGAACGTGGTCCAGGGGTTCGGGACGTCGGGCGAGGAGTAGGCGATATACTCTCCGCGCGATGAAGCGCGCGACGAGGGCGGTCCGGGTCGGCCGGGTGACGATCGGGGGCGGGGCGCCCGTCGTCGTCCAGTCCATGTGCGCGACTCGGACCCAGGACGTCGAGGCGACGGCCCGCCAGGCGCAGGCGCTCCACGAGGCGGGGGCGGGGGTCGTCCGGATCGCCGTGGACTCGGACCGGGACGTCGCCGCGCTCGCCGAGGTCGCGAAGCGCACCGAGGCGAATCTCTCCGTGGACCTGCAGGAGAACTACCGGCTCGCCGCCACCGTGGCGCCCCACGTGCGGAAGATCCGTTACAACCCGGGTCACCTCCACCACCACGAGACGACGAAGCCCATCCCGGAGAAGGTGAAGTTCCTCGCCGACGTCGCGGCGAGGCACGACTGCGCGATCCGGGTCGGCGTGAACTGCGGCTCGGTGGCCCCGGCCACCCTCGAGAAGCACCCGGGCGACCAGCTCGGCGCGATGGTGCGCTCGGCGCTGGACCATTGCGAGATGCTCGACCGGCACGGCTTCACGCGCTACGTGGTCTCCCTCAAGGACTCCGAGCCGGCGAAGGTCGTCGAGGCCAACCGCCGGTTCGCCGCCGAGCGGCCCGACGTCCCGCTGCACCTCGGCGTGACCGAGGCGGGACTCCCGCCGGACGGCGTCATCAAGACCCGCCTCGCCTTCGAGAAGCTCCTGGCCGAGGGGATCGGCGAGACGATCCGCGTCTCGCTCACGGTCCCGAACGACCGCAAGCCCGAGGAGGTGACGGTCGGCCGCAAGATCCTCGACGACGTCGCCCATCGGCGCTTCATCAGCGTGCCGGAATTCGGCAAGGGACTGAACATCATCTCCTGCCCCTCCTGCTCGCGCGTCGAGAACGAGGCGTTCGTGGAGCTGGCCGAGAAGGTGAAGGAGCTCACGACCTACGCGAGGAAGCACAAGGTGACGATCGCCGTGATGGGGTGCCGCGTGAACGGCCCGGGCGAGACGGACGATGCGGACCTGGGCCTCTGGTGCGGTCCGACGACCGTGAACCTGAAGCGGAAGAGCGAGAAGCTCGGCTCGTTCCCGTACGGCGAGGTTCTCCCGAGGCTCAAGCAGGAGCTGGACGGCCTCATCGCGGAGCGGGCGGCGGGGTAGCGGGCCGCTCCCGGCCCCGCTACCATCCAGCGCTGGCGGTCCGATGCCTTCCTATCGCGAGCTCCTTGCCGACGTGAAGCGCGAGATCCGCGAGGCTCCGCCTGCGGACGTGAAGCGGCGTCTCGACGCGAAGGAGCCCGTGGTCCTCCTGGACGTCCGCGAGCCTGAGGAGTGGCAGGGGGGGCACCTGCCCGGCGCCGTGCACATCCCGAGGGGCACGCTGGAGATGAAGGTCGGGAACGCGGTCCCGGACCCGAGGGCCCCGGTCGTCGTCTACTGCGCGGGAGGCGCGCGGAGTGCCTTCGCGGCGCGGAGCCTGAAGGCCCTCGGGTACGAGAACGTCGTCTCGATGGCGGGCGGATTCGGAGCCTGGCGCGACGCGTCGCTGCCGGTCGAGGTCCCGCCGCCCCCCGCCGGCGGCGCCGCGAACGGGAACGGGCGCTACAGCCGGCACCTGATGCTCCCGGAGATCGGGGAGAAGGGCCAGCGCAAGATCTCGCAGGCGAAGGTCCTGCTCATCGGCGCCGGGGGGCTCGGGTCCCCCGCCACGCTCTACCTCGCCGCCGCCGGCATCGGCACGCTCGGCGTGATGGACGGGGACGTCGTGGACGAGTCGAACCTGCAGAGGCAGGTCCTCCACCGGACCCAGGACGTCGGGCGCCCGAAGGTGGACTCGGCCCGCGACGCGATCCGCTCGCTCAACCCCGACGTGAAGGTCCGGGCCTATCCCGAGCGGATCACGCCCGAGAACGCCGAGGCGATCGTCCGGGAATACGACGTCGTCGTGGACGGGGCGGACAACTTCGCCACGCGCTACCTCGTGAACGACGTGTGCGTGCTCCTCGGGAAGCCCAACTGCCACGGCTCGATCTTCCGATTCGAGGGCCAGGCGACGACGTTCGTCCCGGGGAAGGGCCCCTGCTACCGGTGCCTCTACCCCTCGCCCCCGCCGCCCGAGCTCGCCCCGAGCTGAGCGGAGGCCGGCGTCCTGGGCGTGCTCCCAGGAGTGGTCGGGGTGATCCAGGCCCTCGAGGCCCTGAAGCTCGTCGTGGGCGCGGGGGACCCGCTCGTCGGACGGCTGCTGCTCTTCGACTCGCTCGGCATGAAGTTCCGCGAGGTGAAGCTCCGCCGCGACCCCGGGTGCCCCGTCTGCGGCGAGAAGCCCACCATCCGCACCGTCCACGAGGGCGCCGTCGCGTTCGCCTGCTCGGCGACGGGAGCGCATCCCCCCGCGGGCGCCCCATCCCCGGCGGGGACCGCGGCGCGGCAGGGCGGGTAGCTCGCCCCGATCCCGGGGGCGGCTGAACCCGATTCGGCGCCGACGGCATCCTCAGGGTGGAGATGGCGGACGAGGCGATACGACTGGATCCGGAGACCCTGCTCGAACACGCCGGGTTCGTCCGGGCGCTCGCCCGGAGCCTGGTCCGTGACGAGTGGCTCGCCGAGGACGTGGAACAGGAGACTTGGGTCGCGGCTCTCGAGAGGCCTCCCCGGGAGCTTGGCGCCCTCCGGGGCTCGCTTGGCACGGTGGTCCGGAACTTCGCGAGACAGGCGTTCCGGGCCTCCTCACGCCTGGCCAGTCGGGAGGCGTGGGCATCGGCCCCGGAAGCCGTGCCCTCCGCGGCCGAGCTCCTGGGTCGGGAGGACGCGCGCAGGATGGTCGTCGAGGCGGTCCTGGCCCTGGAGGAGCCCTACCGCTCGGCGGTGGTCCTCCGGTACCTCGAGGAGCTGCCTCCCCGCGAAGTCGCTCGGCGTCTCGGCGTCCCGGTGGAGACGGTCAAGACCCGCCTGAAGCGGGCGATCGGGATTCTCCGCGAGAGGTTCGACGCCCGACACGGGGGCGACCGCCGCGCGTGGACGGCTCTCGTGCTCCCTCTGGCCGCGCCGCCGATCGCGGCGACCAGCGGCATCGCCACCGCCGCCATCTCCGGAGGTGCTGTCGTGGCGAAGACGTCGAAAGCAGCGTTCGCGGCTCTCGCCCTCCTCGCGATGGGGACCGGGGCCTGGTGGGTCAGCCGCGGGTCGGGGGATTCCGGAGGGGCCGACTTCCAAGATCGGCCCGCGGGGTTGGGCGGGGCCCTGCCAAGCAGCGGCGACCCACCGCAGGGTCTCCGAGAGCCCCATTCGTCCAGCCATGGAGTCGCCCTCGCCCCGGGATCGGGTCCGGCAGCCGCGGCCCCCGCGGCCGGGGGAAAGGCAGACCCCCCAGCGATCGCCGGGCCCGAGGCATCTTCCACGGGCCACGGTCCAGCCGCGGCGGGCTCCGGGGATGTCGCCCTTCTGATCGGGCGGGTGCTGCGCGAGGACGGAACCCCCGTGAAGGATGCCGCGGTGGGAGTCTTCGCCATGGCCGCGGCGGGCCCGGTGGGCCGTCCGATAGACGAGGCGCGCAGCCACGAGGCCGGAGGATTCCGGCTGTCTGTGAGAGAGTCTGGCCGGTTCCTGGTCGTGGCCGGGACGAATTCAGTCCGACCCGCGGCCGTGGAGGCTGCCGCCGTCCTCGGACGCGAGACGACCGTCCCGGACCTGGTGCTGCTCGGAGGCGTCTCGGTCTCAGGCCGTGTCCTCATCCCCGGCGGGCCGCCGACGCATCTCGCCATGCTCGGGGTCCTGGCGACCGAGAAGGGGGGCGGCACACGCCTGAACGTCGGCACCGGCTACTGGACGTGGCGGGACGGCGCCATCCGGAACCACTCCATGCAGGGCTGGCCGGGCCCCGACGGGAGCTACCGCGTCGAGGGCCTGGATCCCGGGACGTACGAGGTGAACCTCGGGCCGTACCGGGGCTCGGGCCTCATGATCCACTCCGACCTTCTCGAGGCGACCCGACGCCTCGTGACCGCTCCGGCGGACCGCGTGGACCTGGAGGTGCGCGCGGCATTCCTCGCGTTCGAGGTGAGATCCGGCGGAGCCCCTCTGCGCGACGCCAAGGTGCGGGTCCGGCTCGACGCGACCACGCACATCCTGCCCACGGACGAGGAGGGGCGGGCGGAGTTCGGCCTAACGCCGGGGGGAAGATACCGCCTGGAGGTGCTCGCCCACGGTCACGATCCTCACCGCTCCCTCGTCGTCGCCCCTGGCGTCGGTGAGCGTCGAGTCCATCCTGTCGAGCTCTTGCGCTCTCCCCTGCGCGAGATCGTGTTTGTCCTAAGCGACTCGATGGGTGGCGCGGTGCGACGCGCGGGTGTCTGGTTCCGCCGAAAGGAGGGAGAAGTAGAGCCCGGGGACAAGGCCTCGCATCTCACCGAGACGGTCGCAGAGGGCGATCGGATCGTGATCCGGGGAGTGGAGTCAGGAGGCTGGTCCGTCGCAATCAGGCCCGGCGGCTCGTGGCACGGGCACGACGGGTACTACCGGCCCATCCAGATGGAGGTCGTGGTCCCGCAGGAGGGAACCGTGGAGCGTTCGTTCACGGTGGAGCCAGCGGGAAGGCTCCGTCTCCGGGTCCACGATGCCGCCGGCCGCAACCTGCCCGCGCGCTGCGAGGTGCGGGACGCGACCGGCCAGTCGCTCGACCCGGAGTTTGTCTGGCACTCCGACGATGACCCTCGTCGAGGAGGCGCGTTCACCCACGGCCACGTCTTCGAGGGAGCGCCGATCCACGTGGAGCCGGCGCTCTCCCCCGGGCGCTACGAGCTCGCCTTCTCCCTGGAAGGCTTCCGCCCCCGCACGGTGCCCGTGGACGTCCGCGTCGGTGAGACTGCCGACCTGGACGTCACACTCGAGCGCGAGTAGCGCACACTCGAGGCCGCCGCAGCACTACCCGCCGGCCGGGGTCCCTCTCGGCTCGTGGACCTTGCGGGTGAGGCGGCGCTCGCCCTCCTCGACGTACCAGGTCTCGGAGGTCTTCTTGTAGCCGTCGAGATCGGGGAGGAACTCGTCGCCCGTGCGGTCGTAGACGATCTTGAGCACGCGCGTCTCGGCGTAGACCTTGTCCCCGTCGGGGCAGACGACGTCGTAGAGACCCGACACGTGGAACTCGAGCCGGTCGGCCGAGGCGCGAAGAGTCTCCTTCGTCGAGGCGAGGTAGTCGGTGATCTCGCGATCCAGGTCGTGGACCCGGCGCGTGAGTGCGAGGGTCTTGAGGAGGTCCGCTTGCCGCCGGAAACGGCTCTCGGGGTGCTCGGAGAGCATCTTCTCGAGCGCCTCGACCCCGGCCTGCCAGTCGCGGATCCGGAGCGCGTGGACGGCGTCGCCGAGGAGCTTCAAGTCGGGCGGTCCGGGAGGCGCCTCGGCCTCGCCGGTCGCGAGGAGCTCCTTGCGCCGCTTCACCCATCGCTCGGAGATCTCCTCGGTCTTCGTGCGGGCCTCGTCAATCCCCGCCTCGGCCGCCTTCTGGAGTTCCATCGCCACGGCGCTTGCGTCGCCCTCGGGGTGGCGCGCGAGGCAGTCCTTGAGGAGGTCCTGGCCCCGCTTGTGATCGCGGACCCGGAACGCGTCCATCGCCTGGAAGAGGGTCCGGAGGTCCTCCATCTCGTGCAGCGAGAAGATGGCCACGCACTCCACGGTCTCGCCGGGGGGGATCTCGGTCCGGGGGATCTCGAGGAGGTTCAGGAACGGCCGCTTCATCCGCTTCTCGATCATCTCCTCGACGAGCGGCTGGAGGCTGTCCCGGTAGGCCTGGGGCGCCCCCGTGTAGCGGTGCTTCTCGTCCGAGAGGACGCGGATGTCCACGCGGGTCTTCACCGCGGCCTTGCAGGGGTTCTTGAGCGTGTAGAGCACGTACCAGAACGCCTCGGCCTCGCCGGTCGGAGCGACGTAGACGATCTTCTGCGGCCGCTCGTGCTTGAACTCGAGCCGCCACCGCTCGGTGGCGGAGGCCTCCGGCGCGCCGGAGAGAAGACCGCAGGCGAG
>JAKEIC010000271.1 GCA_022614695.1 Planctomycetales bacterium | reverse complement strand
GGGGGCGACTTCGGTTCGGGGTGGGGCGGCGGGACGCGCGGAGCCGGCGGGGGCGGTGGGACCGGCGCCACGCGCGGGGCGCGCACCGGAACCGGGGGAGGGGCAGGGGCGGGAGCGGGCGGAGACTCGCGAGCGGGTGGGGGGGCGATTCCCTCGGCGTCGGCCACGACCCGCGCCCAGGGGTCTGGCGCGGGCTCGGCCGGGACGGGCGCCGCTCCGCTCCCCGCGGTCCCGGCCGCCGCCATCGGAGCCGGTGACGAGGCCGGGCGACGGGAGGACGCCGCCCGCTGCACGATGTCGGAGTAACGCAAGGCCACCCGCGAGGGATTCTTCCGGTCCCGCGCGGGGGAGTCAAGGCCGCCGGGGCCGCTCTCCCCCGCTCCTAGCGCGATCCGTACAATGTCCGACGTGGGGAATGCGGCGCCCGATCCCCGGCAGACCCGGCTGATCTTCGACGTCGTTGAGAAGTTCTTCCGCGCGAAGCGGCTGTTCCTCCGGCAGTTCGAGGGCTACGAGCGGAAGGTCCTCGCCTACGCGGCGGAACGGCAGACCGACCGGAGGCACCTGAAGCTCACGTCCGAGGAGGTGGCGACCCTCCTCGACTTCAAGGAGCTCGAGGAGCTGCGCGACCACGTGCTCTTCGACCTGAAGGAACTCGCCCACTCCCTGTTCCGGCGGGTGGGCGCCACCGACCCCTTCGACCGCTACGTGTCGGACATCTTCCACGAGATCTCCATCCTCAAGGAGGAGCACTACACGGTGCGGACCTACGGCCCCCAGTTCGAGAGCAGCGCCGACACGGAGGAGTCGCTCATCATCCTGGAGGAGGTCCACGAGTACTTCCCGCGGCGCGTCCACCACGTCCGGCGCCTGTTCGAGAAGGCGGAGGGCCGGCTCCTCGAGGTCCTGCCCACGTTCCGCGAGAACGGCATCTTCGTCCGCTCCCTCGCGCTCTACGGGGAGGACCTCCTTGCGGGGGCGTACGAGGGCGGCCTCTCCGAGCTCTTCGGGGCGATGTACCCGCAGGCCGGCGCGGTCGCGGGTTACCTCGACGCCTCGCGACGCTTCCACGAGGGCGGGTTCGATGCGCTGGCGGCCGACATGCTCGGCCGCGCCGAGTCGGAGCTCCAGCGCGAGGCCGTGGGGAAGCGGGCCCGGGAGTCGGCCGAGCGCGAGGTGTCGCGGCTGCGCCGCGCCCTCTCCGAGAACGACGGCCGGAAGCGCACCGCCTCGGGGCGGCTCGCGGCGGCCTCCCCCGCTCCCGCCGAGCGGGCCCCCGAGCGCGCGCGGACCTCCGGCGAGACGGCCTGAGACGTGGGGAGCAGCAATCTCTCCTCGGCCGACAGGCACTACAACGCCGGGGTGCTCCATTACCGCGCGGGACGCGCACAGGACGCGTTGCGGTCCTTCGACGAGGCGATCGCCGCCGAATCGGGACACCGGCCCGCGCGGTTGGCGCGGGGACGGGTCCTGGCGCGGGTCGGCCGCCTCGACGAGGCGATCGCGGCGTTCAAGGCCGCCGTGGCCGAGAGGCCGACGGATCCCGAGGCGCTGAACGACCTGGGGAACGCCTACCGAGAGCGGCGCGAGGCGGAGGGTGCCCTCTGGTGCTACCGGACCGCCGTGCGACTGGCGCCGGAGAACCTGACCTACCTCTACAACCTGGGGCGGACCTACCTGGAGGTGGGCCGATATCCCGAAGCGGTCGAGTCGCTCGCCCAGGTCGCCGAGCGGAGTCCGGGCGACGTCGAGGCGCACCAGGACCTCGCGGACCTCTACTACCTGCTCGGGGACCGCACACGCGCGAGGGATCAGCTCGTCTCGTGCCTCGATCTCGCCCCCGCCTCCGCGGTCGCGCCCCAGTGGCGCGCGCGGATCCGGCACCTCGAGCGGGAGGAGCCCGACCGTGTCCCGCGCGGGGCCGACCTCCCGCCGGGTGGGATGGAGTAGCCGTGGGCCGGGCGAGTCTCGCGCTGGCGGTCGGGGCGTGCCTCGCGGGGTGCGGGGGGAAGGCGCCGGAGAGCCCCAGCAGAGTCCCCCAGGACTTCATGGAGGTGAGAGGCGACGGGGCCGCGGTCGCGCGTTTACTCGAGGCCGGCTTCGGAATCCCAGTCCGGGCGCGCGATGGAACGACCTACATCCGCTACGGCGACGCGGACGTGGGACGACGGGAACCGGCGGAGGATGTCCTCGACTTGCTGGGGCGGGACCGAAACCCGCAGGCGGCCGCGACTCTCGAGATCTGGGACGCCCCTCTTTGCACCTCGCAGAATCCTCGCGTCTTCGGCCTCGGGGAGGCCAAGACCCGGACGGCCGTCGCTTCGATCGCCGACCTCGGGCCCGCCGACGCGCCGTCGTTCCTTCCTCGCCTCGCCCGCGTGGCCCTCCACGAGACCGCGCACGCCCTCGGGCTCCTCCACTGCGACGACGCGGAGTGCCTCATGCACCCGGCGGACTCGGTGGAGCAGCTCGACCGGACGGCGCTCGCCCCTTGCGAGCGCTGCTTCGGGAGCTTCTGCCGCGCCCGCGGCGAGAACTTGGCCGCGCGCCGCTCGGCCCTCGAGGCGGCGGCCCGGGTCGCAGGGATCTCCGTGGGCCCCCTCGCGCGTCCTGCCTCGGGGAGCCCGGGAGGCGCCCGGTGACCGAAGAGATCCGCGACCTCGACGACAGCCGCACGGACGCGATCCGGCGCACGAGGGTCGCGAGCTCGCTCGGCGACTACGAGATCCTCGAGAAGATCGGCGAGGGCTCGATGGGGACGGTCTACAAGGGGACCGACCTCTCCAGGAACCGCCCCGTCGCCATCAAGTTCCTCACCCGCGAGATCTCCGACAACCCGCAGCTCCTCCAGCGCTTCCAGCGGGAGATCCAGCTCGCGATCAAGATGCGCCACCCGAACATCATCGAGGGCTACGCGGCGGGGGTCTGGGAGGACTGCATCCACTACTTCGTGATGGAGTACGTGGACGGCGTCACGCTCACGGAGTACATGGCCCGCGAGCGGATGACCGAGGAGAAGGCGGTGGACATCGTCCTCCAGGTCGCCCGGGCGCTCGGCCACGTGAACGAGTTCGGGCTCGTCCACCGCGACGTGAAGCCCGAGAACGTGATGATCACGAGGCAGGGGATCGCGAAGCTCGCCGACCTCGGGCTCGCGAAGTTCGCGGAGGGCGACACGGAGCTCACGATGGCCGGGACGGTGGTGGGGACGCCGCTCTACATGTCCCCCGAGCAGGCGCGCGGCACGGGGCTCGTGGACATCCGGAGCGACCTCTACTCCCTCGGGGCGACCTTCTACCACCTCCTGACGGGCTCGCCGCCCTTCAAGGGGCAGAGCGCGCCCGAGGTGATCGCGAAACAGATCCAGGAGGAGCCGGTCGCGCCTCGCGAGGTGGACCCGACGATCTCCCCGGGCGCGCAATACGTTGTCCTCCGGACGCTCGCGAAGGACCCGGCAATGCGCTACCAGACCCCCCAGGAGCTGGCGCAGGACCTCGAGCTGCTCAAGGCGGGGCGCGGGGGCGCCGGCGAGGAGGGGACCCCCTGGGGCGGGGGGGCGGCGCCGGCAGCCGAGGAGGTCCCTTTCGGGTTCGTTCCGTCCGAGGACGACGTCAAGATCGGCGCGGCCGCGGTCTCGAACGGCCTGATCTCGCCCGACGCGCTCGCGCGGTGTCTCGACGAGCAGGAGCGGCTCGCGCGCGGGGGGTTCGCGCTGAAACTCACCCACGTCGCCACCGAGCAGCGGCTCCTCGACGAGGAGCAGGTGCGGCGGCTCGAATCGGCGCTGCGGAAGCAGAGGGAGAAGGAAGCCGAGGCGCTCTACGGGAAGCTCGCCGTGAAGCAGAAGTTCATCACGGAAGAGCAGCTCGCCGGGTGCCTGCGGGCCCAGGGGGAACTGTCCGAGGCCGGCAAGCCGCAGAGGATCGCCGAGGTCCTGCGCGGCAAGGGCTACCTCCAGGCCGCGCAGGCCGAGGTCGTGCTCGCGACCCAGGGGCGGTTGCGGCACGGGAAGGAGGACGAGGAGGTCGCGGCTCTCGCCACCGCGGCGGGGCTGCTCTCGGCCGGCCAGGCCGAGCGCGCGAAGCTCATCCAGGGCAACGAGGTCGTCATGGGGATCTACCGGCCGATCGGGGACGTGCTCGTGGACCGCAAGTACGTGTCTCCCCCGATGCGCGACGCGATCCTGCGGGCGGTCCGGCGCGCCCGCATGACGGGACGACCGGCCGCCGAGATCCTCGCCGCCCACCGCGCGGGGGCCGGCGCCGCCGCCCCCCCGGCGCCGGACGAGTCGGTCGTGGCGAAGTACCGCCAGAGGATCTCCGAGCACGTCCAGGCCGGGATCGCGCACCGGAAGGCCTACCGCTACTACGCGGCCATCGCCGAGTGGGAAAAGGTGCTCGGCATCCTCTCAGCCCACACCGAGGCCGAGCACCTGATCGAGGAGACCCGGACCCTCGTCGCGAACCTCGAGGCGCGTCGCAGCCGGGGCGAGAGGCTCCTCGCTTCGGCGCTGCGGGACTGGGAGCACTACGCGAAGCTCAACCCCGTGGACGGGAGCCTCTCGGACCTCGTCTCGACCGCGCGGGAGCGGCTCGCCCGTCTCGACGGGTCGCCGGCCCGCGCGCCTCCCCCGCCCCCGGCCGTCGCCCGCCGTCCCCGCACCCCACCACCCGACCCGGTCCCGCCCGAGGAAGTGGCCGAGGAGGCCGACGCGGCGCGGGCGGACCGGGCGGTCCGCCAGGGGCAGAGGGCCGAGGAGGCCGAGCGCGCGGCCGACGCGTGGAGCCGCTACTGCGAGGCGCTCGCGATCGAACCCGGGAACACGGCCGCGCTGGGAGGGCTCGAGAGGCTCGCGCGGCGATCCCGCCGGCGCTCCCTCGGGTGGGCGTTCACGGTGCTCGTCCTCCTCGCCGGGGCCGCCACCGGAGCCGTGGCCTGGGTCGGTCCCCCGCGCGCCGAGGCGTGGCTCCTCCGGCTGCTCGGGGGCTTCTAGCGACTCTTGAGCGGGGCCGAGGGGGGCCGCCGAGAAGTGCGCCGACCCCTGCTCGCGCGCCCCTTGGACCCCGTGACGTATCGGGTGAGAGAGGGGACTCGAACCCCCAACCCCGAGATCCACAGTCTCGTGCTCTAACCGGTTGAGCTACTCTCACCAAAGGCGGCGGGAGTATACAGCGGGCCGAACCGGGTCCCCAGTCCCGGGGCAGGGTTCACGGCTCACGGTTCACGGTTCACGATCCACAAAGCCGGCGCGTGTCCGTTGACCGGCGCCCGACCGGTCCGCAGAATCCCGGCGTGGACCTGATCGTCGAGGCGGCGGGGGCGACGGACCCGGGGAAGCAGAGGAAGAGGAACGAGGACCAGTTCCTCATCGCCCGGCTCGAGACGGGCTTCACCGTCGAGGCGTCCTCCGTCCCCGTGGACTCACTCGGGGTCCAGCGGAAGCCCCTCGGGACCCTCCTCGTCGTCTCCGACGGGATGGGCGGCCGCGCGGCGGGGGACGTCGCGAGCGCGCTGGCGGTCTCGACGGTCCGCCGCGCCCTCGACTCGGTCATGCGCTACCGGAGCGACGACAAGGGGCGCCTCCAGAAGCTCGAGGAGGGCTTCCGGCGGGCCTTCGACCGCGCCGACGCGGCCCTGAACGAGGTGGCGGACAAGCGGCCCGACGGCATCCGGCTCGGGGCGACCCTGACGGCCCTCTACATCGAGGAGGGGCGAGGCTACCTCGCTCACGTAGGTGACTCGCGCTGCTACCTCGCGAGGGAAGGGGAGCTGCACCAGCTCACGGCGGACGACACCATCGCCGCGGAGCTGGCCCGCGCGGGGGTGATCTCGAAGGACCAGGCCGATCGCCACCGGGGCCGGTTCGTGCTGACGCACTCGATCGGGTCGGAAGGGCCGCGCGACCTCCGGGTCGCCGTCGTCGAGCTCAAGGCCGGGGACCGGCTCCTCCTCACGTCCGACGGCTGCCACGGCACCGTCCCGCACGACGCCATCGCCGGCGCCGTCCGGGAGGGCTCGGCGGCCGAGGTGGCGCAGCGACTCGTCGGGCTCGCGAACGAGGCGGGCGGCCCGGACAACGTGACGGCGCTCTGCGCGATCGTCCGGGAGAAGCCGGCTCCCTGACCTGGCGCGGCGGGGGAGACTCGAACTCCCAACCCACGGGTTCGAAGCCCGTTACTCTGTCCAGTTGAGCTACCGCCGCGGCGCGGTTGGCGGATCGTAGGCGCCGGACGGCCCGTCTGCCAGCCCCGGTGTCGCCCTTGTCGCCCCGGGGGACCCCGGTATACTGCGCCCCGCCTCGGGGAGCCGCGCGTGCGGGGAGGTTCGGATGAGGGAGCTGCGGGGGGACTACAGGGACCTGTTCCTGGGGTTCCGCGTCGCCCTCGACCCGCGCAAGATGCTGCTCGGGCTCGCGGGCCTCCTGTTCAGCCTCCTCGGCGTCGGGGCGATCCTCGGCATCGGCGCCTCGAGCGGAATGGACGGTCCCGAGCGGGATGGCTTCACCACCGCCCTGCAGGAAGGACGCCTCCCGGACGCCTGGGCTTTCGCGGCGCGAGGGCTCGACCGGACCTTCTCGGTCCCCGAGGAGCACGCGAAGCGCCCCCCGCCCCGTCTCGTCCACGTGAAGGGGAAGGGCCCGGTCCGCGTCGCCCCGGCCCCGCGGCCGCGGCCCGTGCCCGATCGCAGCTCCCTGCTCTCGGCCTGGGACCGGTTCTGCGAAGGGGTCCTCCCGCGCCTCTTCCCGATCCATCGCGGCGAGCACTGGAACGCCATTGCGGCGCTCCTCTGCGTCGCGCTCTTCTTCTGGCTCGTCCTCATATGGTCGTTCTTCGGGGGGGCCATCTGCCGCATCGCGGCGGTGGAGGTCGCCAAGGACGAGCGGATCTCGACCCGCGAGGCCCTCCAGTTCGCCCGTCAGAAGTACTCGTCCTTCTTCTGGTCGCCCGTCTCGGTCTTCATCGCGTTCCATGTCTTCCTCGCCTGCAACGCGCTGGGGGGCCTCGCCGGGCGGATCCCGTGGGCCGGGGACCTCCTCTGCATACTGGCGGCGCCCCTCGCGTTCCTCGCGGGGTTCCTCATGTTGCTCATCGCGATCGGGGGGCTCTTCGGCTGGCCGCTCATGGCCCCCGCCCTCGGCGCCGAGGGGACGGACGCCTTCGACGCGGTCTCGCGCGCCTTCTCCTACGTCTTCTCGCGCCCGTGGCACTACCTGGCCTATGCGGTCATCTCGAAGGCCTACGCCCTGGTCTCCATCGCGTTCGTGTGGCTCTTCTCCCTGCTGCTGGTGCTCGTCACGTTCTCCTCCGTCGGGCTCGGGATGGGGGGGAAGCTCCACGACATCGCCGGATACGTCTTCTCGTTCGTGACGTTCGAGAACGAGGCCCCGACTCTCGGGGATCTCTCGTCCGCGCACAACCCCGTGACCGCGGCGCTTGCCGCGGTCCTCGGGATGGCGGTGCTCCTCGTCTACGGCCTCGCCGCAGGGTACGCGATCTCGTTCGGGTACACGGCGCGCACGCTGGTCTACTTCGTGCTCCGGCGCAAGGTGGACGCGACCGAGATGAACGAGGTCTACCTCGAGGAGGAGGAGGACCTCGGCGGCGGGCCCCTCGCTCCCCCGCCGGCCCCGGCCCCCGCGACCGGCTCGCCGGCGCCCGCGGCCCCCGGCTCCTCCCCGGTCCCGCCGGGACCCGCGGGTCCCACGCCGGTGGGGGGCGCGCCGCCGACGGGTGGCTCCGAGGGCGGGCACAAGCACTAGGCTCTGGAGATGAGCGCGACCCGGCCGGGGGCGGCGTACTACGTGGTGGCCGGCACCCGGGGCCGCCGGCCCGTCTTCGCGGACGCCCGCTCCTGCGTGATCCTGATCGCGGGGCTCGGGTACTACAAGCAAGTGCTCGACTTCCGCCTCCACGCCTTCGCGGTGCTGCCGGCCGAGATGCACCTCCTCGTCCGGCCCCTCTCGGCCGAGGGGGATCTGCCGACGATCCTCAAGAACGTGAAGGGGAAGTTCGCCGGGAAGCACAACCGGATGAACGGGACCTCGGGCCCGGTCTGGCGGCGCGGCTTCTACGACGAGGAGGTCCGCTCGCACGCGGCGATCGAGAGACGCATCCAGGAGGTGCACGCGCTCCCGGTCCGCGAGGGGCTCGTCCGGTCCCCGCAGGACTACGAGTACTCGAGCCTGCGATGGTACCGCGGCGAGCCCCCGAACTACCTGGTGGACACGGAGTGGTAGGCCCCGCGCGCGCCCTTGCGGTCCCGGCGGCGCGGGGCTAGCATCCGCGCGCGTCCACGGGGTGTAGCTCAGCTTGGCTAGAGCGCTTGGTTCGGGACCAAGAG
>JAKEIC010000270.1 GCA_022614695.1 Planctomycetales bacterium | reverse complement strand
GTTCCCGGAGCGCCTGGAGGGTTGAGACCTTCCGCAGGAGGTCCCGCGACTCGGCCGCGCGGTTCCACGTCGCCAGGAGTTCCGCGAGGGGAGGAGCTTCGGCCGGAGTCGCGGCCTCTCCGGCGCTCGCGGCGCCCGGCGCCGTCTCCCGGGGAGGCGAGGCGAACGTCTCGCGTGCCGCCTCCCACCAGGCGGCCCAGCGCGCCGGGTCGGCGCCGAGGTCGTTCCTCCCCGTGAGCGCGGCGAGTGCCTCGGCGGCCGCCGCGCGGGCCGGCTCGGCACCGTCCCGGAGGGCCGCGATCAGGTCGGGGATGGCGGCGCGGGACCGGAGGGCCCCGAGCCCCCGCAGGGCGAGCGCTCGCGTCTCGGGCTCCGGCAAGGACGCCGCCTCCCGCAGCAGCGGGAGGGCTTCCAGCGACCGGATCGTGGCCGCCGCCTCGACGGCCGTCCGCCGCGCCGCCGGGTCGGGCCCCCGGACCTTCTCGGCGAGGGGCGCCAGTGTCTCGCGCGCCCTCTCGACCGGCTCGGGGGCGCCCTCCGCGAGCGCCAGCGCCACGATCCAGCGCCCGGGCTCGACGGGCGCCGCCGCGGCGGCGGCGAGCCTCAGGTCGGCCCGGCCGAGCGAGTTCCCGGCCGGGGTCTTCGCCAGGTCGGCCACGACAGCCGCCGCGTCGGGGACGTCCGGCGGCACGGTCGTCGCGTAGTTGTCGAAGACCTCCCCGAGGACCCCGCGGAGACCGTGCAGCCGCCGCGCCCTCTCCGTGACTCGGCCCGCCTCGGGCGGGAGCGGCCCGCCCCGCCAGCCCAGCCGGACGAGGCGGTCCAGGTGCTCGCGCAGGACGATCGCGACGGTCTCGGACGGGACGAGGGCCGGCACCCCCTGCGCCGTCCGCCAGGCGGAAGCCGCCTCCAGCACGCGGCGCTCGGCGGCCCGCGTCCCGGCGGTCTCGTCCGCGAGGGCCGCGACGGGTCCCCAGGCGCCCAGCACCAGGCACGCGGCCGCGAGAGCGGGCCTCATGCGGAGATCCTCCCCCCATGGAACCCCGGTACCAACCAGAAGTTGCGGGCTGGGATCATGCGCCAGGAGTCCCTGAGCGAATGGGCGGGTTCTCGTCGCAAGCCGCCTTCTCCCGGCGTCTCCTATGATGGAGGCGGCGGACGAGCAGTCACCGGTCGGGAGGAGGACGATGGGCGCCGGCTCCGGATCGGACGAGGACCTTGTGGCCCGGGCGCGTGGGGGCGACCGGGAGGCGTTCGGGAGCCTCGTCGAACGGTACGGAGCGGCTGTGACCCGGTTCCTCGCGATCCGGGGGGGACGCGGAGCGGCTGAGGACTTGGCTCAGGAGGCGTTCGTGAAGGCGTGGACGGCGATCGGGACCCTGCGCGAGACGGACCGGTTCGCCGGCTGGCTCTTCCGGATCGCGTCGCGGGTCGCCCTCGACGCCGGGCGCGCCGCGCGACGGCGGCAGGCGCGAGGCGCCGAGGTGTACGTGGACGCGGACGCCCTGGTGGAGCGGGTCCCCCTGGCCCCGGCGGCAGGAGAGACGGGCGACTCGGGCGCTGCGGCGCTCGCGGAGGTGGCGCGGCTCCCGGAGCGCGAGCAGCACCTCCTGGCGTTGCGCCACGGCGAGGGGCGCACGTGCGCCGAGATCGCCGAGGCGCTCGGCCTCCCGCTCGGGACGGTGACCAAGACCCTGTCGAGAGCCTACGCGCGGCTGAGGGAACGCCTCGCGGCCCGTCACGGAATCGAGGGGCCGGGCCGATGACCTGCGAGGAGTTCCGCGACCTGCTCGTCCCGGGCCGGGGCGGCGTCGCGCCGGAGGCGTCCGCAGATTTCGAGGGCCACCGGGGCGCCTGCGCCTCGTGCCGCGCGGAGGCCGATGCCCTCGAGGCGGCCGCGCGCGAGCTGGACCGCGCCTGGGCGGGCCTCCCGGCCGGCGAGACCCTGCGGAGGCGCGTCCTCGCGAGCCTCTCGGAGGGGGCGGGAGCGCCGGGCCGGGCCCGCTCGGGGCGGGCCCGGGTCGCCGGGCTCCTCGCGGCATGCTCGACGCTCTCCGCGGCGGCGGCGGCGGTCGTCACGGCGACGCTCCTTGCGCCGCCCCCGGCGGCACCGCCGACCTCGCCCGGTCCTCCCGCGACCGACCGCGCGGCTTCCACCCCACCCGCTCCCGAGAGGCCTCCCAGCCGCGAGCCGCCTCCCCCGGAGCCCGGCGTTGTCGCGGCGCCCCCGCCCGCCGCTCCGCCCGGCCCCGCGCCCGCCCCTCCCGCTCCGCACAAGGCCCTGGACGGCCCGGAAGACGTGGCCGGCCGGCTTCTGCGGGACCTGGCCGACCCCGAGCGCTGGGAAGCGGCGCTCCGCTTCCTCGCGGCTTTCCGCCTCGACACGATCGGATCCGAGCTCCTGGCAGCCGCCGCGGACCCGGTCGTCGCCCCGCGCGTCGCGGCTCTGCTCGCCCGCTACGGCGACGCCGACGCGGCGGCTCTCGTCCGTTCCGCCCTCGCCCATCCGCTGCCGGCGGTCCGGGCTGCAGCCCTCGCGACGGCGCTCGCGCGCGCGGACGGGGCCGTACTCGCGGAAGCGGTCGCCTACCTCGCCGATCCCGACGACGCCGTGGCGGACGCCGCGGCCGACGGAATCGGGGCTCGCCTCACGCCCGACCTCGCGGGGGCGGTCGCCCGTGCGACGTCCGCGGGCGGGGCGCGCGTGCCGCGGGCCTCGCGGGCCTTGCGCGGGAGGCTCACCGACGCCTCGCTCCTCGCCGTCGCGGCGGCGCTCGCCGACGACGAGGGCCCGGCAGCGGAGGCCCTCGCGCGGGAGGTGCTCGCGCCCGAGGCGGGGAGGCTCGCCGTCGCCCTCTCCGGCCCCGCCGGAGCGATCGCTGCGCGGGCCCTGGGGCGGCTCGCCATCCCCGCGACCCTTCCCGGCCTCCTCGAGGCGGCCGAGGGCGGCTCCCGCGAGGCCGACGAGGCCGCCGGCAGGCTCCTCGGGACTCCCGAGGGGCTCTCCCGGGCGGAGTCGCTCCTCGCCGAGGGGCCCGCGCCCGCGCGCGGGGCGCTCCTCGGCCATCTCGGGCGCCACCCGGGTTCCCGGGCGCTCGAGGCCCTCGGCGCCTGGGCCGCCTCGCGTGCCGTCGGCTCCTTCCTCGAGGACCCGGCCGCCTTCCGGGTGGCGCTCTCGATCCTCCGGCGTTCGGTCGCTCCGGGAGCATCGGCCGTCGCGGCCGCGGCGCTGCGATCCCCCGACCCGCGGGCCCGCGAGGCGGGGATCCTCCTCTGGCTCGCGCTCGAGTCGCGGGCGGGGGTGCCCGCCCTCCTCCCGCTCCTCGACGACCCCGACGGGGACGTTCGCGACGCGGCGGTCCTCGCCGTCGCGCTCGCCGGGGACCCCCGCGACGTGCTTCCGCGGCTCGGGAGGGCGCTGCAGGACGGCTGCGACGAGGCGAACCGCACCGTGATCGCGGCGGCCGCACGCGCCTCGGGACGCTCGGCCACGGCGGTGCTGGCCCGCTGGCTCCGGGACCCCGCCGTGGCCGGGAAGGCGAGCCTCGCCGAGGCCCTTGCCGCCCGCAGGGACGCCGCGGCGGCCCCGGCCCTGGCGGCCGCCGCCGAGTCGGGGGGCCCCGCCGTCCGGGCGGCCGCCGCTCGCGGCCTGGGAGTCCTCGGCATCCGGGACGAGGCCGTCCTGCGCGCGCTCCGGGCCCGGCTCCGGGACAGTCACCCCTCCGTGCGGGCGGCGGCAGCCGAGGGCCTCGGCTCGCTCGGGGGAGGGGCGGCGACCCTCGACCGTCTCCGGAACGCGCTCCACGACGGGGAGGTCCAGGTGCGGATCGCGGCGGCAAGGGCGCTCGCGGCGCTCGGGGAGAAGGCGGCGGTCCCCGTCCTCCTCGGGGCGCTCAAGGACCCGGACCTCGCGGTGCGCGCGGGGGTCGAGATGGCGCTCGGCCACCTCACGGGGCAGGCCCTCCCCCGGGCCTCCGACTGGTGGGCCTGGTGGGCCCGGAACCAGGGAGCCGAGCGTCGGGAGTGGCTCCGCGACGCCCTGGCCGGTCCCCCCTCCGAGGGGCGGGTCCTCGCCGCCGGAGCCTGGGCCGACGTCGCGGGGATCGAGGGGATCCGCCACCTGCTGCCGCTCTCGCGCGATCCCGATCCGCGGGTGAGGGACGCCGCGGCCGCCGGGCTCGCGCGGGCTCTCGGGGCCGCCGGGGCCGGGGCCGCCCCGGTGCTCCGGGCCACGGACCCGAGGCTCCGCGTCGAGGCCGCGCGCCTGCTCGGGGACGCCGGGCGTGGAGTCGTCGAGGAGCTGTTCGTCGAGGGGGTCGGCGGCCCGGCGGGACTCGCCGCCGCCGCGGCGCTCGCCGACTGGGGCGACGCGCGAGGGATCGGGCGCCTGGTCGCGGCCATCCGGGAGGACCCCGGCGGGCTCGCGGCCGAGGAGGCGGCGGGAGCGCTCCGGGCGATCACCCGCTGGCCGGCCCGGACGCCCGCAGACTGGATCGAGTGGTGGGAGGTCTTCGAGGGGTTCTGGAGATGAGGGCGGGCGCGAATTGGACAGGCGAAGGGACGGAAGGCAGAATGCGGGCGAACCGGAGGGGGCGCCGAGGGGCTCCCCCCCGACGCCCGGGAAGGAGGGGACCGTGGAGGGGATCCTGGAGAGAGGTTCCGGATATCGGGTCGCGATCGTTGGCCTGCTCGTCCTGAGCGCGTTCCTGCTCGGGACGCTCGTCACGCTCACGGGGGCGCAGGACGCGAAGGCCGAGACGGCCGGCCACGCGCCCAACCTGATCGCCGTGACCGGAGAAGTCGGGAGCAACGTCTCGGCGCTCTACGTGATTGACGCCGAGAAGAAGCAGCTCGCCGTCTACAGCGCGATGGGCGGGCGGGAGCTGCGGTTCATCGCGGCGCGGCGGATCAAGTACGACCTCGAGCTGCGGGAGTTCAACGACCGGAGCGAGCCGAGGGTCTCGGTGGCCCGGCTGGCCGACCAGTTCCGCCGTGACACGAAGGCCGACGAGAGCGAGGGCGGCGCGAAGGAGCGAAAGTGATGGGGGAGAAAGCCGCTCCGATCGCCGTCGCCGGGCTGCTCGCCCTCTGCGCGTTCCTGGCCGGGGCCCTCTTCACGGCCCGTGGCGGGGCGGTCGCGCGGGCCGAGACCGGGGGCCACGCCCCGGGGATGATCGCGGTGACGGGGGCCATCGGGAGCAACGTCTCGGCGCTGTACGTGATTGACGCCGAGAAGAAGCAGCTCGCCGTCTACAACGCGATGGGTGGCCGAGAGGTCCGCTTCATCGCGGCGCGCCGCATCAAGTACGACCTGGAGCTGCGCGAGTTCAACGACCGCACGGAGCCCCGCGCCTCGGTCCAGCGCCTCGCCGACGCGTACCGCCGGGAGTCGGGCGAGGACACGGACAAGAAGGGCGGGCCGGAGCGCAAGTGAGGCTTGCGGGGGTCGCGGCCCTCCTCCTCGCCGCTCTGGGGGCTGCGGCGACCGGTTGCCTGGGAGGCCGCAAGGGCCCGACGTCGGCTCCTCTGCCCCTCTTCGCGGGGCTGACCTCGGCGGTCGCGGTCTCGGCCTGGGCGGTCGAGCTGCGGTGGTCCCCGGCGGCCTCGGCCGACACGCCGCAGTCCTCCGTCTCCTACGCGGTGTATGTCGGCCCCTCCTCCGGACCGGCGGACTACTCCCGGGCGGTCGCGCTCACCGAGCCCGGGGCGACGGCCTTCGTCCTCGGGGGACTCTCCCCCCTCCGGGGCTACGTCTTCGCGGTGCGCGCGCGGCTCGCGGACGGGCGGGAGGACGGCAACCGCACCGAGCGGGCCGCGACCACGGCGGGCGCATTCCCGGCCGCCTGGGCGGCGGCGGGCCCCCTCGGGACGGCGCGGGTCCGATTCGCGGGGGCCCTTCTCCAGACCGGGAAGGTCCTTGTCGCGGGAGGCTCCAACCCGACGGGCGGGGTCCTCTCGAGCGCGGAGCTCTTCGATCCCGCGACCGGGACCTGGAGCGCCACGGGCTCCCTCTCGCAGGCCCGCGAGGGGCTCGTCGCCGCGTTGCTCCCCGACGGCCGGGTCCTCGCCGCGGGCGGGTGGAACGGCTCGACGACGTTCGGGACCTGCGAGACCTACGACCCGACGGCCGGGACCTGGACCGTGACCGGGAGCCTGGCGACGGCCCGCGTCTGGCACTCCGCGAGCCGGCTCGCCGACGGGCGCGTGCTCGCGGCCGGAGGGTTCGGCGGGGGCGCCTCCGCCGAGCTCTACGACCCCGCTCCGGGCACCTGGACCGCCACGGGATCCCTCACCGTCGGTCGCCGGGGCTTCGCCCTCTGGCTCCTCCGGGACGGCCGGCTCCTCGCCGCAGGGGGCACGGACGGGATCTCCTGGCTCCGGTCGGCGGAGCTCTACGACCCCGCGACCCGGACGTGGGCCCCGACGGGCGCGATGAACGGCGCGCGGGTGAACCCGGCCGCCTCGGGGCTGCCGGACGGCCGGGCGCTCGTCGCGGGGGGGACCCCCGGCGGCCCGACCCCGCTTGCGAGCGCCGAGTCGTACGACCCCGCGACGGGGACGTGGACCGCGACGGGCCCGATGGGGACCGGTCGGGTCGAGGCGCCCGCGACCCTGCTCCCGAACGGACGCGTCCTCGTCGCCGGGGGCGCCTCCAACGCGGGGACGATCCTCGCCGCGGCCGAGGTCTACTCCGCCGAGACGGGGACCTGGGCGACCACCGCGTCCCTCGCCGCGGTCCGGACGGACCACCTGGCGATCCTCCTCGCGGGCGGGAGCGTCCTCGTCGCCGGGGGCCTGGGCTCCTCGGGCGCCCTCGCCTCGACGGAGGTCTGGCGCGAGGACGGCGGGGCGTGGTCCGGCACGGGGCTCCTCGCGACCGGACGCTCGGGGCACGGGGCCACGCCGCTTCCCGACGGGCGGGTGATGGTCTCGGGCGGGAGCGACGGCCCGAACGTCCTCGCGACGGCCGAGGTGTACCGCCCCGACACGGGGGCCTGGGCCGTCACGGGAGGCCTCGCCGCGGCCCGGATGACTCACGGAGCCGTGCTCCTCCCGAGCGGCCGCGTGCTCGCCGCGGGCGGGTCGGGTCCCCTCGGCGCGCTCGCGAGCTGCGAGCTGTACGACCCCGCCTCGGGGACCTGGACCGCGACGGGCGGGCTCGCCTCGGCCCGCTTCGGCCACACCCTGGCGCTGCTCCCGGACGGTCGGGCGCTGGCCGCGGCCGGGTATGCCTCGGGCGCCCCGCTCTCCAGCGCGGAGATCTACGACCCGACCACCGGGACCTGGACCGCGACCGGCTCGCTGGCCACGGCCCGGGACCGGCACGCCGCCTCGCGTCTCGCGGACGGTCGGGTCCTCCTCGCCGGCGGCGCCGGCCCGGCCTCGATCCTCGCGAACGCCGAGCTGTACTCCGTCGGGACCGGGACCTGGACATCCACGGGGTCGCTCGGCACCGGGCGGACCGACGCCTCGGCCGCGCTACTCGTGGACGGGCGCGTCCTCGTGGCGGGCGGGTGGAACTCGGCCTACCTCACGAGCGCGGAGGTCTACGACCCGGCGACCGGGACCTGGAGCGCCACCGGCTCGCTCGCGACGGGACAGATCAGCGCCCCCCTCGCGCGGCTTCCCGACGGGCGCGTCTTCGTTGTCGGGGGCTTCAACTCCGTGGGTCTGGAGCTCGCGAGCTGCGAGATCTACGACCCCGCGGCGGGAGCTTGGAGCCCCGGCCGGATCCTCCCGAACGGAGTCTCGGGCGCCACCGCGACCGCGCTTCCGGACTCTCGCCTCCTCCTCGCGGGCGGGTACAACTCGACTCTCGGCCGCCTCCGCGCCGCCTTCCTCCACGACGAGGGGCGGGGCGCCTCGACGGACCAGGGTCCCCGCGTGGACTCGGTCGCGGGGTCGGCCGCGTTCCCGGTCACGCTCCCGGCCGGGAGCGTCGTCACGATCACCGGCCTCCGGTTCCGCGGCACGCCGGTCGGGCCCGGGCAGGCCGCCGAGCAGGGGGCCCCCGCCGACGCTCCCTTCGTGGAGTTGCTGGGGCCGATCGGCGCGCTCGGGGGCGGCGTGAGCACGGGCGGTCAGGAGACCGCCACGTCCTCGGAGCGCCGGATCGTGCTTCCCGCCGCCTCGTTCGGGTCGGGCTCGTCGCTCACGGTCACGACCCCCGCGAGCGGTTCGGTCCCGAGCGGTTTCTACTGGATCCGCGTCACCGCCGGCGGCGTCCCCTCGGACGCCCGCGTGGTGCGGATCCCCTAAGAGACCTTCGACCCGGGAGCGACCTCGGTCTCGGGCCTCAGTACGACGACGCGGTCGCCGTCCGAGGCGGCCAGCAGCATTCCGTCCGAGACCTCCCCGCGGATCTTCGCGGGCGCCAGGTTCGCGACGACGACGACCTCCGACCCGACGAGGTTCTCGGGCGCGTAGTGCTGGGCGATCCCGGCGAGGATCTGGCGCTCCTCGGTCCCGAGCGTGATCCGCAGCTTCAGGAGCTTGTCCGCCTTGGGCACGCGCTCGGCGGCGACGACCCTCGCCACTCGCAACTCGACGCTCCGGAAGGCCTCGATGGGGATCTTGGCGGGCGCCGCCGGCGGCACCGTCCCGGCCGTCGCGGCCGCGGCGGGCGGGCTCGGGGACGCGGGCACCGGGGCGGGGACCTTCGGCGGCTCGGGAGGCTTCGGGTCGCTCACGGGAACCTCCTGGCGGCGGGCCGCCAGCTTGGGGACGAGGATCGCGGGTTTCGGGAGATCCGCCCCGCGCGGGAGCCCGCTCCCCTCCCCGACGCGGGACCAGGAGCCGGCGAGGGCGTCGCCCGGGAGCCCGAGCTGCGCCCGGAGCCGGCGCGCGAGGCCGGGGACGAAGGGGGCGAGGAGTACCGAGAGGTCCTCGGCGGCCGCGAGCGAAGTCGCGATGGTCGTCCCCGTCGCGGCGGCGTCCGTCTTGCGCGTGGACCACGGGGCGCGGCGATCCACGTACCGGTTCCCCTCCCGGGCGAACTCGAGGGCGGCGCGCTGCGCATCGCGGAACCGGAACTCGCGGAGGGCCCGGGCCGTCTCGTCGCGCGCCGCGCGGGCCGGGCCCCGCAGCTCGTCCGAGGGCGATTCGGCGGGGCTCTTCCCTCCCAGGTAGCGCTCGACGAACGCGAGCGAGCGTTGCGCGAAGTTTCCGATCACGTCGGCGAGGTCCTCGTCGGCGCGCGCGACGAGGTCCTCCGGCGCGAAGGCCGAGTCCTTCGTCTCGGGAGCGATCGCCGTCAGGTACCACCGGATCGCGTCGGCGGGCCAGTCGGCGAGGGCCTCGTCGAGTCGGAACCCGCGCCCCGCGCTCTTGCTGAACTTCCCCGCGGTAAGCGTGAGGAACTCGTTGGCCGGGATCTCCGCCGGCAGCGCGTATCCGCCCCGTCCGATCAGCATGGCGGGCCAGATCACGGCGTGGAAGACGATGTTGTCCTTCCCGATGAAGTGGACGACGCGCGTCTCCGGGTCCTTCCACCAGCGCTCCCAACCCGTCGGGTCCCCGCGGCCGGCGAGCAGCTCGCGGGTGAAGGAGACATAGCCGATCGGCGCGTCGAACCAGACGTAGAGGACCTTGCCCTGGGCCCCGTCCGCCGCCGGGAGCGGCACCGGGACTCCCCACGGGAGGTCCCGCGTGATCGAGCGGGGCCGCAGCCCCTGCGCGACGAAGTTCTCGGCGAAGCGGCGGACGTTCTCGCGCCAGTGCGGCTTCTCCGCGAGCCACCTCCGGAGCGGCTCGGCGTACCGGTCCAGCCGGAAGAACCAGTGGCGCGTGGGCCGACGCTCCGGGGTCGCGCGGCACACCTTGCAGTGGGGATCCACCAGCTCCTCGAGGGGCCTGAGGCAGCTCTCGCATTGGTCGCCCCGGGCGTCCGGGTTCCCGCAGTGCGGGCAGGTGCCCTCCACGTAGCGGTCCGGGAGGAACCGGCGGCAGCGCGCGCAGAAGTACTGCTGCGTCTCGCGGGGCTCCACGTCCCCCCGGGCGTGGAGGGCGGAGAAGAAGTCCTGCGAGAGCTCCCGGTGGAACCGGCAGGTCGAGGTGCCCGAGAAGACGTCGAAGGCGATCTCCAGCCCGCGGAACGCTTCGTCCTGCAGCCGGTGGTAGCGCGAGACGACCTCCTCGGGCGTCGTCCGCTCCTGGTCGGCGGTGATCGTGATGGGGACCCCGTGCTCGTCGGTCCCGCAGACGAAGAGGCACTCCTCGCCCGAGAGGCGCAGGAACCGCACGTAGATGTCGGCCGGGAGATAGGCCCCCGCGACATGGCCGAGGTGGATCCGGCCATTCGCGTACGGCAGCGCGGCGGTGACGAGCGTCTTCGTGCCCACGATGGGGCGGAGAGGTTACCGGCTGCGCCCCGCGACCGCCACGAGCCCGCCGACTACTTCTTCTCGCCCGACACGAGGCTGCGACAATGCGCGCGCCACTTCACCTCGAGGGACGGCCAGTCCACCTTCTCGAAGAGCTCGCGATAGAGTTCGCCGATGCCCTTCCCGGCCTGGAGCCCCTCGAGGTAAGGCTTCAGGTACTGCTTGAACAGCGTCGGATCACTCCAGAGGTAGTGCACGAAGGACCAACCCTGCGTGTAGTTCTCGATCACGCCGTGTCCGTACATCTCGGGCATCGTGAGCTGCAGGAGCTTGGGGAACGGCGTCTGATCGCCCTGCTCGAGGATGGCCTTCATATAGGGCGCCCTCCAGAGATTCGGGCCGACGGTCGGGAGGCCGGATCCCGGGGCGAAGTGGGCGCCCCCGAAGAAGTCGCCATGTCCCTCGTCGAACCAGCGCGGCGAGTCCTCGAGGTGCGTGTGCAGGAATTGGTGGAAAGCCTCGTGGTACAGGACGAGGATGGTGTTCGCGTACTTCTCGTCGAGGTTCTTCGCGGTCTTGTTGTCCACGTCCTCGCGCATGATGTAGAGGACCAACTTGCGGGTGTCCGGCGAGTAGTAGCCGGCGGCCCGAGGCGCCTGCGTTCCCCGCAGGAACGAGCCTTCATCCTTGAAGATGTAGATGGGGAACTTCACTGTCCCGCCGGGCACCTTTGGGAACTTCGTCGTGTAGTAGGCGTAGATCCTCTCCGCGTGCGCACTGAAGAACTTGGCGGCCGCCGGCTCCGCGTTCGTCATCACGATGTACCGGGCGCTCTCGTGCCGCGCGCCCCCGCCCGCCGGCCAGTCCTTGGTGTCGGGGAACTTCGCCTCCGTGCGCACTCTCTTGAGCAGGGACTTCGCCTGTGGATTCCCCGGGTCCTTCTTGAGAGCCTCCTCGAGCTCCTGGGTCGCCTCTTCGAACTTGCGGTCCCGCATCTTGAGCCATCTCGCACGGCCGATGTGCGGGAGTGCCGAACGGGGGGACAGCTCCTGCGCCCGGTTCCAGTCCTTCTCCGCCTCCTTCCATCGGTGGAGGTTGGCCAGCGTCTCGGCCCGCAAGACAAGGATCTCGGCGCTGTCGGGCTTGAGCGCCACGGCCTTCCCGGCCGCCTCGAGGGCCGTCGCGTACGAGAGCGTGATGTCACAGACTTGCGCGATGCGATACCACGGGTAGGGCTCCGCTGGGGCGAGCTCCGCCGCGCGCTTGAACTGCGCGATGGCGGCCTCGATGTCGGCCACGACCTGCCGGCGTTCGTGGAGCGCCCTCTCCACGGCTCCGTTGGCACTCTCGAGATACCTTCGCGCCTCCTCCAGTGCCTCCGAGGGGAAGGGAAGCTCGCGCAACGGCGGATCGGCCGCCGACTCCGGAGGCGCCGGCCCCGCCCCGGGGGTCGTCCCGCCGCCGGGCGGCGGCTCTTGCGGAGCCGCAGCCAGAGCCAGCCACGGAACGAGCAGAATCCCCGAAAGGACCCGGCCCCCCTCAACGGGCGCGAACATCACCGCGATTGTACCCCGGCGGCTACGGGCAGATCCTGTACAGCATCCTCGGGAACGGCACCGTCTCGCGGATGTGCTCGGTCCCGCACATCCACTGGACCGTGCGCTCGAGGCCGAGGCCGAAGCCCCCGTGCGGCACCGTACCGTACCGGCGGAGGTCCAGGTACCACTCGAAGGCCTCCTTCGGGAGCTTCTCCGCCTCGATCCGCTCGAGGAGCTTCGCCAGGTCGTCCTCGCGCTGCCCGCCCCCGATCACCTCGCCGAAGCCCTCGGGCGCGATCACGTCCACGCCGAGCGCCACGGCGGGGTCGGCCGGGTCCCGCTTCATGTAGAACGCCTTGATGGCCGAGGGCCAGCGGTAGACCATCACCGGCCGCTCCTCGCCCTGGACGAGCGCCTCCTCCTGCGGGGCGCCGAAGTCGTCGTCCGCCGCCATGGCGACGCCCCGGGCGTTCACGCGCTTCACGGCCTCGGCGTGAGTGAGCCGCGGGAAGGGCTTCCGGATCTTCTCGAGCGGCGCCGGGTCGCGCTCGAGGACCTTCAGTTCCTCGCGGCAGTTCTCGAGGACGCGCGCGGCGATCGCGACGATCAGCCCCTCGGCGAGGTCCATGATGTCGGGGAGGGTCGCGTAGGCGACCTCGGGCTCCACCATCCAGAATTCGGTCAGGTGCTTCCGTGTCTTGCTCCGCTCGGCCCGGAAGACGGGCCCGAAGCAGTAGACCTTCCCGAGGCTCATCGCCGCCGCCTCGATGTAGAGCTGGCCCGACTGCGTCAGGTAGGCGTTCCCCTCGTCGAAGTACTTCACCTCGAAGAGCGTGGTCGTCCCCTCGCAGGCGGCCGGCGTGAAGATGGGGGCGTCCACGTTCGTGAAGCCCTGCGAGTCGAAGAAGTCCCGGATGGCGCGGATCACCTGGTGTCGCACGCGGAGGGTCGCCCAGGGCTTTCGGGAGCGGAGCCAGAGGTGCCGGTGGCGCAGGAGGAAGTCCGGCCCGTGCGACTGGAGGGCGATCGGGTAGGGCTCCGAGCGCTGGATCACCTGGACGTCGCGGAGGTGGAGTTCGACGCCCCCGGGGGCGCGCGCGTCGGCGCGCACCGCGCCTGTCACGACGACCGAGGACTCCTGCGGGATCCCCTCGCAGGCGGCGAACGCGGGGTCGGGGACGTCCCCTTTCCCGACGACACCCTGGACGATCCCCGTCCCGTCGCGGACCTGGAGGAAGTGGATCTTCCCCTTGCTCCGGAGGTTGTAGAGCCACCCGCGGACGGTGGCCTCCTCACCGACGTGCTGCGGGAGGTCGCGGACGGAGAGGATCACGAGGCCCGGATTCTACCGCCCCCGCACGCGCTTCAGGGCCTCGGCGATCTCCTCGGCCTTGAGCGGCCGGAGCACGACCGCGTCGGGCTGGAACTTGAGGAGGGGCTCCGCCTCCGCCAGCTCCTCGGGAGCCGCCAGGAGGATCGTCGGGACGTCCTCGGGGGCGTCCTCGGCAGCCACGCGGAGCACCTCGGCCCCCCCCGCAGGGGGGAGGTCCAGCTCCACGAGGGCGCACGCCACGCCGCCGGCCAGGAGGGCCGCGCCCGCCGCGTCGGAGTCCGGCGCCTCGATCGGCTCCGCTCCCGCGGCCCGCACCGCCGCGGCGAGGAACGCCCGGCGCCCCTCGTGGGCCGAGGCCACCAGCACCCGCGCGCCGGGCCGCGGAGGAGCCGACGCGCCCGCCGGATCGAGCGTCAGAGTCTCCTCGCCGCGCCCCGGGGCGGCCGCCGCCTCGGGGGCGATGCTGAGGGTCTCCTCGGCCACGGTCGGGCGGGGAACCGGAGGCGCCGCGCCCGCGCCGGCGCGCCCGGCCGGGGAGGGGCGCCGGGCGAGGTACCTCGTCCCCGTCCCGCGCTGCCGCGGGAGGTAGTGGCCTCCCGGCCCGAGGTAGAGGGTACCCCCGCTGCGGATGAGCAGCTCGAGGGCCGTCGGGAGCGCCTGCGCGCGCTTCGCGAGCGAGGAGACGACCCGCTCGGAGGTCTCGTCGTCGAGCCCGGCGGCCCGGGCCGCCGTGAGGACGGGTCCGGCCCCGCCGAAGAACTCCTGGTAGAGCGCCAGGACGTCGCCGAACTCCGCGGCCCGGTCCTCCTCGGTGACGACGGAGACGTCCAGCCGGTGGGTCTGGGCCCTCCCGACGACCGCGCCCTCGGGCCAGAAGACCTCGGGCAGGATCAGCTCCCCCATGTCGAGGACGACCATCCGAGGACCCGACGTGAAGAGCTGGAAGTCCGAGTTCGCGAGGAGGAGTGTGAGGCACGTCGCGTGCGCCCGGACCAGCCGGACGGCCTCCTCGGCCCCGCGCTCGAGCGCGTCTGGCGGGGCCTGCGAGTTGCCGCGCCGGAGATCCTCCTTGGCCTCCTCGCGGAGCACCTCGAGCGCGGCCGCGATGCGCTCCTCCTGCCGCCGCACCCGCGGGAGGGCTCCCGACTCGTCCGCCGCGCGGGCGAAGCGCGACTTCGGGAACTCGCGGAGGGCCGGCACCTCCTCGGAGAGGAGCAGGGGAACCGGCTCGGAGTCGCTCCCGGCATCCCCCTCGCCTCCCACCTCGGCCACCCGCACCTCCGGGACGAGCAGCGCGTCGGCGACCGCCCGGCGCCGCTCCGCCTCCCGGCGCGCGGCCTGCGCCTCCTCGAGGCGCCCCTCGCCCTGGGCGCGCCCTCCCTCCCGCGTCCGAGCCCGGGACTCCTCGCGCAGGTGGTCGGCGAAGGCCCGGCAGGCCGCGTTTACGAACCGCTCGCGGAGGTGGTTCCCGCGGAGCCGGGCCACCTCCCTCTCGACGTCCGGGATGAGGAACCGGAACGCGGCGGCGTAGTCGCCCGCGATCCTCTCGGTGATGCCCACCTTCGAGACGAAGCGGCGGATCTTGCCGGTTTCCTCCTCCAGCTCGAGGCGGTGGTAGCCGAGGAACGGGAAGAACGGCCGGCCGAGGAAGAGGTGCCGGAGCGCGGCCAGCTGCCCCTCCTTGCCCCCGGCCCCGACCTCGAGGAACTCGGTGAGCCTCGTCTCGCGCTCCTCCCCGCCGAGCCGCACGCGGACGATCCGCGGGAAGGTGCGGCGCACGGCGCGCCACCTCTCGAGCACCGCCGGCGCCTTCTCGCGCTGCTCGGGCGTGAGCGAGCCCGCTCCGGCGCCGCGGCCCTCGGCGGCGTCGCGCGCGAGCGACTCGAGAAGGTCCACGGCGGCGTCGAGCCGGTCGCGGACCGGGGTGAGCGCCTGCAGGATCCTGTTCGCGTCCCCGAACGCGCCGCGCCTCGGCAGCGCCGCGACGAGTGCGACGAGGCTCTCCTCCTCGCCCGGCGCCTTCTCGGCGTGGAGCGCGAGGAAGCCGTGGAGCCTCTCCCACGCCTCGGCCGGGTCGCCGAGCAGGACGTGGACCACCCCGGCGCACCACTCGGCATAGGCCAGGTCGTCGCGCTGCGCCGGGTCGCGCCCGCCGGCGGCGTAGGCCTGCCTCTGCTCGCGGAGCCGGCGCGCCAGCTCGGCCCGAGTCTCCGCGGGCGGGACCGGCTCCCACTCGCGGCGCAGGAGCCCCCTCTTGCGGCGCAGGAGCGCCTCCGCGATCCCCCGCTCGTTCAGGAGCTCGTGGACGCGTGCCTCGATCGCCGCTCGCCCGCGGAGGTCCTCGATCCCGAACGCGGCGGCGAAGAGCCGTTCCGAGGCGAGCGCCTCCACCGCCAGCTCGAGGCCGAGCCCCTCGGTCGCGAGCGGCTTCCCGGCGGCCAGGGCGAGGAGCCCGCGGAAGCGGCGGATTCCCTCCGAGAGCGCGGGGGAGGCCCCGGCCGCGCGGGAACGCTCGGCGACCGCGGCGAACGTGTCGGTGTCGGCGAGCTGCCCCCCGAGGGCCTGGTCCGCCGCGACGAGCACTGCGGCGACGTCCTCGGGGCTTCCCGCCGGGCCCGACGCGGCCTCATCGAGAAGCGTCGTCAGGGCGGTGGGATCGCGGGCGGCGAGCCCGGCGCGGGCTGCGAAGCGGTCGTGGCGGTCGGCGCGGGGGCGGGCCCGGAGCGCCGCGGCCTCGGCCTCGCGGAACCTCTCGCGCGCCCCGCGCGCCGCGGCCCGGAGGTCCTCGGCAAGGCCCGCGTCCGCCCCGGCGCCGCGCCGAGCGCAGACCGCGGCCGCCGCCTCGAGTCCCTCCAGGGCCTCGCGCACGCAGCCGTCCGAGAGCGCCTCGTCGGCGCGGGCGAGGGCGAGGTCGGCCAGGTCCGTCGCGACGAGGGGTCCGAATCCGCGCCCCCGTCCCCTCGCTCCCCCCCCGCCTGCGTCGAGGAGACCCGCGACGAACTCCGTGACCGCCCCGGTCTCCGACGCCTTCGCGGGCGCCTCCCCCTCGCGCCGGGCGGCCGATTCGGCCGCGGCGAGAAGCGCCAGGCGGCGGAGCGACCGGAAGTTCCGCTCGCGGAGGCCCGGGACGCCGCGCAGTCCCCGCGCAGCCGCCGCGAGGAGGGGCCCGGCCTCCGCGGCCGCTGGCCCGGGGACCGCCGCCAGTGGGGCGAGGGCGGCGAGGCGGAGCCGGTCGTTGGCCCCCCGCAGGATGCGCGCCGCGTCGCCGGCCGGCGGGGCGTGGAGGCGGGGGTCCCGAAGCGAGCGGTCGAGCGCGCGGTGCCGTTCCCAGAGCGCGGCCACCACGGAGTGGAGCTCCTCGTCCCGGGGCTCCCCGGGCAGCGGCTCGGCCAGCACCGAAGCGAGGTCGGCGGCCGCCGCCGCGGCGCGCGTCCCCGCCTCGCCGTCGTGGAGGACGCCGGCCAGCAGCCCGGCGTAGGGATCGGAGGTGCCGGCAGTCTCGCGGAGGAAGGCGAGGAGCGCCTCGCGGTCCTCCGGGCCGAGGTCGAGGGCTTCCGCGCAGCCGTCCAGGAGGACGAGCGCCTCCTCGCGGACGCCCCCTGTCACGGCGGCGGCCCGCGAGGCGGCGCGCGGCGCGACGGGCTCCGCCATCACGGCCCTCCCGACGCGCGGCCTCGAGGGGGCGGGGCCCGAGCCGAGCGTCTCGGCGTAGAGGGAGCCCGCGCAGGCGTGCCTCCACTCGTGCTCGACGACGTGGAGGAGGAGGGCTTCGCCGCCCGGGGACCCGTCGGCCGCGGCCCGGACGAGCGGAGCGGCGAGAGTGAGCCGGGGGCCCTTCGGGTCCCAGCGGCCGAGCGGCCCGCCCTCCATCAGGACCAGCTCCAGGGCCCCGGAGGGGCAGGACTCGAGGAGGAGCCCGTCGCGACGGCCGCGGAGCTCTCGGGCGACCCGGGCGAGGACCTCTCGCGCCGGCTCGGGCACCTCCCCTCCCGCCGCGCCGGGTGAACCGCCGGCGGCGAGCCTCAGGAACGGCAGTCGGGTCGGATCGTCGAGGGCCGAGACCCGGACCCGCATCACCTCCCCGCCGGGCGGTCCCGCGGAGGCGGCGGGGAAGCGGGGCGCGTACCGCCTCGGGTCGGTGAAAAGCCCTTTCAACTCCCGCCGGGCAGACCCTGAGGCGAGCCAAGGACAGGGTTCACAGGATCCCTCGGCGACTGTCGCAACTCGCGAGGCCCCTTCAAGGTGCGTCATCCGGTGGTCGCGTGCGCTGACGGGACGCGCCCCGGTATGGCGCTTGCGAAAGCTCCGCGCATGCGGGACGTTCGCGGGGTATAACGAGGGAGCCACGCCATGACCATCCACTGTCCGTCCTGCGGCAAGTCCTTCGACAAGTCCCTCTTCCCCCTGGGTCCTCACGTCTCCTGCCCGTTCTGCGCCCACCGCTTCGACCTCGCCGTCCGGGAGACCGTCCCCTACGGGAGCGGCGGTCCGGAGCCGCTCTCGAGCGTCGCCGAGGCCTCTCCGCCCGAGGGCGTCCCGAAGGACGCCCCCGCGGCGGCGGCCCCGGCCGGCGCGCGCGTCGAGGCCCCGGACGCCGGGATCGCAGACGCCGAGGGGCATCCGGCTCTCAAGGCCGGCGACCAGCTCGGGAGCTACATCCTGCAGAGGGAGATCGGGCGCGGAGGGATGGGCGTGGTGTGGCTCGCCACCCAGACCTCGCTCGACCGCGCGGTCGCCGTGAAGGTGCTCCGCCCCGCGCTCTCGCGCGACGCCCACTTCCTGGCGCGCTTCGACCGCGAGGCGCGCAGCCTCGCGGCTCTCTCGCACCCGAACATCGTCGCGATCCTCGACCGGGGGCACGACCGGGGCTACTTCTATTTCGTCATGGAGTTCGTGGACGGGACGTCGCTGCGCACGCTCATGGATGAGGGGAGCCTCGCGCCCGAAGAGGCGCTCCGGATCGTCCCCCAGATCTGCGAGGCCCTCGAGTTCGCGCACTCACGCGGCATCGTGCACCGAGACATCAAGCCCGAGAACATCCTCCGGGACCGGGCCGGCACCGTCAAGATCGCCGACTTCGGACTTTCCCGCATCGTCGCGGGCGATCGCGAGGAGCCGCCCCTCACCCGCACGAACGTCGTGATGGGGACCGTGGACTACATGGCCCCGGAGCAGCGGGAGCGGAGCAAGGCCGTGGACCACCGCGCCGACATCTACTCGCTCGGCGTGGTCCTCTACGAGATGCTCACGGGCGAGCTGCCGCTCGGGCGCTTCGACCCCCCGAGCCGGAGGAACGTCCGGGTGGACGTGAACCTGGACCGGGTCGTCCTCAAGGTCCTCGAGAAGGACCCGGAGTTGCGCTACCAGCGGGCGAGCCACGTGGCGACGGACCTGAAGCGGGCGTCGGAGGCGAAAGCGGCCCCGGCCGGGGGCGAGCCCTGGGCCTGGGCGGGGTTCCGGCGCGAGGACCTCCGGCGCGGAGCCGAGGAGGCGGCGCGTCGGGCTCGCGAGGGCGCTCCCCGCGCCCGGTCCTGGCTCGAGGAGAACTGGGACGGCTGGGTCCTCGCGGGCGTGATGGTCTTCTTCTTCTACTCGCTCTTCTCCTGCCACGCCCTCACCGGCGTCGTCGCGCTCGTGGCGTGGGGGATCGTCGGGGGCCACATGAAGAAGCGGCGCCGGCTCGAGAAGCTCGCCGCCGGGATCCCGCTCTCCCCGGCCGAGCGCGCCCAGGAGGCGGCGGTCAAGATCCAGGTGCGGGTCGGGGAGCAGGTGGCGGCGGGTCTCGAGAAGGTCGCGGCCGGCGGCGGGCACGCCAACGAGCCCCCCGCCGCGGCCGCATCGGCATCCCCGACTCCGCCCCTCCCCGTCCCCGATGTCCCGCGGCCCCCGCGGCTCTCGTTCCTCGCGTTGCTCGCGTTCCTCGTCGCGGGCACGGCCGCGCTCCCGCTCGTGCCGCTCCTCTTGTTCCGCCCCGAGGTGGAGAGCCTCTTCGCCGGGTGGGACCCGGCCGCCCGCCAGCTCGCCCTCCTCGTGGCCGTCCCGGCCGCGGGGATCCCGCTCCTCGGGATCTTCCTCTTCGCGCTGGCCTCCCGGGCCCGCCTCGGGGGGCGGCCCGAACTCCGTGGCGCCACCATCGGGTCGCTGGCCGTGTTCTTCTCGATGGCCTCCCTCGCGGTGGCCGGACTCACCTGGTCCAGCGGGCTCGACGTCCATCGGCGCTGGCAGGGGATCGAGGCTTCGGCCGTGCAGGAGGGGAGCGAGGAGCCCCTCCGCTCGCTCCTGGCGACGCCCGCAAGTCGGCGCGGCGCCTCCCGCGTCATCGGGACCCTACCCCACGACCGGGCCCTCGAGCTCCTCGAGGGGTTCCTCGCCACCTCGCAGGACCCCCGGGCCCGGGCGGCGGCGGCGGACTCGCTCGGGCGCCTCACGGGGGCGCGCACTCGGGCGGGTGAGATCCTGCGCGCGCTCCTCTCCGATCCCTCCCCCGTCGTGCGGACCTCGGCGGCATCCGCGCTCGGTCGCTTGGGCGGAGCCGGGGCCGTCCGGGCGCTGGCGGCGGCCGCCCGGGACGCCGAGGGCGACCTGCAAGCCGAGGTGGTCCCGGCGCTCGGGCTCTGCGGCGCTGAGGGGGCGCGGGAGCTCGCCTCGCTCCTCGCGGGGGAGCGTTCCCCGTCCCGCGCCGAAGAGATGCTTGCCGCGATCGAGCGGGCCGCCCGGAGCGACGCCGCGACCGGCGGCGTCGCCGCCGAGGCCGCGGCCCGCCGGCTCGGGGACTCCGATCGGGACGTCCGCGAGGCCGCCGTCGAGGCGCTCCTCGCGATGGGGCCCGGGGCCGCGGACGCCGCGGCGGCTCGGCTCTCCGACCCGGACTGGCGCGTCCGGTACAACGCCTGCGTCGTGCTGGGCCAGGCCGGGATCGGCGACCCGGCGCGGCACCTCCCGGCCCTGCAGCAGATGCGCCGGGACTCGAACCGGAAGGTCGCCTCCGGGGCCGACGACGCCTACGACCGCCTCCGGCGATACGCCCGCTAGGCCTTCGCCGCCGGCTTCTTCTCCGCGGGCTTCGCGGCCGGCTTGGTGGCCGGCTTCGCGCCCTTATCGGCCTTCTCCGCGGCGGGCTTGGGCGGCTCGGGAGGCCGAGGCTTCCGGGTCCGCGCGGTGCGCACGTAGAGATACGCGTTCGGGGCCCCGGGAACCGCCCCCTTCACGTAGAGGAGGTTCTCCGGGAGCGCCACGCGCATCACCTCGAGGTTCCGGACGGTCACCCGGACGTCGCCCATGTGGCCCGGGAGCTTCATCCCCTTGATCACGCGCCCGGGGTCCGCCTCGCAGCCGATCGCGCCGGGGTGCCGCTCGTACTCGTGGGTGCCGTGGCTGTGGGGGTGGCCGTGGTGGCCGTACTTCCTCACGACGCCCTGGTAGCCCCTCCCCTTGCTCGTCCCGATCACGTCCACGAAGTCGCCGACCTTGAAGATGTCGGGCTGGACCTGTTGGCCCGGCGTGTAGGGCTTGAGGTCCTCCGCCGGGAGCCGCAGCTCGCGGACGAACCGCGGCGGCTCCACGTTCACCTTCTTCCAGTGGCCGACCTCGGGCTTCCGGGCGCGCGACTTCTTCTTGGTACCGAACCCCATCTGGACGGCCGTGTACCCGTCCCGCTCGCGGATCTTCACCTGGCCCACGACGCAGGGCCCCGCCTCGATGGCGGTGACCGGAGTGACGCGCCCGTCGGGGGAGAAAACCTGGGTCATCCCGACCTTGCGTCCGAGGATCGCGACGGGGACGGCCATGGGGCGCGGGATACTACCGGACACCCGGCGAGGGATCAACCGTCGCTCCTTGTGGGCGCGCATCCCGCGCTTGTGGGACCTTCTGACTAATCGGTTCGGCCGCGGGTGACGCGACGAACGGGCGCCCGTCCGCGTGGAGCCGGCCGACT
>JAKEIC010000269.1 GCA_022614695.1 Planctomycetales bacterium | reverse complement strand
GTGGCTCCAGCCCTACTGCCTCGAGACCCTCGTCTCGCTCGCGCGGTCCGGAGTCCGCCGCGTCGCCGTCGTCACGCCCGGATTCGCCGCCGACTGCCTCGAGACGATGGACGAGATCGGCCGCGAGAACCGCGAGGCGTTCCTCGGGGCGGGAGGGACCCACTTCCACCGCGTCCCGTGCCTGAACGACCGGGCCGACTGGGTCCGGGCGCTCGCGGGGGTCGTGCGGGACGACATCCGGCGGTGGAGGGCCACGTAGGCGCCGCGCGGCGCACCGGTCAGCCGCCCGAATTCGTGGGCTCCTCGGCGCGCAGGCGCCCCTCGCACTCGGCGAGGAGGCTCCGGAGCGCAGGGGCCTTGGGGTGGTCGGGGGCCAGGCGGAGGAACTCGCGGAACGAGCCGGCCGCGCCGCCGAAGTCCCCGAGAGACAGGCGACTCAGTGCGAGGTTCCCGAGCGCCTCGATGTACCCACGGATGAGCGCCGCCTCCCAACCTCCTTCGGATCGGACCCGCTCCCTCGCCCGAGCCCACTCCTTGCGGAAGGTGTCCAGTATCGCCTGAGCCAGGCGAGCCTCGCGACCGGCTCCCCCGGCCGCCCGCCGGACGTGTGGGAGCGCCGCGTTGCCGTCCAGGCGGAGGAGGGCCTCCAGCCCCTGGTAGAGCGTCGCCGCGGGCCGCTCCGGGGAGTTCTCGGCGACGCGAGCCCACTCCCCGACGGCCTCGGTCGCGCGGCCGCTGGCCCAGAGAAGCAGGCCTCGCTCGAGCCTCCAGTCGTCTTGCGCGGGTTCGGCCTCGATGGCCTCGGCGAGGAGTCGCGCCGCCTCGACGGGATCGGACTGCCGGAGCGTCCGCGCTCTTGCGGCGAGCCATCCCGCGGCGGAAGCCGGCGCCGTGACCGGCAGCGCCTGAGGGCGGGTCGCCGGCCGCGAGGCCCCCCAGAGCGCCCAGGTGGCCGCGACGGCCCCGAGGGCCGTCGCCGCCGCCTTCCACCGCCACCCGCCGGGGGGCCGGGCCCTCGGACGCTCGCCCCGGAGCACTCGGTCCAAGTCCTCGCCGAACGAGCCCGCTTCCGCGTAGCGATGGCCGGCGTGCCTCGCCAACGCGACGCGCGAGACCCGCTCGAGGGCCTCCGGCACCTGGGGCCGTGCCGTCCGGATCGGGGCCGGATCCCTCGTGAGGATCCCCCCGATCACGGCGGCTGGAGTCCCCCCTTGCCATGGGGGCCGCCCCGCCAACATCTCGTAGAGGACGCATCCGAGCGACCAGACGTCGGTGGCCGGCGTGAGGGACCCGACTTCCCCCCGCGCCTGCTCGGGGGACATGTAGGCCGGGGTCCCGAGGGCCTGGCCCGTGCGCGTGAGCCTCGACCCCGTCGCGACGGACTTGGCAAGGCCGAAGTCGGCGAGGAAGGCGCGGGGAGAATCCGTTTGTGGTTTGTCGTTTGTCGTTTGTGGTTGGGAGGCGGCTCCGGCCGAACGACAAACGCCAAACGACAAACCCGAGACGATCCTCTGCCCCGCCCGCCCGCTCATCGCGCGCCTCCCGCGGGCACCTTCGCCTCGCACTCGGCGAGCTTCGCGCGGATCGCGGCCGCCTCGGGATGGTCCGGCGAGATCCGGAGCGCCTCCCGGAGCGAATCGGCGGCCTCGCGCCACTCGCCCCGTTCCATCTGGAGCAGCCCCAGCTCGCCCCGCGCCTCCACGTGATCGCGCTTGAGGCCGAGAGCGCGACGCAAGGCCTCCTCGGCCCCAGGCAGGTCCCCGAGCAGCCGGCGGCCGCCTCCGAGGTTGCACCAGAGGTCGGGGTCGTCCGGGCGTCCCCGGACCGCCGCCTCGTAGTCCTCCGCCGCGGCCTGGTACTCCCCGAGATCCGTCCGCAGGATCCCGCGGTTGAAATGAGCGAGGGCGTCGCCGGGGTTCGCCTCCAACGCGGAGGCGTAGTCCTCGAGGGCCCCCGGGATGTCCCCGAGACGGCGGCGAGCCGAGGCCCGGTCCACGAGGTAGACCGGGTTCCCCGGGGCCAGCCGGAGCGCCTCGGTGAGGTCCTCGACCACCCCGGCGAGATTGCCGTACGCCCGCCGGGCGATCGCCCGGTTCTGCAGGATGTGGGGGGACCGGGGCTGGAGCCGCAGGGCCTCGTCGTAGTCGGCCTCCGCCCCCCGCGCGTCCCCCAGGAGCATCCGGGAGCTGCCGCGATTGAAGATGGCCCACCCGAACCGCAAGCCGTCTCCGAGCGCGCGGTCGTACTCCCGCACGGACCGCTCGCGGTCCCCGCGGGGATCCCCGCACTCGACGTAGGCCCGCAGCAGGCTCGCCTCCCACCCCGGGATCCCGGTGAGGGTCAACCGCGCGGCCGCCCAGTCCTTGCGCGCTGCAGCCACGGCCGCCTCGGCGAGCCCCCGCTCCTCGGTAGGGCCGGCCGCGACCTCGCACAACGCCTTCCAGCCTTCGCCGTCCGGCGCCCTCGGACGCACGGCCGAGAAGAAGCCAACCAGCCCCCGGTAGAGGCGGGCGCGGGTCGCAAGGGGGGAGCTCGCAGGGATCCGGGCCCACGCTGAGGAGGCCTCGTCCTCGCGCCCGAGGGCCCACAGGAGGAGGCCCTGCTCGAGCAGCCACGCGTCCCGCTCCGCAAACCCGTCCGGCGGGCCAGCGCCGGCGAGATCGAGGGCCTCGGCGAGGAGCCTCGCCGCCCCCTCGGGATCCGAGACCCGGAGCGCGCGCGCCCGAGCCACGAGCGACTCGGCACGCGAGAGGGAGGGGAGAGCCGCCCGCGACGGGAAGCGCTCGCTCGCGCCTCGCGGGGCTCGATCCCCGACCGCCCCGGCCAGGAGCGCGGCGGCCGGGAGGATCGCGACCGCGGCGAGGCCGAGGGCTAGGGTCCCCCGCCGGCGGGGCGGGCGCGCGCGCGCGCGCTCGCCCCGGAGGATCCTCTCGAGGTCGTCCCGGACCGCGGCGGCCTCCGCGGGACGGCGCCGGGCGTCCTGCGCGAGGCACGCCCGGAGCACGCGCTCCAGGTCCCCGGGCACGTCCGGGCGGCTCCGACGGATCGGCTCCACCATCCCCACGAGGACGCGTCCGACGACGGCCGCCGGGGACTCCCCGCCGAACGCCGCCCGCCCCGCCAGCATCTCGTAGAGGACGCACCCGAGGCTCCAGACGTCCGTCGCGGGCGTGAGCGACGACACCTCGCCCCGCGCCTGCTCGGGGGACATGTAGGCGGGGGTGCCCAGGGCCTGGCCGGTGCGGGTGAGCTTTGAATGCGTCGCGACGGTCTTCGCGAGGCCGAAGTCGGCGAGGAAGGCCCGGGGCGGGCCGGGTTCCGCCACGGTCACGCGACGAGGCTCCCGTCCTCGGTGAGCGTGCAGCGCTCCCCCGCGTGCCAGGCGCCCGGGGGACGCTCGAAGTAGGCGGCCCGGAATCGCGAGCCGTCCGGGTCGCCGACGAGGCCGAGAGGCATCGCGGGGAACGGGCCGCGGCAAACGAGGTCTCCCGGCTCCCCCGTCACGGAACGACCCGTCGGGTCGGCGACCTCGACGCGGAGCCCGAGCGCGCGGCACGGGACCTCCCCGCGTCGGACCGGGAGGATCGGCGCGCCGAGGGCGAAGTGCGTGACGAGGTCCGCGCCCCCGAGGAGGGGGACGAGCTGCACGTCGGGCTTCACCTTCCCGTACACGTAGTCGTAGCGCTCGCCCGCGAGCGGGGCGCCCGACGCGAGGACCGCCCGCAGGCGCGGGAGAGGCCGGCGCGCCGCCGGGGCGAGCCCGGCGCGCTCGATCACGTCGAGGTAGAGGGCCGGGACCCCGAGCACCGAGACGCCTTCGTCCCGGGCCGCGTCGAGCACCGCTCCCGCGCCGGGCCGGAGGGGGTGGCCGTCGTAGAGCACGAGGGTGGCCCCGCTCCCGAGCGCGGCGATCGCCCACGGCCACGCCGCCTCGTCGGTGGTCGCGAGGAAGAGGAGCGACTCCCCGGCGTGGAGGTCCGCGTGGAGCTGGTGCTCGGCGAGGACCTGCAGGAGCGTCCCGCCGCTCCCGTAGACGACGCCCGTCTCTGCCGGGCCGGTCCCGGGGGGCGCGAAGAGGACTCCGAGGGGATGCGCGAACGGGAAGCGCTCGAACGCGGGGTCCCCCGCTGCGGCGCTCCCGGCGAACGCGCGCCAGTCCACGCCACCCCGGAGGCCCGAGAGGTCGGGCGAGGAGGAGGCCCATGGGAGGACGACCACCCGCTCGAGGGACGGAAGGGCCGCCGCGGCCGCGCGCAGGGGACCGAGCCGGTCCGTCCAGCGGCCCCCGAGGAGCCACCCGTCCGACGCAAACAACGCGCGGGGCTCGAGCGGGCGGAGCCGGGCGGCGAGCCCCTCCGCGTCGAGGTCGGGCGCGCACGCGACCCAGGTGGCGCCGAGGCTCGCCACGGCGAGGAAGGCCACGGCGGCTTCGGGGGCATTCGGGAGCCACGCGGCCACGCGATCGCCGGACCGGATCCCGGCGGAGCGGAGGGCGGCCTGGAGCCGCGCGACCTCGGCCCGAAGCGCCGCGAAAGTGAGGACGCGCCTCTGCGCGTCCTCGCGCCGGGAGACGATCGCGGGCGCCGCGTCCCCGCGGCGGAGCAGGTTCTCGGCGACGTTCACCTCCGCGTCCGGGAACCAGCGCGCGCCGGGCATCTTGTCCGCGTCGGCGAGGACCCGCCCGCCGCGGTTCCCCCGGATCTCGCAGAACTCCCAGACCGAGGACCAGAACGACTCGGTCTGGCGGACCGACCAGTCGTAGAGGCCCTCGTAGCGCGTGAACGGGTCGCCGTGGGGGCCTGTGCCGCGCGCCATGAACTGAGTGATCCGCGCCCGGCCGACC
>JAKEIC010000268.1 GCA_022614695.1 Planctomycetales bacterium | reverse complement strand
GCGTCGCCCAGGTGGAGCCGCGCGCGGCTCCGCTCGAAAAGCGGCCACACGGACCGGATCCCCCCGCTGAGCGCCGCCGTGGCCTCGCGGGCGGCCCGTTCCGGCTCCCCGTCGGTGGCCGCGTTCTCGATGTGGGCGCGCAGGAGCGCCGCCTGCCAGCCGGGGAGGTCGCGGAGGGCCTCGCGGGCCGCGTCCCAGCGGCCCTCCGAGGCCTCCAGGGCCCCGCGGGCGAGCGCGGCGTCCGATCCGGCGCCCCGGGCCAGGTCCCCGAGGTCCGGCTCGGCCCGGGCGAAATCGCCGAGGAAGTAGTGGGCGAGCCCGCGGTGGAGGCGGGCCCTCGCGGCCTCGGGGGTGCCCTCGGGAACCGCGGACCACTCACCGATCGCGCCCGGGAAGTCCGCCACGTACCAGAGGGCGAGCCCGCGCTCGAGGCGCCACGCGGGCGCATCCGGGTGGTCCGGTCGCTCCCGGAGCGCGTCCCCGAGGAGCCGCGACGCCTCGTGCGGGTCCGAGGGGAGGAGCTCGCGCCCCCGCGAGGCGGCTCGGACCCCGGCCGCCTCCCCGGGGCGGGGCGAGTCCGGCGATCCGGCCGGCGACCCGGGGCCGGGGCCCGCGAGCCGGAGGGCCCACGCCCCGGCGGCGAGGAGCGCGACGCCCGCGGCCGCCCCGGCGAGCCGCAAGGCGCGGCTCGCCGGCGGGCGCGCGAGCGCCGGAGCGCCCCGGAGCACCCGGTCCAGGTCGTCCCCCATCGCCCCGGCCTCGGGGTAGCGCGCGTCGGGGGCCCTGGCGAACGCGACCCGCAGGATCCGGCCGAGATCCCGCGGCGCGTCGGGCCGCAGGCGCCGGAGCGCGGTCGGCTCCCTCGTGAGGACCGCCGCGACGACGGCGGCCGAGGTCTCCCCCTCGAAAGGCGGCCGTCCGGCGAGCATCTCGTAGAGGACGCAGCCGAGGCTCCAGACGTCGGTCGCGGGGGTGAGCGAGGAGACCTCTCCTCGCGCCTGCTCGGGCGACATGGTGGCCGGGGTCCCGAGCGCCTGGCCCGTGCGGGTGAGCCGCGAGCCGGTGGACACCGACTTCGCCAGCCCGAAGTCGGTGAGATACGCCGCTACGCGGCCGATCTCACCGACTTCCGGGTCAGGCGCCGTAACCGACCTTGTACCTGTAGCCGGTGGCGCACTTCGGGTGGGGGGAGGCTCCGCGGACTCCGCCTCCCCCCGGTCGCCTCGCTCCGCTCGGCTACCCCCCACGTCGCGCTCCGCGCTCCTGTCTTCCCCCTACCGCTTCACCTCGATCTCGACGAGGCTCCCGCGCGGGCTCTTGAGCGCCGCGCGGCCCTTGTCGAGGTCCTTCGCGGTCACGGTCGCGGAGAGGGCGAGGTCGGGGTCCTTGGGGTCGTGGTCGTAGAGCCGGACCGTCAGCTCCTCCCCGGGAGCGAGGAGGACCACGAAGGCGGGGGCGTCGTCCCCCGGCCACTTCTTGTCCCCCGCGTCCTTCACGACCTCCCCGAGGAAGACGCGCTCGTCGCCCTTCAAGACCTCGACCTGGGGATCGGGCGCGCCCTCCCCCCTCTCGACCTGGAAGTCCCCGGCCGCGATCCTGACGCGCCGGAGCCGGAGGTCGAATCGGACGAGGGACGGCGGAGGGGGCGGCGGGGGAGGGTCCACGGGCGACCGGTCCCGGACGTCCGGGCCCGGCGGCGGCGTGATCTCCTCGGCTCCCTGGACCGCCCCGGCGAAGGCCTCCTTCCCGAGACGCTCCGCGGCGACCTCGAGCGCGTGGACCCGCCCGGACTGCCACGCGGACCGCTCCCCCCGCGAGAGCAGCTCCCCGACCCGGATCGTGAGGGCGCCGATCGGGTCGTCCCCGGAGGCCCCCGGCTCGCCCGAGTCGTCGTCCGCGACCGTGAGGGTCACCGCCTCCTCGCTCGCCAGGTGTCCCTCGACCGTGAACCAGAGCCGGGGCTCGAGGAGGAACGTGCCCCCCGCCGGCCGGGTCCTGAACCGCCGACCGTCGGGGAGGGCGATCACGAGGTAGGGGTCGGGGCGGTTGGCCTCGGGCACGATCGTCGCCGCGACCTTGGCGGAGGACTTCGGCGGCACGCCCTCCGCATAGGCCCCCATGAGGGTCTCGAGTGGGAGCGCCTTCGTGAGGGAGCCGTCCCAGACCGACTCGTCGGCCTTGAGCGGGAGGACCAGCACGGTCGCAACCGTCACGCGCCAGACGGCCGGCGTGAGGCCGTCCCGGCGCGCGGCCGCGTGGCCGCCGTCGTCCACGCCGGCCGAGGCCGCCTCGGCGAACCGGCGGGCGGCCTCGGTGAAGTCCTTGCGGGCGAGGGCGGCCTCGCCCGCGGCCATCGCGCCGGCGTAGCCCCGGAGGCGCTCCACCTCGGGGTCGGACCGGATCGCGGCGGCGCGCCCGAGCGCCTCCTGCGCGGCGCCCCACTCCCGGGAGGCGATCTTCGCGCCCGCCTCCTCGAGGAGGGCCGCCCGGCGCCTCTCGATCTCCTCGAGGCGCCCCCGCGCCGCCACCCCCGCGTGGCCGGTGCCGTCGGCCTCCCCGAACGCGCCGAGCGCCGCCGGGAGGTCCCCGCGCGCGAGCGCCGCCTCGCCGGCGGCCATCGCACGGGCGCAGCGCAGGAGCCCCGCGGCGGGCTCCTGGCGGCGGAGCTGGAGGGCGCCCTCGAACTTCGCCGCCGCGCGCCCCCAGTCGCCCGCGTCGAGGAGCTGCCGCCCCTCGGCGACCAGGGCCGCGTGGCGCTCGGCCTCCCACGCGCCCCGGGCGTTCTCGATCTCCGCGAGGATGGCGCGGCTCTCGGGCCGCTCGTCGAGGAGCACGGCCCGGCGCGCCGTCTCCATCGCGCGGTCCCACTCGCGGGCGGCGGCGAGCCGGCGCGCCTCGTCGGCGAGCCGCGCCGCCCCCGTGGCCTTCGCGTCGAGGAGCAGACGCTTCGTCTCGGCCGAGGGGTCGTGCCGGTGGGCCGTCTCGAACTCCCGGATCGCCGCGTCCACCTCGCCGCGCTGCAGGTGGAGCCGGCCGAGCTCGATCGAGCGGGAAACGAGCCGGACCCGCGCCTCGTTCTCGATGCGGGCGAGCCTCTCGTCCTCCCGGACCTCCCGGCCGGCGCGGGCCGCCTGGATCGCCGCCTCGAACTGGCCCGCCTCGAGGGCGCGGGTCGCGACGGCGAGCTGGTCCTCGGAGAGCGCCTGGCGGGCCTGCTCCATCTTGCGCGAGAGGTCGGGGGAGCCCTTCCCGGGGGGGACCCGGCCCCACGCCTCGAGCGCCGCGGCGTACTCGCGGCGCTGCCAGTGGGAGTCCCCCCGTGCCTCGTGGTCGGCGCAGCCGGCGAAGAGGGCGAGCGAGAGGGCGAAGGGGAGCGACCGAGCGTTCATGGGCGCCTCCGAGTGTCCCCGTCGGACGACGGGGGGCGGGATCCTACCACGAGGGAGACGGAAGGCCGGTCGCGGGTGTCCGGGCTAGGCAGGTCGGGGGATCTCTTTCGGGATCGGATCGGCTCCGATCTCGGGCTCGAGTCCGAGTCCGAGTCCGAGTCCGGCCGCGAGGACGAGGATCGGTCACCCCGGACGACGAACTCCTTCCTCGGTCGCTTCACCACGGCCCCACCTTTCAGTGAGGGCCGTGGTTCGCGCCCTCGAAAGGAGTTCGTCGTGAACGTGACCGATCCTCGTCCGTGTTCGTGTCCGGATCCGTGCCCGGTGCACGGCCTCCCGCACGAGCGTCTCGACGCCTGGCGCGTCGCCCTCGATCTCGACCGCGCGGTCGTCGCCGTCGTGCTCGGCGTCCCCCGCGGCCACGCGTGGTTGGCCGACCAGGCGGCCCGAGCCTCGGGATCCGGGGTCCTGAACCTGGCGGAGGCCATGGGGCGGAGGGGCGCCGACCGGGCGCGGACCCTCCGCATCGCGGCGGGGTCCGTGATGGAGGTTTGTGCCGCCACCGAGCTGCTCGGGCACCGGCGCGCGTGCGCCGAGCCCGCCCGGCTCCGGGTCCGGTCGCTCTGCGGCCGGCTGTCGGCCCTGATCGCCGGCCTCATCCGGCGCGCCGAGGGGGGAGGTGCGGGATCCCCGTAGGGGGGTCCTCCCCTTCAAGAATCTCCTCCGGCCGCTCCGTGTTCGGCTGGCCGCCGGGGCCCGGGGATCGATCCCCAGGAAGTTCCCCCGGTCCGCTTAGCGCCCGCGGCGGACCAGCTTCTCGACCTCCTCCCGCGTGGGGCAGGAGGCCTCGACGATCTCCTTCACGAGCTTCTTCACGTCGGACGACGTGAGGCCGCCTCCCCCGCCGCCGGCCGCCGCGGCGCCGGCGACCCGGCGGACGCCGTCCTTCCCGGCCGGGAAATCGGCGTCGAGGATCTCCTTCACGAGCTTCTTCACGTCCGAAGAGGTGAGCCCCGCGCCGCCGCGGACGCCTTCCGTGACCCCGGAGGGAGTCTTGCGGGAGGCGAACTCGGCCACGACCACCTCCCGCGCCAGGGACCGGATCTCCTCGGGCTTGAGGGTCGGCGCGGCGGGGGGGCCGGGCGGGGCGGCCGGCGCGGGGCGCGCGTCGAGCGCGGCCCCGACGATCGCCTCGACCTCCTCCCGGCCGAGGCCGGAGGGGGCCGCCGCGGCCGCGGGCGTCCTCGGGAGGGCCGAGACCTTCTCGTCGAGCCCCGCGACCGCCGCCGAGAGCCCCTCGGCCACGGCCGAGGCCTGGGAGACCTCGGCGCGGAGGGACTCGACCGCGGCGCGGGCGACCTCCTCGGCCTCCTCGCGCGAGAGTCCGGCGCCGGCCGCGGGCTCTCGCGCCGGCGCCGGGGCGCGCGGCAGGTCCCGGAGCGCCTCGGCGGCCGTGGCCGAGGCCGCTTCGCGGGCGACGGCGCGGATCCCCTCCTCGTCGAGGGCGGGAGGCGCGGGGGCCGCGGCGGGCCGGGCGCGGGCCACCTCGGCGCGCACGATCTCGCGCAACTCGTCGGGATCGAGCGTCGGTGCGGGCGCCGGCGTGCTGGCCGGCACGGGGCGCCCGGCGGCCACCTCGTCGGCGATCTCGCGGACGCGCTCCTCGGAGAGGCCTGCCGGGGCCGAGTCGAGGACCTTCCTCGCCTCGGCCGCGGCCAGCTCCCGCATCGGCCCGAGGTCCACTGCCCCGGTGGGCCGGTTCTTGAGCGCCGAGGCCACGACCTCGCGGGCGAGCTCGCGGACCTCGTCGGGGTCGAGGGCCGTCGGCTGGCTCGTCGCGAACTTCTTCAGCTCCTCGCGGACGAGCCCCAGGATGGCCTGCGGGTCGCCGGACGACTCCGCCGCCACCTTCTCGACCTGCTCCCGGAGGATCCCCTTGATCTTCTCGGGGTCTATCTTCAGGGACTTCTTCGCGACCGCGTCGGCCGCGGCCTCGCGGGCGATCTCCTGGATCTTCTCGGGCGTGAGAGCCGGGGCCCCGGCGGCGGCCCCCGCGATCCCCATCTTCACGATCGCCTTGATCTGGTCGGCCGTGAGCGCCGGGGGGCGCTTCTTCTCGGCCTCGGCGAGTTCCTGCTGGACGAGCGGACGTATCGCGGCGGGATCGGGAGCGGAGGCAGCCGCCTGCGGGCGCGGGATCCGTGCGACGGCCTCGGCGACGATCTCCCGGACCGCCTCCTCGTCCGGACCCGCAGGCGCCGGAGGCGGGGGCGGGATCCTCGCGACGGCCGCGCGGGCCTCGCGGGCGGCTTCCTCGCGGGCGATGGCACGCGCCGTCCCCTCGTCGAGCCCGGCGGGCGGCGCAGGGATCTCAGAGACGGCCCGTGCGGCGGCGGTCCGGGCGGCCGCCTCCGCGACCTCTCCGGCGGCCTGCCGGGCGATCTCCCGGATCCGGCCCTCGTCGGGCTCGGTCGGGAGAGGCGCGGGCGCCGTCTCGACCTCCTGGCGGGCGATCCGGCGGACCGCCTCCTCGTCGAGGCCGGCCTCGGGGGCCGGGAGCCCCGCGACGCCCTCCGCCACCGCGGCGCGGGCGATCTCCCGTATGCGCGCCTCGTCGGGCTCCTCGGGCAGCGGC
>JAKEIC010000267.1 GCA_022614695.1 Planctomycetales bacterium | reverse complement strand
GGGGCGTCGGCCACCCGACCGGGAGCTGGGCCGGGCCGCAGCCGGCGACGAGGGCGAGAAGGCCGAGGAGCCGCGCGCACGCCATCACGTAGCCGGGAAGCGTCACGCAGCGTCCTCGTCGGGCGACAGCGGGCGCACCCCGCCCCGGCGCCCGGAAGGCGCGAGAGTCTAGCGCACGCGGCGTGCCGCCGCGGCTATCGGGCCGCCTCGGCCATGATCGCGACGAGGGTCTCCTCGACCTCCTCCGCGACCGGCTTCAGCTCCGGCGCGACGAACATCGCGACGAACGTCGTCGGGCGGATCGTGGAGAGGCGGGTCTTGCCCTGGGCGGTCTGATAGACGGCGATGCGGCAGGGGAGGGCCGCGACCATCTCGGGACGGCCGGAGAGGACCTTGTGCGCCTGCGTTCCGTTGCAGACCTCGTAGACCCGGCTCTCGCGCGGGAGGGGGAGCCCCTTCTCGGCCAGCTTCGCGCGGATGTCGTAGGAGCCGAGGACGGCGAATCCCCGGGACCCGCAAGCCGCGACCAACCGGTCGCCGACCTCCGAGACGGGCCGCGCGCTGTCCACCGAGTGCAAAGTCCCGGACCCCGCGAGGGCGGGGGGTGTGCGCTGTCGGTCGCGGCGGCTGGCGGCGATGGCAGTCCCCACCATTCCATGTCCCGGAGCCGCAGGGAACGTGCGGGAATCGCTACTCGGCGGTCGTCTCGCTCTTGCGGAGCAGCGCCGGGCCGAGGGCCATCGTCCGGAGCCCCGTCGCGAAGAAGACCGCCAACGCGTCCTCGGCCGTCGCGGGGATCGGCTCGTCGCGGCGGTTCAACGACGTGTTAAGGACGGCGGGGATCCCCGTCCGCTTCTCGAACTCCACGATCAGCCGGTGGAAGAGCGGGTTCTCCTCGCGCGAGACCGTCTGCGCTCGCGCCGTCCCATCCACGTGGATCGCGTGGCGGAGCCTTTCGCGCCACTCGGGGCGGACCCGGAAGTTCATCGTGAGGAACGGCGACGGGCACGCGCTCTCGAGGATCTCGCCCGCGCGCTCGGCGAGCACCGCGGGGCAGTAGGGCCGCCAGGGCTCGCGGTCCTTCACCGCCTGGTCGAGCCTCTCGCGGACGCCGGGCGCCGACGGGTGTGCGAGGAGGCTCCGGGCCCCGAGCGCGCGCGGGCCCCACTCCATCCGGCCCTGGACCCACCCGACCGGCTCGCCCGCCGCGAGCCGCTCCGCCGTCGCCGCCGCGATGTCCGGGGGCTCGGGGGCCCGCAACTCGAACCGCGCGAGGGTCGCGCGGACGCCGTCGGCGGTCACCTCCGGCCCGAGGAAGCAGGTGCGCATCGGCTCGATCCTGTCGCCGGCCGCGGCCGCGACCTCGGCCGCCGCCCCGAGCGCGCCCCCCGCGTCGTGAGAGGCCGGCTGGACGAAGACCTCGCGCACGCCGGGCTCGGCGCGCAGCCGCGCATTCAGGACGACGTTCAGCGCGCAGCCTCCCGCGAGGCAGAGGCGGCCGCCGGCGCGCGCGAGCGTCCCGGCGAGCGACCCGCGCAGGAGGGCGAGGGAGCCCTCCTCGAGCGCCCTCTGCGCCGCGGCGGCGACGTGGACCCACGGCTCCCCGAGCCCGCGCCCCTCGCGGGGCGGCCCGAAGCGCTCCACCCAGCGCGGCGAGAAGAGCCTCCCGTTCCACGAGAGCGCGCGGGGGACCCAGACGTGGTCCGGGTCCACGGAGAACGCCCCGTCCCGCAGCGCGAAGAACCCCGCCAGGTCCGCCCGGCCCGCGTCCCCGTACGCCGCCATCCCCATCACCTTGTACTCGCCGTCGTTCGGCGCGAACCCGAGGTAGTCCGTGACGGTCGTGTAGAAGGTCCCGAGGGAGTCGGGGAGCGTGAGCACCCGGAGAGGCCGGATCCCGCGCGCGTCCGCCTCGGCGCACCAGGTCGTGTCGAACTCCCCCATCGCGTCGAGCGTGAGGACTGCGGCCTCGGGGAACCCCGAGAACCGGAAGGTCGAGGCCGCGTGCGCGAGGTGGTGCGCGACCGGGAGGAGCGGCACCCGGTCCAGGCGCACGCCGATCTCCGCGAGCGCCTCCCCGAGCTTCCGCTCCTCGCGCCGGCCGCGGCCGGGGAGGAGGAGCTTCCGGAGCGCGTGCCGGGGCCGGCGCCAGTTCCGGAGCGCGTGCCGCCAGCGGCGACGCCGGTAGTCCCGCTCCGACCAGGGCCAGGCGACCGCGCCGAGGTCCTTCGGGTCCACGCCGGCGGACCGTAGACAGAACTCGGCGGCCCGCACGGGGAACCGCCCCGGCGCGTGCTTCCGTCGGACGAACCTCTCCTCCTCCGCCGCCGCGACGCAGCGCCCGTCCACAAGGAGCGCCGCGGCCGGGTCGTGGACCTCGCGGGTGACCCCGAGGACGATCATTTGTGGGCGTTCGGCCGCGTCTCCCGCGGCGCGTCCGCGGGCGCCGCGAACGAGGACGGCGGCGGCGACGCCGGCACCGGCGGCCGCAGCGCCGACCGCGTCCGCATCCAGCCCGGGATCCCCTTCGGCACCCAGATCCACGGCCCGGCCCGCATCGCCTCGCGGTAGTGCGCGTGCGCCTCGGCGCCCGAGCCCGCCGCCTCGAGGAGCCGCGCCACGTTCAGGTGGTAGCGCGCGATCCGCCGGCTGAGGATCGCCCGGGAGCGGGGCGCGAGGCGCGCGTCGCCGTCGAGACCGCGGTAGACCGCGAGCATCTCGCGGTTGAAGGTGAGCCCGTCCTTCGAGGTGTTGCCACCGTGGACCCGGTACCGGACGAGCGGGCGCGGGAGGAACCGGATCGGCCGCCGACGCGCGATCCGGAGGAAGAAGTCGTACTCGTCCCCGAGCTTGTACGACTCGTTGAACGGGAGGGTCTCGAGCGCGACCTCGCGCGGCACCATGGCCGTCGAGGTCTGGACGAGGCTCGCCGAGAGGAGGGCGTCGAAGGCCATCCCCGATGGTGCGGCGCGCCTGGGGAAGACACCCGCCAGCCGGTCCCCCTCGTAGGAGTGGTACTCGCCGTAGACCAGGCCGAGCCCGGGCTCCGCGCGGAAGGCCTCGAGCTCTGCCTCGAGGTGGTCGGGCGTCCATTCGTCGTCCGAGTCGAGGAACGCGACGTAGCGCCCCCGGGCGAGCCGGACCCCGGCGTTGCGGGCGCTCGCCGCGCCGCCGTTCGGCTGGCGGTGGACGGCCACCCGGTCGCCGAACTCCCGCGCGAGCCGCTCGGCGGTCCCGTCGGTGGACCCGTCGTCCACGACGATCACCTCGACCGGCGTCGCGGGCGGGACCGACTGGGCGAGCACGCTCCGGACCGCCTGCTCGACGAGCGCGGCGCGGTTCCACGTCGAGAGGACCGCCGAGACGAGCGGCTCGCCGGCCACGGGGCCTCCATCGTAGCGGCCTCCGCAGCGCAGGGTACACTCCGCGCCGGCCGTGGACTGCTTCCTGACCGACTTCGGTCTCGCCAAGTCCGTCGAGACCGGCTCAAGGGTCACCCGCACCGGCCAAGCGCTCGGCACCCCCGCCTACATGAGTCCCGAGCAGGCGCGCGGGGAGGTGAACGCTCTGACGCCGGCCGCGGACGTCTGGAGCCTCGGGTGCGTCCTCCACGAGATGCTCGCGGGGTCGCCGCCCTTCGGGGGCGACACCCCGGCGGCGGTGATCGCCGGCGTCATCGCGCGGGAGCCTGCTCCCCTCCGGTCGGCGCGTCCCGACCTCCCGCGAGACCTCGGGAGGGTGGCCGCCGCCGCGCTCGCCAAGCGCACGCGCGACCGATACGCGACCGGGGAGGCGCTGCGCGAGGACCTGGACCGGGTCCTGCGGGGTGCGCGGCCGGCCGCCCCCCGCCCCGGCTCCGCTCGGCGCCTCGCCGCGGCGGCCGCGCTCGTCTCGGTCACCGCAGCCGGTGGAGGGCTCCTCATGGCTCACGCGGGGGCGGGACCCGACGAGTCGCGCGCCCCCGCGGTGCATCCCTCGCCCGGGGACGCCCGCGTCGCCGACCGGGCGGCGGGGCTCGCGACGCGCGCCCGGGCGGTGCGCGCATCGGATCTCGAGGAGGCCGCCCGGCTCCTCGCCGAGGCCCTCTCTCTCGAGCCGGGCCGGCACGACCGGCGCCTCGAGAGGGGCCTCGCGCTCTGGGCCGCCGGCCGCGGGACCGAGGCCCGGGAGGAGTGGTCGCGGATCCCCCCGGAGGCGCCCGAGTCGGCCTCCGCGAGGCTCTACGGGGCGATAGAGGCCTTCTCGCGCCTCGGAGACCGGGACGTCGCGCAGGTGGTCCTCGCCGCCCGGGAGGGGACGAACTCCCCGCTGCTCCTCGCGGCCTGTTCGGCCCTCGAACGCGACTGGGCGGAGGCCCGCCGCCTCCTCGAGGGAGCGCGGGGTTGGGAGGCCTCGCTCGTGCGGGGCTACGTCGAGAACACGGACCCGCGAGGCGATCCGGCGGTGGCCGTCCGCCAGTACGACGAGGCGTTGCGCGAGGGGATCCCCTTCTCGTGGGCGCTCCACAACCGGGGGCTCCTGCGCCAGAGTCTCGGGGATCTCGACGGCGCCCTCGCCGACTTCGATGCCGCGCTCGTCCGGCCCCACGACCGGTCCGAGGTGCTCGCGGCCCGGGGCACCGCCCGCTGCCAGAAGGGGGACACCCGGAGCGGGCTCGCCGACCTCGACGCGGCCCTCGAGGCCCGCCCCGACCTGCTCGCCGCGCTCGCCAACCGCGCCAACGCGCGGATCCGGTCCGGGGACGTCGCCGGAGGCCTCGCGGACCTGGACCGCGCCGTGCAATCCAACCCCGACGACCTGCGGTCCTGGCGCAGCCGGGCGGAGTGGCGGCTCAACCTCGCGGACGCGCACGGCTCGTTTCGCGACTTCGACGAGGCCCTCCGTCGCTCGCCGCGGGACCTCTGGGCCCTCGACGGGCGTTCCCGCGCCCGCCGTGCGTTGGGCGACCTCCCGTGCGCGCTCGCCGACTACGAGGCGGCCTTCCGGATCTCCCCGAAGGACCCGGTGCTCCTCCGGAACCGCGCCGTCGTCCACAAGGACCGGGGAGACCTCAGGGCGGCGCTCGCCGACCTGGACGAGGCCGACCGCGTCGAGCCCCGGAACGCGCACACGCTGACGAACCGTTCCAACATCCGGCTCGAGCTGGGAGACGCGAGCGGGGCGCTCGCCGACGCGCAGACCGCCGTGTCCCTGGAGCCCGACCGGGACGGGGCTTGGTTGAATCTCGCCGTCGCGCGTGAGGCCCTGGAAGACGCCGTCGGCGCGGCCGAGGCGTTCCGCGAGTTCCTTCGCTTGAGCCCGACCCACCCGCAGGCGGAGAACGTGCGGCGGCACCTCGCGGAAGTGCCGGAGCAGCCGCGGTGAGGGACATGCCGCGAACGGAAGCCCCACGTCCGTTCCTGACGGACTTCGGCCTCGCGAAGTCCGTCGCCACCGGCTCGAAGCTCACGCGCACGGGCCAGGCGCTGGGGACCCCGGCTTACATGTCCCCGGAGCAGGCCCGCGGCGAGTCCTCGGAGCTCGCCCCCGCGACCGACGTCTGGGGCCTCGGCTGCGCGCTCTACGAGATGCTGCTCGCGAGACCCCCGTACGAAGGGCAGACCCCGGCGGCCGTGGTCGCGCGGGTGCTCGCGGCGGAGCCGCGGAGCGTCGCGGCCGAGCGTCCCGACGTGCCCCGGTCGCTGGAGCGTCTGCTGCGCGTGGCCCTCGCGAAGCGCGTGGCCGCGCGCTATCCCGACGCGAGCGCGCTCCGGGACGACCTCGACCGCGTCCTCCGGGGCGAGGCGCCGCGGGCCCGCCCGCCCGGGGGGCCGCCCTGGAAGCTCGCCGCGGCGGCCCTCGGCGCCGCGGCCCTCGCCGGCGCCGCGGCCCTCCTGGGGATCGCCGGGGCCATCCTCCCGACGTCGGGATCCCTGCCGCCCCGGCCCGCCGCCCCGAGCCCGTCCGGGGCGGGACCCCTCGCGGCCAAGGCGCGGGCGCTCCGGGACTCCGACCCCGCCACGGCGGCCGCGCTCTACCGGGAGGCGCTCGCCGCGGAGCCCGGGCGTCACGAGTGGCGCGTCGAGCGCGGGCTCGCGCTCTGGTCCGTCGGCCGGGGCGCCGAGGCGAGGGAGGACTGGAGCCGGGTCCCCGCGGGGGTCCCTGAGCGCGGCGCCGCGCGCCTGTTCCTCGGGCTCGAGTCCGCGTTCTCGGGCCGGCCCGCCGAGGCGCTCCCGGACCTGGAGGCGGCCGTGACGGCGGGCGGGCGGGCGGCGCCTCTCGCCCGTGCGACGATCGAGGTGCTCACGGATCGTCAGCGCGAGGCCCGCGAGAGGCTGCGGAACGTCTCGGGCTGGGAGGCGTCCCTCCTCCGGGGGTACGTCGGGGAGTGGGACCCGGACGGGGACCCCGCGGCGCAGGCGAGGGACTACGAGCAGGCCCTCGCTGGCGGGCCGCCGCTCGCCTGGGTCCACAACAACCTCGGGGCCGCGCGGGCGAGGCTCGGCGACCTCGCCGGGGCGCTTCGCAGCTTCGACGCGGGGGCCCGCCTCGATCCCGACTTCCCGAAGCTCCTCTACAACCGCGCCAACTGCTTGAAGGAGATGGGCCGGTACGAGGAAGCGCGGGAGGGGCTGACCTCGCTGCTCGCGAGGCACCCCGAGATGCCCGAGGCCTGGCTCTCGCGCGGCCACGTGGTCTCCACGCTGGGGGACCCGGCCGCCGCGATCCGGGACTACACCCGGGCCCTCGAGATCTCCCCGGGGCTCTCGACGGCCTGGATCTGGCGAGGGACCCTCCGGTATCAGGCGGGGGACCTCGCCGGGGCGGAGCGGGACTGCGAGGCGGCCCTGCGGTACGAGCCCGACAGCGCGCCGTCCTGGTACGCGCGGGGGAACCTCCGGCACGACCTCGGGGACCCGGCCGGGGCGAGGGACGACTACACGGAGGCGATCCGCCGCCGGCCCGATTATCCGGAGGCCCTCGCGAACCGCGGGGCGGTCCGCTACGAGCTGGGCGAGACGGCCGGCGCCATCGAGGACCTGCGGGCGGCGCTCCGGCACGAGAGGGAGTTCGAGGAGGTGGCCGCGCCCTTCCTGTCGCTCTCGAAGATCCTCGGGGAGACCGGAAGGCCGGAAGCCGCGGCCGAGACCCTCCGGGACTACCTGAGCCGCCACGCCGGCGCGCCGGAGGCGGCCCGGGCGCGCGAACTCCTCGCCCAATGGGAAGCCGCCGCCGCCGGGAGGCCCCGGTGAGCGGCGAGCCCCGCGCGTTCCTCACCGACTTCGGCCTGGCCCGGACCATCACGACCGGCTCGAAGCTCACGCGGACCGGCCAGGCGCTCGGGACTCCCAACTACATGAGTCCCGAGCAGGCGCAAGGGGAGGTCTCGGCGCTCGGCCCCCCGACCGACGTCTGGGGGCTCGGTTGCGTCCTCCACGAGATGCTCGCGGGAAGCCTGGCCTTCGGGGGCGAGACCCCGGCCGAGATCGTCCGCCGCGTGCTCCTCGAGGAGCCGCCGGCTCTCCGGACGCTGAGGCGGGACGCGCCCCGGGGCGTGGAGCGCATCCTCGCCGCGTCGCTTGCCAAGCGGGTCGCCGACCGCATCCCCCACGCGGGTCCGCTCCGCGACGACCTGGAACGCCTGCTGCGCGGCGAGTCGCCGCGGGCGCGGGGGCCGGGGGGGGTGCGGGGGGGGGGGCGGGGGAGGGGGGGGGGGGGGGGGTGGGGGGGGGGGGTGGGGGTGGGGCGGGGGGGGGGGGGGGGGGGGGGGGGGGGGGGGGGGGGGGTGGGGGGGGGGGGGGGGGGGGGGGGGGGG
>JAKEIC010000266.1 GCA_022614695.1 Planctomycetales bacterium | reverse complement strand
GTCGAGGGCCGCGCGCCCGCCGGCCACGCGGCGGGAGCCCTCGAGCCCGCGGCGCAGGGCGTCCTCGAGGGTGCGGAGGAGTCCCGCCTCGAGGGTCGCCTCCTCCTCCCAGTGGACGGTGACGACTGGATCCCGCGGATCGCCGGAGGGGACGAGCTCTCCAGGCGGGTGCGGAGGCTTGGCGAAGCGGACGAAGTTCACCGCAAGGACGCTCGCTCCCTCGACCGCCGCGACCGAAACGTACCGCGGCCGCGGTTCGCGGATCATCCACCAGCCGGCGAGGACCGTCGCGGCTGCCGCTCCGAGAGCGAGGAGCGTCCGCCTCACGGCCGCATGATACGATGACGCCGTGCGCCGACCCGTCCTGATCAAGGCCGGGCTGATCCTCGCCGGGGCCTCGCTCGTGGCCCTCGGGATCGCGGTCCTCGCGCTCCCGGCGGAGGTCGCCGGGTTCCGCCGCTACCCCGGGGATCGGGTCGCGGGGGGGGGCCTCATCCTCTGCGGACTCGTCTTCGCGTTCTTCGCGCTCAAGGTGCGGACCGAGACGGACTCTCCCCCGGCCCCGTAGGGATCCACTCGACCCGCAGGACCTCGCGCGTCGTCGGGGTCAGGCGCGCTTCGTCGGCCGGCGGCGAGCCCGGGACCCAGAGGATTCGGCCGGAGGCGTCCTCGAGTACCGGGAGGATGTCGCGGACATCGCGCGGCACCTTCCGGTCCACGAGGACGTCCGACAGGAGGCGGCGGCCGGGCGCGCCGAGGGGGCGGAACCGGTCCCCCGCGCGGCGCGGGCGGGCGCGGAGCGGGAGAGCGATCGCCTCGCAATCGAGGACGGCGGCTCGATCGGGGCCGGCCGGGCCGAGGAGGTCGAGGGGCGCTCGACCGCCGGGCACGAGCTCCGCGGTCCGGAGGGTGCCGCCCCCGGGCCAGGTCTCGACGGACCCGGGCACGGGCACCGTGCACTCGACGCGGCGACTCCCTTCGGCAGGCTCAGGGCACGGCGGCGACTCGGCGACGCGGCGAGGGGAGTCGTCGAGCCGCAACCCCTCCGCCGTCGCGCGCGCCTCGATGGCGCCCGGGAGGGTCGTCGCGACGCCGCGACCCCCGAGGAGATCCGCGAGCCGATCGTAGTGCCCTCGGCCGAGGCGGCCGGGATCGCCCCCCGCGCGCGCGAAGGCCGCCGCGAGGACCGGCGCGAGGAGGGAGGACGGGAGCCCGAGGAGGGGCTCCCGGAGCACGAGCGCCCCCTGCGGCGCGGGCCGGACGCAGGCCTCCGCGAGGGGCGCCGCCGCCGCATCCAGCAGGTCGGCGAGCGCGGCGAAGGACGACGCGGCGTCGGCGAGCCGTGCGGCGAACCCGGGCCCGAGCGCTGCCTCGAGGGCCGGGAGGGCCTCGTGGCGGACGCGGGCCCGGGCGCGGTGCCGGTCCTCGTTCGTCGCGTCCTCGCGCCAGCTCTCGCCGCGCTCGTGCAGCGCCGCGCGCAGGTCGTCGCGGCACACCCCGAGCAACGGGCGCCAGATCCGGATCGGGGAACCGGGCGCGAGCGGCCGCAGGGCCCGCATCCCCCCGAGGCCCCGTGGCCCCGCCCCGCGCGCGAGCCGGAGGAGCATCGTCTCCGCCTGGTCGTCCCGCGTGTGGGCGAGGGCGATCGCCGAGGACCCGGCCTCCCGGGCGACCTCCCCGAGGAACCGGTACCTCTCGCGTCGCGCGAGGTCCTCGAGGGAGCCCCCGTCCCTCGCGAGGAGCCCCGGCACGTCCGCGCGTCCTCGCCGGCACGGGAGCCCGAGCCGTGCCGCGAGCGCCTCGACGAACGCGGCATCGGCCGCGCTCTCCTCCCCGCGGATCCCGTGATCCAAGGTCGCGACGACGAGCCCGAGCCGCGGACCCCCGGCCGCCGGCAGCTCGCGGAGCAGGTGCAGGAGCGCGACCGAGTCGCCGCCGCCCGAGCACGCCACGACGACGCGATCCCCATCCGCGACCACGCCGCGGGCGGCGAGGGAGACCTGCGGCAGGAGGTCCGGCGAGCGCACGAGGCCATGCTAGGCGATACGCGCTTGTTTCGCCGCCCGGCCCCCTTACGATTCGCGGGCCGCGCCTCCTCGCGCGGCGCACGAATCGTGAGATACGGCTTCCTCATAGACCACACGCGGTGCATCGGCTGTCACGCCTGCACCGTCGCGTGCAAGGAGGAGAACAAGGTCCCGCTCGGGGTCTACCGGACCTGGGTGAAGTACGTCGAGAAGGGGACGTTCCCCGACGCCCGGCGCTTCTTCACGGTGCTGCGTTGCAACCACTGCGACGACGCGCCCTGCATCACGATCTGCCCCACGCGCTCGCTCTTCCGCCGGAAGGACGGCGTCGTGGACTTCGACAACGCGGCCTGCATCGGCTGCAAGTCGTGCATGCAGGCCTGCCCCTACGACGCCCTCTACATCGAGCCCGAGACACAGACGGCCGCCAAGTGCAACTTCTGCGCGCACCGGCTGGAGGTGGGGCTCGAGCCCGCCTGCGTGGTCGTCTGCCCCGAGCAGGCGATCGTCGCGGGGGACCTGGACGAGCCGAAGTCGCGCATCGCGCAGCTCGTGGCGGCCGGCGGCGTCGAGGTCCGGAAGCCCGAGCAGGGGACGAAGCCCAAGGTCTTCTACCGAGGCGCCGAGAGCGCCTCGCTTCGGCCCGAGCAGCTCGAGCGGGGCGAGGGATACCTCTTCGCCGAGGGAGCCGCCCCTGCCCCGAAGCCCGCGGCCGCGCCGGGGCTCGTCGCCGACCTCAAGGCCCTGGCCCGGACGGTCTACGACGTCCCCCACCTCGAGCAGCCGTGGGGCTGGAAGGTGGCGAGCTATCTCTGGACGAAATCGGTCGCGGCCGGCGCCCTCCTCCTCGCGGCCCTCGGCGTCCTCGCCGGCCGCGCGGTCGGGGGGCCGATCTCCGGGACGGCCGCCGCGATCCTCGCGCTCGTCTTCCTCGCGGCGACGACCGGGCTCCTGGTCGGGGATCTCAAGCGGCCGGACCGGTTCCACCTGATCCTCACGCGCCCGAATTGGAGCTCCTGGCTCGTGCGCGGCGCCTGGATCCTGATGGCATTCGGCCTCCTCGCGGGCCTGTGGCTCCTCGGCGCGCTGCTGGCGAGCCCGTTCCTGCTCCAAGTCCTCTCGGTCCCCTCAGCCGTCGCGGCCGCTGCGACGGCTGGATACAGCGCGTTCCTCTTCCACCAGGCCGAGGGGCGCGACTTCTGGCAGAGGCGGTGGCTCCTCCTCGCGCAGCTCCTCGCCGCGGCCGTCGCCGCCGGCTCGGCGGCGCTCCTCCTCGTGGGGATCGTCACCGGGACGGGGCACGGCGCGTGGGGCTGGCTCGTGGAGGGGCTTGCCCTCGGGCTCGCGACGCACGGGGTCCTCGCGGGAGTGGAGCTGCTCGGCCGCCACCCGAACGCCGACGTCTCGCGCGCGGCGCGCGTCGTCACGGACGGGGAACTCCGCGGCCGGTTCTGGATCGGCGTGGTCGGCGCGGGGACCGTCGCCCCGCTCGCGCTGCTGCACGTCGGGCACCTGGGCTCGGCCCCCGCGGCCCTCGCGTGCCTCCTCGCGCTCGGGGGCCTCTGGCTCTGGGAGTCGCTCTGGATCCGCGCGGGGCAGTCGGTGCCGCTGAGCTAGCCCATGCTCGACACGGCGACACGGCGACACGGCGACACGGCGAGGGAGGGATGACGGACCCTCTCCATCCCGCCGCGAAGGAGCTCGAGCCGCCCCCCGGCGGGCTCGCCCAGTTCCCGCCCGCGTCGCGCTGGGACGACTGGGAGGAGCTCGATCCCACGCACTGGCCGCGGAAGGTCGCGCACAAGTATTGGATCATCCCGACGATCTGCTTCAACTGCGAGGCGGCGTGCGGGCTCCTCTCCTACGTGGACCAGTCCTCGCTCAAGATCCGGAAGTTCGAGGGGAACCCCGCGCACCCCGGGAGCCGCGGGCGGAACTGTGCGAAGGGTCCCGCGACGCTAAACCAGGTCGAGGACCCGGAGAGGATCCGCTACCCGCTGCGCCGCGTCGGGAAGCGGGGCGAGGGCCGCTGGGAGCGCGTCCACTGGGACGACGCCCTCGACGAGATCGCCGACCGCATCCGCGAGGCCCTCGTCGAGAAGCGGCCGCAGGAGGTGATGTACCACCTCGGCCGCCCCGGCCACGAGCTCCTCTACCTCCAGCGCATCTTCCACGCGTGGGGGATCGACGGCCACAACAGCCACACGAACGTCTGCTCGGCCGGCGCGCGCGCCGGCTACGCCTTCTGGCACGGGGCCGACCGTCCCTCCCCCGACCACGCGAACGCGAAGTTCGTGCTCCTCCTCTCCTCCCACCTCGAGACCGGCCACTACTTCAACCCGCACGCCCAGAGGATCATGGACGCGAAGACGGCCGGGGCGAAGGTCTGCGTCGTGGACACGCGGCTCTCAAACACCGCCTCGATGGCCGACTGGTGGCTCTCGACGTGGCCGGGGACGGAAGCGGCGCTCCTCCTCGCGATCGCGAACGTCCTCATCCGCGAGAGGCTCTACGACCGCGAGTTCCTGCGGAACTGGGTGAACTGGGAAGAGTACCTCCGGTCCGAGCGGCCCCAAGCCGCCCCGACCTTCGAGGCCTTCGAGGAGGCGATCCGCGACCTCTACGCCCCGTTCACGCCGGAGTTCGCCGAGCAGGAGAGCCGCGTTCCCGCCGCGAAGGTCGTCGAGATCGCCCGCGCCATCGGGGCGGCCGGGTCGGCCCTCTCGACGCACGTCTGGCGGAACGCCGCGGCGGGGAACCTCGGCGGCTGGCAGGTGGCCCGCGCCCTCGAGTGGATCGTGGTCCTCATGGGCGCGGTCGGGACGCCCGGCGGGACCGCGCCCAACTCGTTCAACAAGGTCGTCCCGCAGCCGCCTCTCATGCCCCCGCCTGGGAAAGTCTGGAGCGAGCTGCTCATGCCCCGCGAGTACCCACTCGCCTTCTTCGAGATGAGCTTCCTCCTCCCGCACTTCCTCAAGGAGGGCCGCGGGAAGCTCGCGATGTACTTCACGCGCGTCTACAACCCCGTCTGGACGAACCCCGACGGCGCCTCCTGGCTCGAGGCGCTCACGGACGTCTCGAAGGTCGAGTGCCACGCCTGCCTCACTCCCACCTGGAGCGAGACGGCCTGGTTCGCGGACTTCGTGCTGCCGATGGGCCACGCCTCGGAGCGCCACGACCTGATGAGCCAGGAGACCCACGCCGCGCGCTGGATCGGCTTCCGCCAGCCCGTCCTGCGGGTCGCCCTCGAGAAGCAGGGGAAGAAGTTCGCGACGACATGGCAGGCCCACGAGGCCGCAGGGATCGGGCAGATCTGGGAGGAGGACGAGTTCTGGATCGAGCTGTCGTGGAAGATAGACCCGGACGGGAAGCTCGGGATCCGCAAGTGGTTCGAGTCGCCCTACCGGCCCGGCGAGAAGCTCCGGATCGAGGAGTTCTACCGGTGGATCTTCGAGAGGAGCGTCCCGGGGCTCCCCGAGGCGGCCGCGCGCGAGGGGCTCGATCCCCTCGGCTACATGCGGAAGTACGGGGCGTTCCTCGTCGAGGAGAACTCCTACCGCGGCCACGAGAAGCCGCTCCCCTCGGAGCAGGTGGCGGGGGCGTCCGTGGACCCCGGGACGAATCTCGTCGTCAAGGCCGAGGCGCCTATCGGCGTCGTCGTGGACGGTCAGCCGCGCGTCGGGTTCGCGACGCCGTCGCGGAAGCTCGAGTTCTTCTCGCGCACCCTCAAGGACTGGGGATGGGGGGACCAGGCCACCCCGGGCTACATCCGGAGCCACGTCCACTGGAGCCAGGTGGACCAAGGGAAGGGCGAGATGGTGCTCCTCCCCACGTTCCGGCTTCCCACCCTCATCCACACGAGGTCCGGGAACGCGAAGTGGCTCTACGAGATCTCGCACCGGAACCCGCTCTGGATCCACCCCGAGGACGCGCGCCGTCTCGCCGTGGCGACGGGGGACCTCCTCAAGATCGCCACCGAGATCGGCTGGTTCGTGGACAAGTGCTGGGTGACCGAGGGGATCCGGCCCGGGATCGTCGCCTGCTCGCACCACCTCGGCCGCTGGCGCCTGAAGGAGGACGCGGGCGGCGAGCGCTGGAGCACGGCCCTCGTGGACCTCCAGCGCCCCGGCCCGGGCCAGTGGAAGATGCGCCAGATCCACGGCATCCGGCCGTGGAAGAGCGAGGATCCCGACAGCGAGCGCGTGTTCTGGCAGGACGCGGGCGTGCACCAGAACCTCGTCTTCCCGGTCCAGCCCGACCCGGTCTCCGGCCAGCACTGCTGGCACCAGAAGGTCGTCGTCTCGCGCCCCGGCCCCGACGAGCTCTACGGCGACGTCTTCGTGGACACGGCGAGGTCGCACGAGGTCTACAAGCGCTGGCTCGCCCTCGCCAAGCCCGCCCCCGGCCCCGGCGGCCTCCGCCGCCCCCTCTGGCTCCCGCGCCCCTTCAAGCCCGACCCGAGCGCGTATCGGATCGGGTAGGGCCCTCATTGCGGCAGGGATGCTGGACGGTTACCTTGACCTCACGATGGCGACGAGGCCTTCGAGGCGGCGGGATCGAGACCACGCGAGACGGCGGACGCCGATCGGCGCCGTGGTCCGCACGCCGGGCGTCTGCGGTGGCGAGCCCCGGATTGCGGGGACCCGGATCCCGGTTCGCGTCGTCGAGGCCTACCGCCGCGCGGGCGCGACCCTGAAGCACCTGGGAGAGGCTTTCCCGGAAGTCCCCCGCGCGGGCCTGCGGGCAGCCCTTCGCTACGCCGCGACGAATCGGACTGAACTGTCCCGCCTGATCCGGGCCAACGAGACCGCGTAGCGGGCGGTGGCGCGGTTCTACGCGGACGAGAACTTCCCCACGCCGGCGGTTCGGGAGCTGCGCCTCCTGGGCCATGACGTGCTGACGATGGCGGAGGACGGCCGGGCCAGCCGGTCGGTCCCGGACGCAGACGTCCTCCGCATCGCGACGGCCCACGGCCGTGCGGTCCTCACGCACAACCGGCGGGACTTCGTGCGCCTCCACCGGGAGGGCCGAGCTCGCGCGGGGATCGTCGTCTACTCCGTGAATCCTGACTTCGCGGAGATGGCTCGCCGCATCCACGAGTTTTCCGGGGCCCTACCCGACCTGCAGGGCAGACTCGTCCGGATCCGCCGTCCGGGCAGGCGCGCGGAACCGTAGTGGGTTCTTTGTTCCCGTAGCTGCTGCCTGTAGGCTGACTCACGAGATGGCTGCGGCCAGAGGCCACGGCAAGAGTCGCATCGCCGGCCGGGAACCGAGACCTCTGCGAGAGTCTCCGCCGGGCGAGGCGTTCGTGGCGAGCGACTGGCGCCCGCGCATCGCCGTGCACCCCGGGGTCCTCGTCGGAAAACCGGTAATCCGGGGAACCAGGCTCTCGGTCGAGTTCATCCTCGGTCTGCTTGCTGAGGGATGGACCCAAGACCAGGTCCTCGACCAGTACCCGGGTCTGAAGGCCGAGGACATCCGGGCGTGCCTGGCCTACGCTCGCGAGGTCCTCAGCGCCGAGACCGTCTACCCCGTCAAGCCATAGGCCCTGGCGGGATCATCCTCCTCCCCCTAGAGGCTCCCGACGCCAAGTCCGTCGCGAGTCGCGCGCTCGCCGCGATCGGGAGCCGGACCGCGTGGGCTGGCCTCTTCGCAGTCGTCGAACAAGACCGAATCCGAGTCCGGCCGCTGCCGCCGGCACCCCGTCCGTAGCGACCGGTACTCGCCGCCCCCTCTGGCTCCCGCGCCCCTTCAAGCCCGACCCGAGCGCGTATCGGATCGGGTAGACTCGCGCGCGTGGAGGAGGGTCACCGGGGTCCGAGGGCCGGGTCCCTGGCGCTCGCCTCCGCGACGGCGGCGTGGGTGCTCGCCCTGCTCGCCGCCGGACTCGGGGCGTTGACGGGCACGAGTTCCGGACCGCCGCCGTCGAGGACAGTCCCACTCTGGATCCTGGGACTCGGCCTTCTCGGTCTCGAGGCACTCCTTGTCGGTCTCGCCCTCGCCCTCGGAATCCGCGCTCGTCGCGCCGCCCTGGCCGAGGAGCAGGACGCGGCGGACCTCGCCAACGCGCGCAGCGCCATCCGGATGAGCATCGGCGCGGGAGTGCTCGCACTCGTTCTCGCCGTCTTCGCCGGTCCCCAGACCATCGCGGAGGCGCGATGGGACCCGGCCCGCCTACCGAAGCCCCAGCTCCTCGCGCTCGCGAGCGATCCCGACCCCGCCTGACGCCTCCGGGCCATCCGGGAACTCTCTGACCGGGCAGACCCCCAGGCCGCTGTCTGCATCGGTCAGACTCTCCGGGACGCCGATCCTGCCGTCCGCCTCGAGGCCCTGAGAGTCCTGGAGGGCCTGGGCCCGAGGGCCGATCCCGCCCGTCGCGATCTCGGGGCCGCCTTGGCCGACACCACGCTCCCCGCGGACCACCGGGCGGCTGCCGCGCGCATCCTGGGACGGATCCCGGCGAGCGAGCCGTGGATCCTCTCCGAGCTCGGCCGCGGGCTCCGGGACCCAGCCCTCCGTGCCGTCTGCGCGGAGTCGCTCCGCGCCGCCGGCGAGCAGGCCGTCAAGTTCCTCGAGACGTACGCTCGGGACCCCGACCCGGAGGTGGCGGCGGCGGCGAAGGGGGCGCTCGAGGCCCTGCGGGCGAGCGGACGGCCCGTCGGGCGATGAGGCTGGAAGGCGCTCGGGGCGCTCAGAGCTTGAGCGTCGCCGCGACCGAGACGGTCCACTCCGCCGCCGGGTTCCAGAGGGCGATCTCGATCCTCCCCGACGCCTCGGCCTCCGTCCCGAACTCGGTGCCGAGCACGATCCGAGGGATGTTCCGCTCGCGGAACTTCGCCTGGGTGCGCGACTCGGCGCCGGGGACCGGGTTCACGCGGTCCTCGTCGGCCTCGACGTCCGCGGAGACGGCGCCGAGCCCGACCCAGACGGCCGAGCCGCGGACCGTCGCGCCGGCGCGCGCCGTCGCCACGTGGCGGAGCAGCGTCAGGTCCCCCTCGAGGAAGTCCCCGAAGATCGCCGCCTGGTCGAGGCGCGCGGCCCCGTAGAGGAACTCGTAGCCGGCCCCGACCCAGAGGGGCCCCGGCTTGAACGGCTGCCGCGCCTCGAAGCCCACGCCGCCCGCGAGCCCCGCGAGCGAGCCTTGGCGCTGGACGGTCCGGGTCGTCGTCCCCGTGTAGACGAGGTTCCCGCTCCGGGACTCCTCGGAAAGCTCCGCCTCGAAGACCCCGACCCGGAGCCACGCACGGAACGGGACCGGCGCGTCGGTCGCGACCCCCGCCCGGACGAAGAGGCCCTCCGCCCCGAGCGCATACTGCTGCCGGCGCTCCACGGCATCGTCGTCGAGCGGAGTCGCGAGAGGAGGCGCCTGGCGGAACGAGAGGGCCCGCAGGTCGAGCCGCTCGGCGAGAAGCTCCAGCGACACGGCCGCGCGGCCCCGGGGCCCGGGCGGCCGTGCGTCGCCCTGGGAAGGCTCCTCTGCCACGGCGAGCCCCGCCCGAAGGAGCACGAGGGCGGCGGCGGCCGCTCGGACCACAGGCCCTACACCCGCATCGAGGCCATCAGGCTCACGATCAAGTCGCTCGACGGCTTCCAGAGCCCGATCTCGATCCGCGCGGCGGTGTCGGAGCTCCGGCCGAGGTCGAGGCCCAGGAGGAACCGGATGTAGCTCCGCGTGGCCAGGGTCGCCTCGTGCCCGGTGATCGCGCTCCCGCCGGTGGGCTTCGGCTCCCGCTCGAGGTCCAGCTCGCCGTTGTAGTAGAGGAACGCCGCGCCGACGTAGGGGCCCAACCCTCCGGAGGCGTACCCCAGTCGCCCGGAGAGCGAGAGCGACTCGTAGAGGTACTCCCCGTCCACCCGCGTCGCCCCGAAGATGAGGCCGCCGTCCACCGCCACCTGGCCGACGAGCCCCTCGAGGCTCGCGCCGAACCAGACCGGGGAACCGCGGCTCTGGGACTTCAAGTCCAGGAAGATCCCGCCCCCGAACCCCGTCTTCGACTCGATCGTCCGCTCGACGCGCGGGTTCCCCGAGGTGCCGAGGGGATCGTAGACGCAGCTCCTCTGGGAGGACTCCTCGACGATGTCCACGCGGACGAGCCCCAGACGCACGCCGGCGCGGAGGACGAGCGACGACTCCTCGAAGAGGACGCCGAGGCGAGCCATCCCCGCGTAGTGGTTCGCGTAATACTGGTGCCGCCTCTCGACGAACTCCTCGTCGTCGCGGCTCCCGAGCGACGCGCAGGGCGTCGTCGGGGTGATGGACGGCGGGGCCTGCGTCCCGATCCACTTCTCCTCGTACTTCTCGACCGTGACCTCGCGGAGGTCTCCGAAGACCTCGAAGCCCACGGCCACGCGAGCGCCTCCGCCGCCGCCCCCTCCTCCTCCGGTGGACGACTCGGACCGCCACTCCTGGGCCGACGCCGTCCCGGCGGCCCACCCGAGGAGAGCCAGGGTCGCGAGCCCGAGGCGGCTCATCCGATCCGCACCAGCGCCCCCACGTTCACGATCGTGTCCTCCCCCGGCTTCCAGATGCCGAAGAAGAGCCGGCCGAAGCAGTCGCCCCCGGGCTTCCCGATCTCGAACCCCGCGATGATCCGGATGTAGGCGCGGTCCGAGAAGGTCGCGTCGGAGGTGAGGAAGTTCGAGCCGAGGATGCTCTCCATGTCGGCGTCTCCGTAGTAGTAGGTGAACGCGGCGCCCACGTAGGGCGAGGCCGAAGCCCCCCTCGGCGTGAACCCGAGCCGCGCATGGACCGTGCCGATCATGAACAGGTATTCCCCATCCACGGCCTGGTTCGCGAGGATCCCGTTGTCGAGAGCGACCTGCCCGATGGTGCTGTCGAGGCCCAGCCCCCAGAACAGGGGTCCGCCGGGGATCGCGCCGCGCGCCTCCGCGATGATCCCTCCTCCGAAGCCGATCTTGGACTCGAGGGAGCCCCGCCCGCGCTCGGTGGAGCCGTACACGTAATCGCCGATCTGCACGTGCTCGGCGATCTCGGCCCACACCGGCCCGATCCAGGCGCCGATCCTCGTTGCGACCGGGCCGTCATTCAGCCACTGCACCGTAGCCCGGATCCCGAAGTGTCGCGCCGAGTACTGGATCCGGTGCTCGAGCACCTCCTCGTCCCAGGAGCTGTAGCCCGGAGGGAAGGGAGGCGTGTTCGCGAAGAACCCCGTCTCCTTGTACTTGTCCACGACCAGCTCCCGCTCGTCGGCGAAGGCCTCCACGCCGAAGAGGGGGCCGGAACGTCGCGAGCCCTCGTCCGACCGTTCCTGGGCCCGGGCGAGCCCGGCCCCCGCGAGCGCGAGCGCCGCCGCAGCGGCGGTCCGGACGAGAGTCTGCCCTCGTGTCATGAGATACCTCCGGCGCTAGATGCGGACGAACGCCATGGCCGAGACCGCCAGGTCGTTCCCCGGCTTCCAGATCCCCACCTCGAGCCGAGCGAGCGCCTCGCCGCCCTTGCCGAGTTGGAACCCGGCGAGCACGCGCGCCATCGAGCGGCTCCCGAACTTGGCCTCGTGCTTGTCAATCCCGGTCCCTGTCGGCCGGGGGATCGCGTTCAGCTCGAGATCGCCGTAGTAGTAGGTCCCCGCGAAGCCGACGTAGGGCGAGACCCCCTGCGGGGTCTTCACCCCGATGCGCCCGGCGACCGTCGCCAGCGCGAAGAAGTACTCCCCGTCCAGGAGGTTCGCGGCCGAGTCGAAGATGTACCCGTTGTCCATCGAGACCTGGCCGAGCCAGCCGTCGAACCCGAGCCCGAGGAACACGGGCTGTCCCTGGAGCGGGATGCGGACGTCGCCGAACGCGCCACCGCCGAAGCCCGTCTTCGACTCGATGTCGAGCTTGAACCGGAACGGCAGGCCGCCGTAGAGGAAGGCCCTCGGGAGCACCTCCTCGCGGATCGTGGCGGTGACGGCCCCCACGCGGACGCCGACCCGCCACGGCGTGGAGCCCTCGCCTGCGGCGGCGAAATTCACGAACGCGCCGTAGTGGCGGGCGTGGTACTGGAGGCGGTGCTCGACGAGGTCCTCGTCCCACTCGGTGGCCGGCGGGGGGGGAGTCGTGTTCGGGGCCGGCGGCCCGAGGTAGGTCTCCTCGTAGGAATCGAGAGTCAGCTCGCGGAGGTCCGCCAGCACCTCGAAGCCGAACCCGCCGCGGGTCCCTCCGCCCACGGAGGACGAGTCCGCGCGGAAATCCTGCGCGGACGCGGTCCCCGCGGTCCCCGCGATGAGAGCGGGAAGAACGAAGGCGAATCCCCACTTCGCGCCCACGCCCACCTCCCTTCGGAAATCCCCATCCCCCGTCCCGCCGTCCGGGCCGCGGGGGGCCGGGATTCTACGCAACCCGCGGACCAGGCGGAAGCGCGGGGCGGCACATGTGGCGATCTACGACGGGAGGACGGTCGTTGTCCCGGTTGGGGGAACGGGCTGGGCTCTGTCTGGTAATCCGCTGCCGTCACGAGGCGCGGGAGACCCGAGCCCGTCGAGACACGACGACGAAGGCGTACCAACGGAGAGGTACGCCGAGGAGGAGAAACGAAGACGGGCGACGGGGATCGCGCGCCGCAGTAGGCATGGGATTGCCAGACAGAGCCTATACCCAGAACGAGACGTCGAGCCCGATCGTCACGAAGCCCGGGTCGTAGGAGCCGATCGGCGACCACACGCCGTCCAGGCAGACGTCGAAAGGCTCCGCGTAGGAGCCCTGGACCCGGATCCAGAATGCCGGCAGGGGGCCGCTCGGACCCGCTCGGCCGCGCTTCCGGAGGCCGCGTCCGAAGTCGAGCCCGAGCCCGACGGAGGCGAACCAGACCAGCGTCCCCCGCCGCTCCTCCCCGCTCAGCCGGAACGCCATCTGAGGGCGCGCAGGATCGTTGTAGCGGTACTCGTAGTCGAGGCTCGAGTAGAGGTAGCCGCCGCCGAGCGCGATCTCCAGGGCGAAGATTCCCGACGGCACGACGGCGCGGCGGCCGAGGCTTCCGACGAACCCGAGCTGGGTGACATCCAAGCGGAATCGCTCCAGGACCCCTGATACCGAGAGGGTCCGGCTCCCCCGCAGCTCGGCGCCTATCAGGTGGCAGCCGATGGAGAGACCTCCCCGGCCGCCGAAGAGACTCCTCACGTCGAACGGGAAGGACTCGAGGGCCACGGCGAACGCCGGCCCTTCCACGTCGGGGCCGGAGTGGACGGGCGCCTCGAGGAAGTCCCACCTGAACCCCTCGGTCCACTCGATCCCTTCGGAGTGTGCGTCGGCGAGCCTGCCCCGGATCTCGAGCCTCCGCGTGGGCTGTCGGGGCTCCTCGTCCGGCGCGGTCGAGTCCTGGGCCGCTGCCTGAGATGCCCCCGCCAGGGCGGCACCGAGCACCAAGAGTCGAGGCAAGCGGATCATCCGCTACTGGGGACCCGGGTTCCCGGCGGCGTCCACCAGGAGGTTTAGCCGCTCGCCGTCCGTCACCGTGAAGCTCAGCGCGGTCGCCGAAGTATTCAAGCCGATCGTGTGGTTCCCGATCGCAAGCTCCCACTTGTACCCGGTGCCCGGCTGGACCCCGCCGAGGTGGACCCCGTTGTCGTAGACCTGGACGGCGGCCGAGTACTCGTTGCGGACGATGAGCTTCCCCGGACCGGGGGAGGGTGGCACCGCCCCCCCGACTCAGCCCGGGGCCAGGAAGACCCCGAGCGCGAACGCGAGCCGGCCGATGAGCCGACCGTGGCGAACCAAGGTCCCCCCCCTCAAGTGGAAGGGAAGGTGGGGTCCCGTCGTTCGGACGGCGTCCAGTCCTCCGGTGCCCGTGTTACGATCCCCGCGCCGTGGCCGGTCCCGAGAGCCCGACGCGCGCGCTGTTCATGGTCGGCGTGTGCCAGCTCACCTCCGGCGCCGACAAGCGGGCCAACCGCTTCGCCGTGGCGCGTCTCGTCGGCCAGGCCGCGGGGCGCGGGGCGCGACTCGTGGTCCTCCCCGAGATGTGGCCCTATTACGGGCCGGCGCGCGGGATGGCCGAGGCGGCGGAGCCCCTCGACGGTCCGTCGGCCGGGCTGCTCCGGAACCTCGCGCGGCTCCACCGCGTCTGGCTCGTCGGCGGGTCGATCCCCGAGGCGGGAGGATCCGGGGGGAAGGTGTGGAACACGAGCCTCCTCGTCGCGCCGGACGGGGCTGTCGCGGCGACCTACAGGAAGATCCACCTCTTCGACGTGGACATCCCCGGGAAGGTCCGGTCGCGCGAGTCGGAGTCGTACACCGCCGGCGCGGAGGTCGTCTCGGCCGGGACCCCCCTCGGCCTCCTCGGTCTGACGGTCTGCTACGACCTGCGGTTCCCGGAGCTGTACCGGGCCCTCGCTGCGCGGGGATGCGCCGCGATCGCGGTCCCCTCGGCATTCACGGCCGTGACGGGCGCCGCGCACTGGGAGACCCTGCTCCGGGCCCGCGCGATCGAGGACCAGGTGTTCGTCCTCGCCTCGAACCAGGTGGGCGAGCACCCGGGGCGTCCCGCGAGCTTCGGCCACAGCATGGTCGTGGACCCGTGGGGCCGGGTGCTCGCGAGCGTCGAGGGCGAAGGCGTGGCCATCGCGGCGCTAGACCTCTCGGAACTGGAGAAGATCCGGCGGGAGCTGCCGGCGCTCCGGCACGGGCGGCCCGACCTGTTCGGCGTGGGCGTGCCGGGGAGTGCCCAGGCGCGCGGGCGCGGCCCGGCCCCGGCCCGGCGACGCGGCCGACGATGAGGCCGCTCCCCGCGCTCGCCCGGACGCTTGCGGCGGCCGCGCGCGGCTTCGCCTCCTCCGCGCGCGGCTTCGCCGACCTGGCCTGGCCCCCGCGGTGCCTCGCCTGCGGACGGGACCTGCGCGAGGAGGAGGGGCCTCACCTCTGCGACCCGTGCGCCGAGGGGGTCCCCCGGATCCAGCCACCCACCTGCGCCTGGTGCGGGAGCCCTCTCGGGGCGTTCCTCCCGGTGCGTGCCCCCTGCGACGGGTGCCCTTCCGAGAGGCCGGCCTACCGGCTCGCGCGTGCGGCGGCCCGGTACGCGGGGCCGGTGCGCGCCCTCGTGCTGGCCGCGAAGTACGCGCGCGAACCGGCCGCCTGCGAGCCGCTGGGTCGGCTCCTGGCCGAGGCCCTCGCCCTGCCCCCGGCGCCCGCCTTGGACGCCCTCGTCCCGGTGCCCCTCCACCGATGGACCCGGCTCAGGCGCGGCTACGACCAGGCGGAGAGGGTCGCGGAGGCGGCCGGGGGAGCGCTCGGGGTCCCCGTCGCGCACGGCTCCCTCGTGCGCGTGCGCCGGACGGCGCCCCAGGCCGGGCTCGAGGCCGGGGAGCGGCTCCGGAACGTGGCCGGGGCGTTCCGGGTCCGGCGGAAGTCCGCGGTCGCCGGCCTGCGCCTCCTCCTCGTGGACGACGTGCTCACGACGGGCGCGACGGCGTCCGCATGCGCCGAGGCGCTGCTCGCGGCCGGGGCGGCATGGGTCGGCGTCGGCGCGACCGCCCGCGCGGTCCTCCGGGTCCGGGGGACGGCGAGGACGGAGGAGTCGGAGGACATGGCGGACGAACCCGCGACGCCCTAGAATCCTCCAAACTCGGATCGCGATCGCGCGTCCAAGGAAAGGGGACCCGTGACCTGCCAGGAGCTGCGCGGGCGGATGGACGCCGTGCGGGCGGGGACCCTCTCCCCCGAGGAGAAGGCCGCCGCGGAGGCCCACCTGGCGGCGTGCGACGGGTGCCGCGAGGCCATGGCCTCGCCTCTCCCGCGCCTGGGTGCCCGGGGGCTCTTCTCGCCGCTGGCGGCCACGGCCGTGCTGGCCGCGGTCGCGTTCGTCCTGCTGCGGCGCGGCGACGCCCCCCGCGCCCCAGCAGGCGCGTCCGGGGACGGCGCGGCGCCGGCCGGCGGGACGCCCGAGCCGCCGGGGCCAACGGGGAACGGCCCGGCGGTCCCTCCCCCCCTACCGGCCGCCCCGAGGGAGCCCGGCCCGGCCGCACCGGCCGCCCCCGCCGACGGTCCCCTCGCCCCGGGCGAGATCCTGCAGATGACCCCCCAGGGCCCGATCCGGATCCGTACCTCCGTGGTCCAGAGCGCGCCCATCGGAGACGTGAAGCCGGCCCCCGAGCCCGTGACCCCGAAGATGCCGCGGGCGCCGGACCCGGCAGGGCCCCTGGCCCCGAAGTCGGGGGGAACCCAGGTCGAGCCGCGGGCGATCCGGCCGCCGGCCGGAGGGGGCCCCGAGGAGGAGAGGCCCGAGCAGCCTGTCGGCCCGGGCGTGCCGGAGGGCGCGGCTCCGCCCGCCGTCCAGCCCGAGGCGCCGCGTATCCCCGACCCGCCGAAGGGCCGCGGGGACGCGCCGCCCGGCCCGCCGGCTCCCGCGACGGGCGACGCCCGACCGGGGGCGATCCGGGAGCCCGGCACGCCCGCCCGGCCGGCCGACCGTCCGGGGGAGGCCGACCGCCCGGGCGATGTCCCGAGCCCCGAGGTGCCGGAGGGCGCGGCGCCTCCGGGCGCCTCCGCCGCCGGCGTCTCGGCGAGCACGGAGAAGAGCCGGAAGGAGCGGGCGATACTGACCGACCCGCTCCGCTCGACCGAGCACCGGCGCGAGGCGGCGCGGACCCTCGGGCAGATGAAGGCTGCGGATGCCCTCCCGGACCTCCTCGCGGTGCTGCGCGACGAGACGGCGCCCTCGCTCCGCGCGGCGGCGGCCGACGCGCTGGCCGCGATCGGGCTGGCGGACGCGCGGGTCGTGGGCGGGCTCCGGGAGGCGCTCGAGTCGGAGCCCGCCGACTCGCTCGCGCTCGTCCCCGACCTGGCCGAGGCCCTGCGGCGGCTCGGGCAGAAGGACTACCTCGCGGAGAGGCTCCGCGGGGACCTCTACGACCTCTCGCCGCGGGTGCGTGCCCGGGGCGCGCTCGCGGCCGGCCGGGGCGAGGCGCTCCGCCTGGGGGGGCGGCTCCTGGAGCTGCTCTCGGACCGGACCTTCGTCCGCGCCGGCGAGCCGAGGCTCCTCGGGCGGCCCGTGCCCGGCGAGGCCGGCGCGCGGGCTGACCTCGAGGTGCGCCACTTCGCCTGGCGGGGCCTCACGCTCGTCTCGGGAGGGGCCGACTTCGCGCTGGACGCCGAGGCCTGGCGCCGGAGCCTCGCGCGCCGGCGGTCGGAGGTCGGGAAGGGCGGGGAGACGCCCGTCGAGGATCTCCCGCCCCCCGCCCCGCGCGAGCCGCTCGTCTTCGAGGGGGCCGAGGCGGTCCGGGCGGTCTTCCCCAAGATGGACGAGGTCCTCGGGAGCCGCGACCCGGCCCTCCTCGACGCGATGATCGCGGCGCTCCGCGGGACCCTCGACTTCCCGAAGATCCGCGATGCGCGCGGGGACCCGGTCCCGGCGCTCCTGCGCGGGCTCCCGGCCTTCCCCGATTCGGCCGCGCGGGACCGGTTCCTCGCCGCCCTCTACGCGGAGGTGGTCCGGCGCCGGCTCCACCCGCCGCTCGCCGCGCTCGAGGGCCTCCGCGACGCGGGCGCTGGGGGGCGAAAGGCCCTCGTGGGCCGGCTCGGGAAGGACGGCGCCCTGGGGCGCCTCGTGAACGAGTGGCTGATCGCCGCCGCCGCCGACCCCGAGGGCCCCTACCGCGAGGGGCCGGTGCTCCTCGCGCTGGTGGACGGCCTCCGGGGGATCGAGCCTCCCGCCCGCCCGTGGACCCGCCGGGACGGGAAGGACGCCGACGCCCGCGCCGCCGACTCCCTCCGGTTCCGCGACGAGGCGAAGTCGCTCGCCGCCTGGTGGAACCGCGAGCGGGCCCGCCTCGACTGGGACGTGGCGACGGCGACGCTCAAGGCGAGGTAGCGGGCTCCGAGTCGCCGGCCTCCCCCTGAGGCGCGTGTAGCCGCCGCGCGCCGAAGCAGAGCGCCGCGAGGCCCGCGGGAACGATCGCGACGCTCATCGGGTTCAGGAAGCCGAGAAGCGGCCTCAATACCGGGACAGAGGCCGGCAATTCCGCCCAACGGAGTTCATCCACCACCGACATGGCTGCGTAGCTTGCCGCGAGGAGGGCGAATCCGCCGGCCGCTACGGCGAGCGCGGGCCGGATCCGACTCCGTGAGCGGCCGAGGCTGAACAGGAGCACGACCCCGGCGCCGAGGACGACGGCACCGCCCAACGCCTCGATGAGGCGCAAGGGGAGGAAGGCGCGTGAGTGCCAGGGGTATGCGGGGCCCTCGAAGAGCTCCCAAGCGGCGTTCGCGCCCCCGCTGAGTGACCAAATGAGCCCCACGGGGCACGCGATCCAGGCGCAGACGGCCGCGAGGGTCGCTGCCCTCGGGTCCTCCCCAGCCTCGGCCTCGGCACGGGGCGCCGTTGCGAGTTCCGCTCGGACGGCGCGGAAACCCGCGACTGCGGCCAGAAGCGTCGCGGCGAGTAGACCGCCCGCGACGAACGTCCAACCCCGGGCGGCCCCTGCACCGAGGTCGAACCAGAGCTCGACCGCGGGCGACACCACGATCAGGAGGAAGAGGACGTACGCGACCCCGGCAGGGAAGCGCAGGTCCAGGGGATGGCGCGGGGTCTGGCTTGCCCCGGGGGGCGGCGTATCTCGCGTGGTCTCGGGCACGGGGGAACCCCTACTTGTGCGTCGGGACGAAGACGCCGTCCCAGGCGCCCTCCGGAGCGTGGATCAGGTAGTCGGCGCAGCGGGCGCGGAAGGTGGCCGAAGGGCCGTCGGTCGGGTCGGCCCCGAGCGCCGAGACGAACTGCTTGTCGGCCTCGGCGAAGTCGCCCTTCCGCCAGGCGGCGAGGCCCTTCGCGTAGGCGGCCGCGGCGGCGAGCCGCTTCTCGGGCACCTGCCCCGGGCGCCCCAGGACCTCGTAGACCGTCGTCGGCTTGGTCTTGCCGACGGCCCGGAGCCAGTCGAGCTCCCGCAGCACGAACTGGGGCCCGAGCTTCGCGGCGGTCGCCTCGCCGGCGATGATCCGGGTCCCGTACTCCTTGTTCATCCCCTCGAGCCGCGACGCAATGTTCACGACGTCCCCGATCACGGTGTAGCTCTTGCGGTCGGGAGAGCCGAGGTTCCCGACGATCACCTCGCCGGTGTTGAGGCCGAACCCGGTCCGGAGCATCTTCATCGCGGACCGCGGGTCGCGGTCCTGCAGCTTCTCGAGCGCGACCACCATGTCGAGGACCGTCTCGGCGGCCCGCACCGCGTGGTCGGGCTGCTCCTCCGGGTCGCCCCAGAAGGCCATGATCGCGTCGCCGATGAACTTGTCGAGCGTCCCGCGCCGCTCCTGGATGACCTTGGTCATCTCCGAGAAGTAGGTCTGGAGGAGGTCCGACACCTCGCTCGCCGGGAGGCTCTCGGCGAGCTTCGTGAAGCCGCGGATGTCGGAGAAGAGGACGGTGAGGTCCTTCGTGTGGCCTCCGAGGTCCACCGAGAGCTCGCCCGCGACGATCCGCTTCACGACCTCGGGCGCGAGGTATTGCCCGAAGACCTGCGTCACCTCGGCGCGCTTGCGGGACTCGAGGAACCCGAGGACCGTCATCCCGAAAGCGAAGTTGAGCCCCAGGGAACTCATCGCCGGCCAGACGTCGAGGGAGTAGCCGCGGAGGAAGAGGCCGTAGCTCGCGACGAGGAGGACCCCGATGAAGAGGAGGAGCAGCAGGGTCGGCCAGAAGAAGCCGAGTCTCGGGAGATAGAAGATGGCGCCCGCGAGGGCCGCGACCACGAGGGTGAGGACGACGGCGCCGCCCGACGACACCTCGAGGAACCGGTCGCGCAGGAGCGAGTCGAGCGCGGTCGCGTGGACCTCGACCCCGGGCATCTCGCCGAGCGACGCCTCCTCCGCGCCGCCGCCCGCGCCTCGAGCGGTCCCGTAGCGCGCGAACGGGGCGATCACGAAGTCCTGCCCCGTGAGCGAGAGGTCGCCCACGAACACGGCCCGATCCTGGTACTCCTCCGGGAGGAGCGGCGGGATCTTCTCGTCCTTGAGCTTCGACATCAGCTCCTCCGGGGCCCCCGGGAACGCGCGGAGCGCCCGCAAGAGCGACTCCGTCTTCACCGTCTGCGGGGGTCCCAGGAAATTCGGGCGGTGGTACTCCTGGTTCGGGAGGACGTGCCGGCCGATGCGGAGCGGCGCCACCTGATCGGGCGGGATCCCCTCGTAGACGACGCCGGCCGTGAGCCCGAGGGGGAGCGTCCACTCGCCGGTCCGGACGTTCATAACCGCGATGGGGGGAACTCGCCGTAGTACCCCGTCGCGGTCCTTCAGAGCCTGGATCGTCCCGATCGCGGTCGCGGCCGTCGCGAAGAGCGGGTCGGGCTCCCGCCAACCGCCATCCGGGTCCACGAACCGCGCCACGACGACCGGGCGATCGAGGATCAGGAGGGCCAGGGCGAGGTCCTGCTCGATGTCCTTCACGGCCTTCACGTAGAGGAGCCGCCTCTTCGCGTTCGAGATCCCGTGGGGGGCGAAGACCGGATCCCGCTCTGCCATGCGCTCCGCGACGCGTTTCCCGCGCTCCTCGATCGCCTCGAGGAGCCGCCTCTCCTTGGGGTTCTCGCTCGCTCGCAGGGCCCCGAGGGTCTCGGCGTCGAGGCACCCGAGCGCGACGAAGAGGTCGGCGCCCGAGGCGAGAGGATTAGTCTCCTCCTGCGAGCGATCGAGATCCAGGTACGGACGGACCCTCGCCGAGACCTCATCGGACTCGGCGTTGGGGGTGATCACCTGCGCGAGCCAGTAGTCGAAGACGGCCACCCGGGCCCGGGGGCCCTCCTCGGTGAAGAGCATCTGCAGGAGCATCGAGAAGTACTTCCGCAGCTCGAGGCTCTCCCGGATCTCGAGCTTGTCAAACAGGTCATCGTCCACCTTCACGATCAGGGACTCCGGGGGCGCCGGCGGCGGGCCACGGAGGGCGTTCCGGACCCGGAAGCGCAGGTCGTAGGTCTTGAGCTCGACCCCCTCAAGGACTCCCGTCGCGCGGGCCCCGGCGACGACCCCGGTGACGAGGAGCGGCCCGACGGCGACCAGCAGCGCCCGCCTCCAGAGCGGCGCCGGCGCGAGGCCCGCCCGGCGGAGTGCCGAAGGGGTGAACGCGATCGGGGCCTTGGGCGGCGGGCTCACGGGCGTGGCCGCGCATTATTCGCGCCGGCCCGGCCCGCGGGAAGATGCGCCGGCTACCGCGTGCGGGTCTCCGAGGGGACCTCGCCCCGCTTCCCCGCGATGTCGCCGCCGGCGATCACGACGATCTTGCAGTTCTTGAGCACCCCGGTCGCCTGGTCGGTCTCCCGGATCGCCTTGGCGTCGGCGGCGGTGACGAGCACGTTCACCCGCTCCGCCCCCTCCATGTCCTGCGCCTTCAACTTGAACGTGTAGGTCTTCTTCTCCCCCGCGCCCCCGGCGGGGACGCGCTTCGCCTGGGGGAAGAGGAGGGGCCCCGGGCCGGCGACCGGCTCCGACTCCGCAGGCTCGAGCCGGGCCACGATCCACCCCTTCGCCCGGAAGATCGCCGAGATCCTCTCGAACGGCGTGTCCGACGAGACGTAGGAGATCACCCCCTTCTCGGCCGCCGCCTTCGCGTCGGCGTCGGAGACGTCGTGGACGACCTGGAACCCCCCCTGGCCGTCGGCCACCTCGATCTTCGGGAAGAGCGCCGGGTTCACCGGTCCCTTCTCCTTCGAGATCCCGCGGGCGTCAATGATGACGCCGGTCACCTCGCTCGCCGGCTTCTCGTTCGAGACCGAGCCTGCCGAGTCGGCCGGAGAGGGCGGAGGGGTGGGCGGGGCCGGCTCGGTGGGAGGCTCGGGCGTGAGCGGGGCCCCCGTCGTCGGGGACGGGGGGGCGCGCGGAGGCTCCCCGCCTCCCGGCGGCTTCGACTCGCCCGGCGCTGGCGGGGTCGGCGGCTCGGGCGGCTTCTCGGCGGGCGGCTCCGGAGGCTTCTCGCCCCCGGCCGGCTTCTCACTCCCTGGGGCCCCGCGCCAGTCGAAGGGCTTGCGGGTGGCGCGCATCCTCTTCGCGGCCTCCCGACTCTCCTCGAGCAGGGTCGCCACGACTCCCTTGACGCCCCAGAGGGGGACCTTCACCTGGATCCGGAAGAACGGCGTCGCCGCGTTCGTCACCCACTCGCCCCCGAGGGTCTCCATCCCGACGATCTCGGCGGTGAGCTTCTGCGTCGCGTCGCCCACGCGCCGCTCCCCGTCGAGCCGCACGCGCGCGGCCAGCCGCACGGCGTTCCGCCACGCGTCCAGCTCCGCCGCGCGCTTGGAGAGCATCCGGGCCTGGGCAAGCACCTTCTCCTTCTCGCCGGCGGCCGCCGAGCGGTATCGGTCCAGGACGTCCCTCGGCGGCACCCCGAACCCCTGCGCGTAGTAGAAGCCCCCGGTCCAGTCCACGCGGGTCGCCATCAGTCCCGACCCCGTGCAGACGGGGCACGTGGAGCCCGCGGGGAAGTCCACCGGAGCGCGGGGCTGCGGCTTGTCGGCGGACCGGCCCTTCGCCTCGTCGTAGGCGCAGTTCGGGCACCGGACGTTGACCTCCTCGGTGAACGGCTTGAACGGCTTGTCCTGGGAGCGCGCGAGGGGAGCCAGGGAGAGAAGGGCCGCGAAGAGGGCAGCGCTCCTTCCGAGAATGGCCATCGGGCACCTCCTACTTGCTTGAGAACGTAGGACTAACAAACCCCATGCCACCCTGCACACCCGGGACCCCCGTCCCAACACATGAGAGCGCTGCACGTTGCGGCATGGCCTGGCACGTCCGCCCCGCGCGCCTGTCCCTCGCCTGGGACAGGAGGAGAGGAATGATACCACTCACGCAGGCAGGCGTCGCTCCGCGATCACGAGCTGGTTCACGAACGGGAAGGGGACGAGGGTCCGCCCGAGGCCCGCCGCGGTCGCCGCGCCGGCCGCCATCCTCGCGAGCCCGCCCGCGTAGCGGCTGGCGCGACCGAGGAGCCAACCGGCAGGCACCGTGTAGGGGTGGCCCCGCTGCGTCCGCACCTCGAAGCCCGCCCGCCGGAGGGCCGACCGGAGGGTCGCCCGACGGAAGAACACGGGATGCTCGCGCACCTTCGCATAGCCGAACCACCAGCGACCCATCGCGCGGCCGGCGAGCCCGTCCGGGTCCGGGACGGTGAGCGCGAGGATCCCGCCGGGCCGGAGCACGCCCGCGGTCCGCGCGAGGACGTCGCCCGGGTCGGTCGTGTGCTCGAGCACGTCCCAGAGCGTCGCGGCGTCGTAGGGATGGTGGGGGCGCGGGAGGTCCGCCAGGGTCCCCGCGTGGACCGGCGCCCCCGAGACGGAGCGCGCCCGCGCCGCCGCCTCCGCCGAGATCTCGACGCCGGCCACGTCATACCCGGCCTCCCGGGCGACCACGAGGAACGTGCCCTCGGCGCAGCCGACGTCGAGGAGGCGCCCCCGGGGGGCATGGCGCCGGAGCACGAGGAGGTTCCGCCGGAATGTGGCCTCGAGCGCGGGGCGGAGCGCGCCGTAGTCCTCGTACCCGAGCCGCTGGGTCTGCGGGCTCCGGAAGTACTCCGCCGTGTAGAGCGCCGCGACGGCCGCTGCCGTCGGGAAGGGCCGGACGGTCCGGAGCCCGCAGCCGAGGCACCGGTCCAGTCCGATCCCGTCCTCGAGCCGATCGTAGAGGGGGCGCATCGGGCCCTCGCCGCAGAGAGGACAGCGCACGGGGGGCATTCTGCCCGATCGTCGCCCCCCGGCCACGCGGGTGGTTCGACTGACAAGTCCTCGGGCCGCGCCGCGGCCCGAGGACTAGAGTCGCTCACCACTGGGACCGGGGCCGGAAAGTTCTGGACTCCCAGCCCCGTCTGAGCTAATGAATAGGTGTCGGGCCGTGAACGAGGCCGATTACAGGGCGGAGGCCCGGGCACTGACCGCCGCGCGAGCGGCCGCGGGGGAGATCGCCCGACGCCACGCGGTCCCGGAGGACGACCTCCCCGAGATCGAGGCCGAGGCTCTCCTCGGCGCCCTCCGGTTCCTCCACGACTTCCCGCTGGTCGCCTCGGCTTCGGGCTCCCCGGTCCCCGAGGGGCGAGACCCCGTCTACGCCGCGGCGCTCGAGGCCGGGGACACCTGGCGGCGCCAGTGGCGGCGGCGGAGGAAGTCCGAGGAGATCGTGGTGCGCAAGATCCGGGAGGAGGCCCACGGAGACGCCCGCCGCAACGGGGAGCCGCTCCGGCCGGAGGGCGTGGGCCCCACGGGCTTGCGGCTCGGGCCGCGCGACCTCACCGACGTCACGGACCGGAACGTGTTGGAGGACTAGCGTCGGCGCCGGCGGCGGGCCGCGCGGCGCGGCGCCGCCCGCCTCCTCGCGCGGCGGCGGCGTGGGACGACGGCCCCGGCCGGTGCGTAGCGACACCGCTCGCCGCCGGAGACTAGGTGCTCGATCCGGCGGAGCTTCCGCCCGAGGGCGGCCTCGAAGAGGAGCTGCTCCTGGCGGCAGACCTCCGGGAATTCCCGCGCCACCGCCGCGATCGGGCAGTGGTGCTCGACGAGCATGTCGCCGGCGACCTCGCACTCATAGCCCTCCGCGTCCCGGATCCGGGCGAGCTCCCGGAGATCCTCGACGCGGTTTCGCCCCCGGAGCCTCTTCCTGTACGCGCGCAGGAGCCCTTCCCTCCAGGCCGAGAGGAGCCGCGCCACCTCGCGGGGCCCGCGGGACCGTGACGAGGCGCGCAGGAGGCCGAGTGCCAGGGGCCCGTAGGCCGTCGCGAAGTGCGGCTCGGCCGCCGGCGTGAGCCGGTAGAGCCCGACCGGCCTACCGACGGGGCGCTTCACCACCCGCACCGAGACCAGGCCGTCCCTCTGCATCGCGACGAGGTGCTGCCGCGCGGCGGGCGGGGTCACCCCGACCTCGCGCGAGAGCTCCCGCGCGCTCGCCTCCCCGCGGCGCTTCAGAAGCTCGATCAGCCGGTCCCGCGTGGCGCCCATGGCTCCGGATCGTCCGGCGTCCCCTCCCGAGGGTCAAGCCTATAATCCGCCGGCGTGCCGGCGACGGTCTCCGCGATCCTCGTCACCTGGAACGGCCGCGAGCGCGTGGCCGGGGCGCTCGAGTCGCTCCGCTCGCAGGGGCGGGGGCCGGACGAGGTCCTCGTCGTGGACAACGGCTCCCGTGACGGGACGCCCGACCTCGTCGCCCGCGATTTTCCGGAGGCGCAACTCCTCCGGAACGCGGAGAACCGGGGATTCGCCGGGGCGGTAAACCAGGCAGCCGCCGCGGCGACGGGCGAATGGCTCGTGCTCCTGAACGACGACGCGCGGGCGGAGCCCGGGCTCGTCGGGGAACTCCTCCGCGTGGGCGAGGGGACCGGGGCCGCGTGTGTGGCGGCCCGGATCCTCGACGAGACCGGTCGCCTCCTCGACTTCGCGGGCGGGGTCCTGAACTACGCCGGTCACGGCTGGCACCCGGGCGAGGGGCTCCCGGACCCGGGCGGGCACGTCGAGGGGCGGCGGCTCCTCTTCGCGTGCGGGGCGGCCCTGGCCGTGCGCCGGGAAGCCTTCCTCTCGTCGGGCGGCTTCGACCCCGACTACGTGGCCTACTTCGAGGACGTGGACCTCGGATGGCGGCTGAACCTGCTCGGCCACGCCGTCGTCCTCGCGCCGGGAGCCGTCGCGCGCCACCGGGCCCGGTCCACGTCGTCCGGCCTCGCCCTCTCGCAGCGACTCGTCCTCTACGAGCGGAACGCCCTCGCGACGATCACGAAGAACTACGAGGAGGCGACCCTCGCACGGGCGCTGCCGGCGGCGCTCCTTTCGCTCGCCGCGCGGACGGCGGCCACCGGAGCGCCCCTGGCCGAGTCCTTCGCGTTCGGCGCCACGGACCCGGGCCGGCTCGCGGTCCCCCGCGTCGCCCTCTCCGGCGCCGTCGCGATGGACCTCTACGCCGAGGCCCTCCCCCGGCTCCTCCAGCGCCGCGCCGACCTCCAGGCGAGGCGGCGCGTCGCCGATCGGGAGCTCTTCGCGCTCTTCGGGGAGCCGCTCCGCCTCCACGGCCTCGCCCCGGAGTCGGACCGGGCGGCGGCGGCGATCCAGGAGGCGTTCGGGATCCCGGGGCTGATCCGGGGCATGCCCGTTCCCGTTCCCGTTCCCGTTCCCGGTCCCGCGCGGCCCGAGCCGGCCCCGCCCGACTCCCTCGTCTCCATCGTCATCCTGACCCTCGAGGGCTGGCCCCGCCTCCGCGAGTGCCTCCTCTCGCTGCGCGCCCTCGACTGGCCCCGGGAGCGGCTCGAGACCGTCGTCGTGGACAACGGCTCCCGCGACGGGACTGCCGACCGCGTCGCGCGGGAGTTCCCCGAGGTCCGCCTCGTTCGGAACGCGACGAACCTCGGGTTCGCCGGGCCGAACAGCCGCGCGGCCGCGTCGGCGCGCGGCGACCTCGTCCTTTTCCTGAACGACGACGCCCGGCTCGCCTCGGACGCCCTGCGGCGCCTCGTCGAGGCCTCCGCCGCTCCCGGCGTCGCGGCCGTCTCGGCGCTCGTCCTCACCGAGGACGGGTCCCGGGTGGACTTCGCCGGGGGCGAGGCGAACTTCGAGGGGAAGGGCTGGC
>JAKEIC010000265.1 GCA_022614695.1 Planctomycetales bacterium | reverse complement strand
GTCGGACGGGGAGAGGCGGCGCGCGAGGAGTGGGGCCGGATCGGGGAGCGCTCGCCCCACGGACCCGCCGCGAGGCTCTACGCGGGGCTGGAGCTCTGGTTCCAGCTCCGCGCGGAAGGCCCCGAACTCGAGCCGGCGCTCCCCCTCCTCGGGCCTCTCGCGGCCACCGACTCGCGCGAGGGACGCCTGGCCCGCGCCGCGATCGCGATCGGGCGGAACGACTGGGCGGGGGCGCGCAACCACCTGAAGGGGCTCGGGGGATGGGAGGCGAGCCTGCTCGTCGCCGGCGTCGAGGGGGCGGATCCGGCCGGGGATCCGTCCGCCGCGCTCCGGGCTTACGACGAGGGGCTCGCGAAGGGGCCGCGCTTCGCCTGGGCCCTGAGCAACCGGGGCTACCTGCGGCACCGCCTCGGGGACGCGCGGGGGGCGCTCGAGGACGTCGAGGCCGCCCTCCGGCTCGCCCCCGAGTTCTCGTTCGCCCACCACAACCGGGCCATCCTGCGTGCGAGTCTCGGGGACGTGGCGGGCGCGCTCGAGTCGTTCGCCGAGGCGCTCCGCATCGCGCCGGGCCGCGCCGAGATCTACTCGGACCGGGCGTCGGTCCGGCGGGGCGCGGGGGACCTCGACGGTGCGCTCGCAGACAGCGACCGGGCCGTCGCGCTCGGGCCCGACCTCGCGAACGCCTGGATCGGCCGGGGGTCACTCAAGGTGGACCGCGGGGACTTCGCCGGAGCGATCCCCGACTTCGACGAGGCGCTGCGACTCGCCCCGCGCTCGAAGGAGACCCTCTACAACCGGGCGCTCGCACGCGAGAAGCACGGGGACATGGCCGGGGCGATCGCGGACCTGGACGCCGCCCTCCGCCTCGACTCCCGCTACGCGGCGGCCTACCTCTCCCGCGGGCTCGTCCGCCTGCAGACCCGGGACCTCGCGGCGGCGCTCGCCGACCTCGACGAGGCCATCCGGCTCGAGCCGGACGACCCCTTCGGCCGGCTCTCGCGGGCGTCCGCGCGCATGGACGCCGGCGACCCCGAGGGGGCCGCCGAGGACGCCCGCCATGGGCTCGACTCCGCGCCTGCGGGCTGGCCCGGCCGTGCGGACCTCGAGAGGATCGCCTCGGAGGCCCGCGCCGCCGGCATGCGGCGCTAGAGCCTACTTCCCCGCCGTCGCCTTCTCCCGGGCCCGGACGAACCGCAGGATCTCCTCCCGCTTCCGGCCGGCGTGCGCCTCGGCGGCCGCGCGGTCGGGGAACCGGCGGGTCTTCACGACCCACTGCTTGCGCGAGCGCTCGAGGCTCCGCTGCCGCGCCGCGCCGAAGTAGAGGAACGAGACGCAGCTCTTCACGCGCCAGCGGTTCTTCGGGGCCTTCGTCTCCCGGAGCGAGACCAGGGCCAAGACCGCCCCCCGGTCCTCGAGGCGGTGGACATCTCCCCGGGCGTCGGCCACCCAGTCCAAGAGTCCTACCGGGCCCCGCCGTTCAGGCGGGCCCGCAGCCTCGGCAACCCCGGGTCGTCCGGGGCGAGCGCCGCGGCCCGGTCCACGGCCCGGCGCGCGTCGCCGACGTTGTCGAGGCTGAGGGCCCTCTCGGCCTGGAGCCGGTAGGCTTCCGCCGCGCGCGAGCCGTCTCCGCCCGACGCGAGGAGCTCCCCGGCCTCGCCGAAGCTCGTCGGGTCGCCGGGGTCGGTCTCGGCGGCCCGCCGGAACCACGTCGCCGCGTCGGCCGGCCGGAGCGCCGCGCGGCAGAGGTGCGCCAGCTCACGGAACTTGGCGGCCGCGGGGCCCCGCTCGCCCCGGTCGGCGTGGATCTCGCCGAGGAGTCGGTGGACGTCCACATCCCAGGGGTCCAGCGCTACCGCGTCGAGGAGGGCCCCACGGGCGATCTCCGCCTCGCCGCGGGATCGGGCCGTCTCCCCGAACGCCCGCAGCTCCCGCACGGCGCCGCCCCGGTCGCCGAGGTCGGCGAGCGCCGAGGCGAGCCTCCGTCGCGCACGGAAGTAGTCGGGGCCGAGCTCCACGACCCTGCGCAGGGCCGCCACGAGCGCGGGCATCTCGTGCTTCTCGTCGTGGATCCGCACCAGCTCGTTCAGGTGGGCGATCGCCTTGTCGCGCTCCTTCTTCGCGATGTAGGCGTCGGCGAGCCACTCGCGCGCCATCGGGTTGTTCGGCTCGATCGAGACGATCTGCTCGTAGACGTTGATGAGGAACTGCCAGTTGACCGAGTTCTGGAGGACTCCCGAGGAGGAGAGGAGGTCGGCGAGGCCCTTGTACTGCCGGACGGCCTCGTCGGTGCGTCCGAGCTGCGTGAGCGCCCCGGCGAGGCGGAAGTGCGCGTCTATATTCTCGCGGTCGATCTCCAGCATCCGCTCGTAGATGCGGACGGCTCCCGCCAGGTCGCTCGAGTCGGTGAGCGCCTGGGCCACGCCCTCGTACTCGATCAGCGCCTGGATGTGGTCGCCCGAGTCGAAGCAGAGCTCGGCCACCAGCTCGAGGAGGGGCGCCTTGCCGGCGAGCTGGCCGGCCACGCGGCGGGCCGCCTGGAGGGCGTCGGCCACGCGGCCGCCCTTCCTCAGGTTTCCGGCCAGCGTGCGCGTCTCGTTCGCGGCGGCGTCCGCGTCCCCCTTCTTCATGAGCGCGTCAATCAGCTTCTCGTGCGTCGCGAAGTCCTCCGGGTTGAGGTCCAGGATCCTCCGGTAGAGCTTCACGGCCTCGTCCAGGTTCCCCTTCTCGAACGAGTCGCGCCCCAGCTGCAGGTAGCGGGTGACGGACTGCTTCTTCTGCTTGGTCTGCTCGTAGGCCTTGGCGAGCCAGAGGCTCACCTGGGGGTTCCGGACCCCCAGCTCCTCGGCGCGCTCGTAGAGCTTGATGAGCTTCCCGACCCCGGTGGAGCGGGTCTCCTCGCGCTTGCTCTCCTGGAGGAGCCTCGCGGTGTCGAGCAGCTCCTTCGGCGCCTTCACCCGGATCGCCCCCTGCTCGAAGAGGGCCCGGAGCGCCTTCAGCGCGACGAACTTCGAGAGGCGGACCTTCGCCAGCACCTCCTCGATGTCGCGGACGCCGTCCACGCAGGCGACGAGCTCGGCCTGCGGGCTGCCGGGGGCGGCGAGCGGGGGCTTCACGACGGCCGGGACGTCCCGGAACGAGGGCAGGGTCTTGCGGATCGCCTCCCACTCGTCGAGCCGGCGCGCCGCCTCCACCATGAGAGCCTGGGCGTTGAGCGAGACCTTATCCGTGATCGGGTCGGGGTCGAAGAGGTGCGCGGGAGGGGGCTCCACCGCGAACTCGCAGTGGATGTCGCGCCACGTGAACAGCTCGCAGACCTCCTCGGTGATCTGGCCCTGGAGGGTCCGGACGAGGTCCTCCTCCGTGATCTTCCCGAGCTTCACGAGGATCGTGCCGAGCTTCTCCCCCGAGGCCTTCTGCTTGATCATCGCGCGCTCGAGGGTGGTCTCGTCGAGGAGCCCGGTCCTGAGGAGCGCCTCGCCAAGGAAGGTGGTCTTCACGGGCGTGTAGACCATCTGGACCTGACCGGCGCGGAAGTAGACGGCCTTCTCGTCGGGACCCTTTCGGACCCGCAGCGTCCCGGTCCGGCGGTTGTCGGCGATGCTCTTGAAGATCGAGCCGAGGTCGAGGATGTTGAGATCGCTGACGGAGGCCATGGCGGTGTCCGCCCCGGGCGACGTGGACGAAAAGACACCCCCGGAGACCGGGAGGTCTCCGGATGCACCGTCTCCGCCCGCGCGCCCAGAAGGCGGCGGTTCCGGCGAGATTATAGCCGCGTCGCGCAAATGCCGGATAGAATGCCCCTTCCCCGCCCAGGGCCCCCGGGACCCGACTCGTGCCACGCCCCCCGAGACTCCGCCTCCGCAAGATCGGGATCCTCACGGGAGGTGGGGACTGCCCGGGACTCAACGCCGCCATCCGGGCGGCGACGCTCGCGGCGATCGGCCGCGGCTGGTCGGTCCAGGGGATCCCGGACGGGTTCGGCGGGCTCCTGGATGGGGTGCGGCTCCGTCCTCTCGGGGCCGGCCAGGTGCGAGGGATCGCGCACCTCGGGGGCACGATCCTCGGGACGACCAACCGGCTCAACCCCCTGCAGGTCCCCGTCCGGCGCGGCGGCGGGACCATCCTCGAGGACCGGGGCGACCGGGTCGTCGAGCGCGCCCGGCGCCTCGGGCTCGACGCGGTCGTGGCGATCGGGGGCGACGGGACGCTGCGGATTGCCGAGGCGCTCGGGCGCCGGGGCCTCCGCGTCGTCGGGCTCCCGAAGACGATAGACAACGACCTCTCCGGGACCGTGGTCACGTTCGGGTTCGACACGGCGGTCTCGACCGCCACGGACGCCCTCGACAAGCTGCACCCGACCGCGGAGAGCCACCGGCGCGTGATGGTCGTCGAGGTGATGGGACGCCACGCGGGCTGGATCGCGCTCCACTCCGGGATCGCCGGCGGAGCCGACGCGATCCTGATCCCGGAGATCCCGTTCCGGGTCGAGGCCGTGGCGCGCAAGGTGCTGGAGCGCGAGAGGCGCGGGCGGGGCTTCTCGATCATCGTGGCCGCCGAGGGGGCGCGGGCGGTCGGGGGGGGCGAGAGGACCCGGGGGCCCGCCGAGGCCGGGCGGGAGGTGCGTCTCGGCGGGATCGGCGACTGGCTCGCTTCGGAGCTGGCGCGGGAGACGGGCAAGGAGGCTCGGTCCCTGACCCTCGGTCACCTCCAAAGGGGCGGCTCGCCCACGACGTTCGACCGGCTGCTCGCCACCCGTCTCGGGGCCGCCGCCATTCGCTATCTCGAGGCGGGCCGGACCTCCGTCATGGTCGGGCTCCAGCCGCCGGACGTGGTCGCCGTCCCCCTCCGCGAGGCGGTCGCCCGGATGAAGGCGGTGCCCGCCGGCTCCGACGTGATCCAGAGCGGCCGGGACATGGGGATCGCCTTCGGGGACGAGGCGGCATGAAGGTCGTCCCCTCCCGCACGCTCGCCGAGGTCTGGCGCGAGGGCGGCAGCCTCTCCGAGGAGGAGTGGCTCAAGCTGCACGCCGAGCCCGTGCTCCTCGAGCGCCGCGTGTCCGGGGCGGAGGGGGAGCTGCCCCCGGCCCTCTCGGCGGCCGGGGGACGGTCGCGCTTCTCCACGCGGCGGATTGACGGGCGGTCGTACGGACGCCCGTCGTCGGGAAACCTCGAGATCGTGCCGGAGGCCCGCGTCGTGTTCCTCACGAAGAGGGGAGGCTCGGGCTTCGAGAAGATGATCTCGGTGGGCCGGGCCCCGAACATGGACATCGTGATCGCCGACGACTCGGTCTCGAAGTTCCACGCCTTCTTCTCGATCGAGGGGAGCGCGATCCTCCTCGAGGACGTGGGCTCGACCAACGGGACCTTCTCGGAGGCCAAGCCCCTCGACCCCCACCAGCCCGTGCCCCTCTCGCCCGGGGACCGCATCGTCTTCGGACGGGGGCCCGCCTTCTCCTTCTTCCCCGCCCGCGACTTCTTCGCCGCGGTCGTGGCCGGCCAGGCCGCTTCCTAGTCGGCTACTTCTTCACCCTCGCCAGCTTGTCGTCCGGAGGGACCGCGGCGATCCGGTTCGGTCCGGCGCCGTTCCCCCCGGGCGCGGGGCCGGGCGTGTCGCCGGCTCGCGGGGAGGCCGGCGCCAGGTCCGGCCTGTCGGCGAAGAGCTTTGGCCTGAGCGCCTCCTCGATCGCCCGGAGGACGTCCCGGTTCTCGCCCAGGAACTCGAGGACGTTCTCGCGTCCCTGGCCGAGCTTCGTCTCCCCGAACGTGAGCCAGGAGCCCGACCGGGCGACCACCCCATGCTGCGTCGCGAGGTCGAGCACGTCGCCCGCCCAGGAGATCCCCTGGGAGTAGAGGATGTCGAACTCGCCCGCGCGGAAGGGCGCGGCCACCTTGTTCTTCACCACCTTGGCCCGCGTCCGGTTCCCGATGGACTCCTCGCCCTTCTTGATGGTCGAGATGCGCCGGATGTCCACGCGCACCGAGGAGTAGAACTTGAGCGCTCGCCCGCCCGGCGTCGTCTCGGGGTTCCCGAACATCACCCCGATCTTCTCGCGGATCTGGTTGATGAAGAGGACGCAGGTGTTCGACTTGTGGATGCAGCTCGTGAGCTTGCGGAGCGCCTGCGACATGAGCCGCGCCTGCAGACCCACGTGCGCCTCGCCCATCTCGCCCTCGAGCTCGCTCTTGGGGACGAGCGCGGCGACCGAGTCCACGACGACGATGTCCACCGCGTTGCTCCGGACGAGCAACTCCACGATCTCGAGAGCCTGCTCGCCGGAGTCGGGCTGCGAGACGAGCAGGTCGTCCAAGTTCACGCCGAGCTTCTTCGCGTAGGCCGGGTCGAGCGCGTGCTCGGCGTCCACGAAGGAGGCGATGCCCCCGCCGCGCTGGGCGTTCGCGATGGCGTGGAGCGCGAGAGTGGTCTTGCCGGACGACTCTGGCCCGAACACCTCCACCACGCGCCCGCGCGGGAAGCCTCCCACCCCGAGCGCCACGTCGAGCGAGAGCGACCCGCTCGAGATCACGTCCACCGGCTCGGCGACGCGCTCGCCCAGGCGCATCACGGCGCCCTTCCCGAACCGCTTGTCAATCTGCTCGATCGTCGCGCCGAGGGCCTTCCTCCTCGCGACGAGCTCCTTGTCCCCCGCCTCGGGCCGCCTCGAATCCACCATGATGGAACCTCCCCTCTTCCCCGCGGCTACAGCCGCCGGAAGACTCCCACGACGACGCCTCGTATCTCGCACCGATCCACGTAGATCGGCGCCATGGTCTCGTTGGCGGGCTGGAGGCGCACGCGCCCGCTCTCCTTGTAGTACCTCTTCAGGGTGGCCTCGTTCTCCCCGATGACCGCGACGACCGTGTCGCCGTCGCGGGCCTGGGCCGCCTGGCGGACGAAGACGAAGTCCCTGTCGTGGATGCCCTCGTCCTTCATCGAGTCGCCCCTCACCTCCAGGACGTAGAGCCCCTGCCCCGCAGGGAGCAGCTCGGTGATGCTGAACGACTCGGGGGCCTCGACGGCCTCGATGGGCGAGCCCGCGGCGATCCGCCCGAGGAGCGGATAGGTCCCGGGGCTGTGCGCGAAGCCCTTGTCCAGCACCTTCACGGAGCGCGACTTCCTCGGCGAGCTCGCGATGGCGCCCTTGGCCTCCAGCGCCCGGAGGTGCTCGAAGATCGTCACCTTCGAGACGTCCATGTACTCCGCGATCTCACCCAGGGTGGGCGAGAGCCCCTCGTGGCGGGCCTGGTAGTCCACCACGAACTTCAGGATCTCGTGCTGCTTCCGGGTGTACGTGGCCATGGTTCCTGATCCTCCTGGGGGCGCCGGTCTGGCGCGCGACCTCGGATACGAACTCTATCCGAACCTCCAGAGGCTGTCAAGGCATTTCTTAGGGGAAATTTCGCACAACAGAATCCTGAGACCCGAAGCACCAGGACGGGCCGAGGCCCTATCACAACTCCGAAACCGAGGCCATGATAGACTCGGCTCCCGCACCCATGGGAATTGCCGGGATGGACGGCGTGCTCGTGATTGACAAGCCGTCCTCCAGGACGAGCCAAGGAGTGGACATCGAGATCCGGGGGCTCGGGCTCGCCGAGAAGGTCGGCCACGCCGGGACTCTCGATCCCTTTGCCACGGGGGTGCTCCCGATCCTCCTCGGCAGGGCGGCGCGACTCTCGCGGTTCCTCACGGCGGCCGGGAAGACCTACCTCGCGACGGTCCGGTTCGGGACGGAGACGGAGACCGGGGACCCCCGCGGCACGCCACTCCGCGACGGCCCGGTCCCGGAGCGGGCGGCCGTCGAGGCCGCCCTCGCGGGGTTCGTCGGGAAAGTCTCCCAGGTCCCGCCCGCCTTCTCGGCGAAGTCCCGGGGCGGCGTCCGCGCCTACCGCGCGGCGGCGAAGGGGACGCCCGTGGAGATCGCGCCGGTGGTGGTGGAGGTCGCGGAGTGCCTCCTCCTCGCGTGGGAGCCCCCGGACGCCCGGCTCCGGATCTCGTGCTCGGCGGGGACCTACGTCCGGGCGATCGCCCGCGACCTCGGCCGCGCCGCCGGGAGCGCCGCCCACTGCGCGGCGCTCCGGCGCGTGAGGGCGGGCGAGTTCGGCGAGTCGGACGCGGTGGAGCTCGCCTGGGCGACGAGCGCCCCGCCCGCGGAGGTCGCCGGGCGCATGAGGCCGCTCCGGTCGCTCTCGCTCGGGCTCCCCGAGCTGCGGGTCTCGACGCGCGCCGTGACGGCCCTCCGGCACGGGAGGCCCGTCCCCGAGGGGGAGATCGAGT
>JAKEIC010000264.1 GCA_022614695.1 Planctomycetales bacterium | reverse complement strand
GACGGCGTGGGAGCCCTCCCCCTTGTACCGGCCGAGCACGGAGATCTGGGCGCCGCGGAAGAGGTCCGGGAGGCGGCGCGGATGGACGTCGCGCGTCTCGAGGCCGTCCACCTCGACTCGGAGGTCGGTCATGACGGGGAACGCGATCTTGTCGTAGAAGGCCGAGACCTTCGCCTCGATCTCCTCCGCTCCCGTCACGTACTCGCGCGCCCCGCGGTGCGACTCCGCCATCCGGTCCAGCAGGAGCGTGTTCACGTCCGTCCCGACCCCGAGGACGAAGACGCGCGCGCGCTCGGGGACGCGGGGCGCCAGCCCCGCGAGGAGCCGATCGGCGTCCGTCTCGCCGATGGTCGGCCTCCCGTCCGTCGCGAAGACGACGTAGGCGGGCCGGTCGCCGGCCGAGACCATCCGGAGGGCGGCCGAGAGGGCCTCCTCGATCGCCGTGCCACCGCGGGCCTCGAGTCGCTCCACGAACTCGCCCGCGGCCTTCACGGCCGCCTCGTCGGCAGGCGCCAGCTCCGGCCGGAACGGCGTTGCCTCCGTCGAGAACGCGACGAGCCCGAAGCGGTCCGCGGGCCTGAGCCGCCCGAGCCAGTGGCGCAGCGCCCGTTTCGCCTGCCCGATCTTCCCGTTCTCCGCCATGCTCCCCGACACGTCCAGGACGAAGACGACGTCCTTCGGGACGGGGTCCCCGGCGAGGTCGGCGGTCTCGGGCGAGACGAGCGCGAGGAACGTCCCGTCGCCCGCGGCGTCGCGATGGGTCGCGAGGAGGAGCCCCCCCCGATCCTCGGCGGCCGCGAAGTAGAGGAAGAAGTCCCGGTCGGGGCGGACCCCCCGGGCCTCGAACGCGGCGCGGGCCGTCGTCGGGGAGGGGCGGGTCACCTCGACCGGGTGCGAGGGGGAGGTGACGGCCCCGAGCGGGCGAGCCGCCGCGATCTCGACCACGACGGAGACTTCGCCGAGAGCGGCCGTCGTGAACCGCTCGGCGTTGAGCGGGTACCGGTAGGCGACGAGCCTCGAGTCGCGCCGGAGGAGCTCCGAGTACGAGAGCCTCACCCGGGTGTCCCCGCCCGGCGGGATCGGGAAGACCCGGGCCCGGAACGCCTCGCGTCCGGCCCACTCGAGGAGCCCCGGGTCGCGCCGGGTCCGGACGATGTCCTCGTAGATCGCCCGGGCCTTCTCGCGCGGCAGCAGCTCTCCCTCCATCGGCTTCCCGTCCACCCAGAGGACGAACTGCGAGATCGCCGAGGACTCGGGGAGCGGGAAGAGGTACGTCCCCTCGAGGACCCGGTGACTCCCGTTCCTGAAGACCTGCTCGATCTCCGTCGTGGCCGCCTGGTCCTGGATCTTCACGGAGACGCGGTGGGAAAGGACGGAGACAGCCCCCGACTCGCCGGACTCCGTCCGCACCCCGACGAGGCCCTGGGCGAGCGCGGGCGGGGAGAGGGCCAGGACCAGGACCGGGACGACGGCGTGGCGCATGGGGACCTCCGTCATCCCCTGCTAACGGAACGGCCGCCGCGAGGTTCGGCTCCCCGAGTTCGCCGACGGAATCAGCGCCGACGACCCGCGCCCCCGGGCACGCGCCGGAGGCAGACGTCGCCAAGGTCGAGGTGCTCGGCGGGCTCGAGGTGCACCGGTATCGCGCGGGGCTCGAAGCCCTTCGCCTCCAGGCGCAGCTCCACTCCCGGGCCGGACGGCGCGAGGATCCTCGTCGGCTCCGGCCGCAGGTCGAAGTGGTCCCAGAGGTTCTCGGCGAGCTGCGCCCAGACCCGCCCGGGGACGAGCTCGCCTGTCTCCTCGTCGGCGGCGGCGAGGTGGACCCAGGCCTCCTCCCGTGGCTCGACCTCGATCACGTCGAGCCCGCCGGGCTGGACGGTCACGCCCGCCACGGCGAGCATCCGGCCGTAGTCCCACCGCTCCCCTCCGCGGGCGACGACCGTGACGCCGCCCGCCGGAAGACGCCGGAACACCGCCGGCTCGTTCTCGCTGACGAGTTGCTGCCCGACTCGTTCGCCGCGATCCCACACCTCGACGGACCAACGGCCCCGATCTCGCCGGCGCAGGAAGTGGGAGCCGTCCGGCGCCGTGCCGATGGCGGGAACCCGGATAAGGACGATCAGGTCCGGGCGTTCCGCGGAAGCCCGGATCTCCAGGCGGTCCGTGGGCTTCGCCCTCCCGCGCCAGACGGTTTGGCCGTAGAGGAAGACCTCGACGAGGGCTCCATCCTCCGGAAGCCCCGCGAGATGGAAGCGGCCGACACGGTCGACTCGCGTTCCGATCGTCACGTCGGCGGGAAGGTCTCCTTCCGGAGTCCTGGGGGGGCCTCCCCGGACCCGCCAGAGGAACTGCCAGGCGCCCGGGTCTCCGGCGGGCTTCAGCTTCGGGAGCGGTGGAGATGCAAACGTCGCGCGCACGAGCGCCAGCGGGAACGCGCGTCCGCCCGGGTCGGTCACGACGCCTTCGAGCGGTCGAGCGCCTTCCAAACTCACAGTCAACGTCGCCGTCTCGTTCGGCGCGAGAAGGACCCTCTGTTGAGAAGGCCGGACCACGACTCCCTCCGGGATCAAGAAGAGGTCGGCTTCCCCTGGCGGAAGCCCCTGCATCTCGACTTGGTGGACCTCCCGGCCACCGGCTTCTAGGCTCTGGAGTAGCTGCAGGGCCGTCTCGAACCGGGGGAATCTCTCGGCGAAGAGCTTTTCCGCCTTCCTCGCGTGCAGATAGGCGACCAAGTCGGTCACTCGGACGCCCTCTGGAGGTTCGATCCCGACGCTCAAGGCCGCGGCGCCGGGGTCCCCGAGCACCAGATCGGGCAGCCGCGGAGCGTCGGCCCCCGGAGTCACGCTGGCCGATGACCGGGAACTCGGGAAACGGTGCGGGTGCGATGCGAACACCCCGCAGCGCAGCCGCGGGAACAGCGCGAGCTCGTAGCCGCCCGACCTGTCCGAGCGGACGACCGTCTCGCCGAGGGCTTCCCAGGCGGCGATCGCCGCCCCAGAGCGGACGTACGCGTTCCGGAGAAGGAACTCGATCTCGTCCCACCCTCGGAGCCCGCCCGGAAAGCGGAGCCGCGGATCTCTCGCCCACGGTTCCTCGATCCCTGCCTCTCCCGCACGGACGCGGGCATCAGGAACCGGCAGCCCGTCAGCTCCCAGGACGACGCCCCGAGCCAGGACCGGCTGCGCGAGGAGCCAGGCCGAGATCTCGCGGACCCAGCCCTCGCTCGGCGGCGCCGTGACGCTCCCCGCGACGGCGAAGTACCCTTCGGCCTCCACGCGGAGGCGGACCGCCGACTTGGGCTTCAGATCCAACTCCACAGGCCCTCCCGCGGCCGACTGCTCGAGGACCCGGGGCGATGCCTCCCCGTCGACCGACGCGGTGATCGTCGCCTTCAGTCGCCCGCTCGTCGCGACGTCGAAGGCATTGACCCTGACGGCCGCGAGACCCCGTGCGGCCCGTGGATGCCTCGGGCACAACGCCACTCCGGCGCCGACCTCCGGCGGACGCGTGGGTGGAGGCGAGGGAGGCGCCTCGGGCGGCTGCGCCGCCGCGGGGCCGGGGGCCGGCGCCTCAGGCCCCGGAGGATCGGCCTCGAGGCTCGCCGGCCGCGAACCCGGCAAAAGCCACCAGGCGGTCAAGATCGCGGCGATGGTTGCCGCCGCCGCCAGCGCGCGCCGTCCGGTCCGCGTCACGAGGCGATGATATCGGGGTCTGCGCTACGCCGGCACGACCTTGTACGCCTTCCCCCCGTGCACCACGGTCAGGCGCTCGCCGAGCGCGAAGTACTGCCCCAGCTCGGGCGTCGCGGCGACGAGGGCCAGGTACTCGTCCGAGAAGGCGGTCACGCTCTTCTCCTCGAGCCCCGCCTTCCACTCGGAGTCCACCCAGGCGTCGCCCTGCTTGTAGAAGGTCTTCGTCCCGACCGTCCGGGCGACGGCGCGGATCCGCTCGTCCTTCTCCATCTCCTCGAGGGCCTCGGCCTTGGCCTCCTTGAGCTTGTCGAGCGCCTCGCCGGCGCGGATGCCGCCGGCGCCGGAGCTGCGCAGCTCGCGGGCCGCCTCGGCCGGGACGGGCGCTCCCGTCGCCGGGGCGCTCGCCGCGCCGTCGGCGAACCGCCGCCACGCGTCGCCGCCCGGGCCCGTCGGCGCCGTCGGGCCGCCGCGCGTCCTTCCGTCCAGCCCCACCTGCGGCCGCGCCCCTTCCTCGACGACCAGGTAGCTCGTGTAGGGCGTCATCACGCCGTACTGCTTCGAGAGCCGGACCACCTCGCCCTTGACCTCGGGGGTCTCGCCGCGCAGCCGGATCTCCTCCATGAGGTAGCCGATCTTCCGGACGGCCCAGAGCCGCGGCAGGAGGTCCGCTCCCACCGAGGCGCCGCCGAAGTTCCCCTCGACGACGTAGGTCCGCGCCGTGCCGCCCACGTTCCCCGTGAGGCGCACGGCGCGCGCGCCGCCCTCCCCCACGGGCCCACGGTAGCGGCCGAGGACGGCGAGCTGCTGGCCCCGGAAGAGGTCGGGGAGTCGGCGGGGGTACACGTCGGACGTCTCGAGACCCACGACCTCGAGCCGGAGGTCGGTGAGGACCGGGAACGCGATCTTGTCGTAGAAGGCCGAGATCTTCCCCTCGACCTCCTCGGCCCCGGTCACGTACTCGCGGGCGCCCCGGTGGTCGTCGGCCAGCCGGTCGAGGAGCGTCGTGTTCAGGTCCTCTCCGACCCCGAGCACGAAGACGCGCACGTGGGGCCGGACCTGCTCGCGGACCCGCGCGAGGAGCCGGTCGGGGTCGCGCTCGCCGATCGTCGGCTGGCCGTCCGTCATGAAGACGACGTAGGCGGGCCGCGAGCCCCCGTCGGCGACCATGCGGAGCGCCGAGGCGAGGGACTCCTCGATCGCCGTGCCGCCGCGCGCCTCGAGGGCCGCGACGAACCGGTCCGCCTCGCGGAGGGTCGCCTCGTCGGCCGGCGCCAGCGCCTCGCGGAAGGGCCTCGCGTCCGTCGCGAAGGCCACGATCCCGAACCGGTCCTGGGGCCGGAGGCGCCCGAGGCACTGCCGCAGCGCCCTCTGCGCCTGGGCCATCTTCCGGTTCTCGGCCATGCTGCCCGAGGTGTCCACGACGAAGACGACGTCCTTGGCGACCGGGGCGGCCGCCTCCTGGTTCGGCATCACGAGGAGGAGGAACGTCCCGTCCTCGCCCGGCCGCCGGTGGGAGGCGACCGACAGGCCCGGCCCCTCGGCCGTCGTTCCGAAGTAGAGGAAGAAGTCGCGGTCGGGCCGCACGTTCCGCCTCTCGAACGAGACGCGCGCCTCGCGGTCCGAGCGCCGCGCCACGTCCACTTCGTGCGAGGGGGAGTAGACGTTCGCGAGGGGGCGCGTCGTCGCGAGGTCCACGACGATCGAGACCTCCTCGAGGGGCTTGCTCGAGAACTTCTCGGTGTTGAGGGGGTAGCGGTAGGCCGTGAGGCCGGCGTCGTGCCGGAGGAGCTGGGAGTAGGAGAGCTCGATCCGGGTGTCGCCGCGCGCCGGGATCGGGAAGACGTTCGCCTGGAACGCGTCCCGGCCCACGTACTCGAGGAGCGCCGGGTCCTTCTGCGACCGGACGATGTCCTCGTAGATGCGCCGGGCCCTATCCCGATCTAGCAGCTCGCCCTTCTGGGGCTTCCCGTCCACGTAGAGGACGAACTCGGAGATCGCCGAGTCCTCGGGGAGCGGGAAGATGTAGGTCCCCTCGAGCACACGGTTGTTCGGGTTCCGGAAGACCTGGTCTATCTTCGTGGTCGCCGTCTGGTCCCGCACCGAGACCTGGACGCGGTGGTAGACGACCGCGAGAGGCGTCGGGACCGGCCCCGGCTCGGGGGGCCGGCGGATGGTGATGAGCCCGTCGGCGCGGGCCGCGCCGGCCGAGGCAGCGACGAGGGCGAGACCGAGGACGGCGTTCTTGACCATGGCGACCTCCCGGCGGGTGACCCGCCATGGCTTGAGACGCTCGACGAGACGCCGAGTTCCCACGGTGCCGGCCCGAGCCCCGGGGTCGCACAGCCGTGCGGAGCCTGTTCGGGCCGACCCGGCTACTTCGGGTCGCCGCCTTCCTCGCGGAGTCTCTCGCGGCACGCCTCCAGACGCCAGCGCGCCTCGGCCGCGCGGGCCCCCGACGGGGTCCGTCGCAGCAACTCGCGGAAGCAGGCGGCCGCGCCGCTCCAGTCGCGAAGGGTCCAGCGGACGAGCCCTGAGTTGATCCGTGCATTCTCGTGGTCAGGATCCACCGCAAGGACGGCCTCGAAGTCCTCGATCGCCCCTTCCGAGTCGCCCAGCTCGGCGCGCACCCCGCCCCGGTTGAGTCGCGCGAGAAGGAAATGCGGCTCCCGCCGTAGGGCCTCGTCGTAGTCAGCGGCGGCCCCGGACAGGTCTCGGAGCTCGCGTCGAGCGTTCCCCCGGTTGTAGTAGGCCTCGGCGTAGTCCGGCCGGACGCGGATCGCCGCCCCGCAGTCCCCGATCGAGCCTTTGTGGTCGCCGAGGGCCGCGTGCGCGACCGCCCGGTTGAGGAGCGCCACGGGGTCCTCGGGCCGCGCTCGGAGCGCCGCGTCGAGGTCCCGGATCGCCCCCCCGGGGTCGCCCGAACGCATCCGGACGAGCCCCCGCACGACGTGGGCACTCGACAAGTCGGGCGCGCCGCGCACGGCAGCCTCCGCGTCCTCACCCGCGCCCTGGAGATCCCCGGTGTCCAGCCGCGCGTAGGCACGATTGGTCAGGGCCTCCGGCAGGCCCGGATTCAGGCGGAGTGCAAGGTCGCAGTCCTGGATGGCGCCCCGGGGGTCCCCCAGGTTGCGACGGATGTTGGCGCGGTTGTTGTGCGCCCATCCGAACGGGATCCCGCTCGCCAGCGCCTCGTCATACGCCCGCAGTCCGGCCTGGCGATCCCCCGCAGCATCGCGGCTCTCCGCGTAGGCCCGCAGGAGTGCCGCCTCCCAGCCCGGCTCGTTGCGGAGGGTCGCGCGCAGGTCCCCCCATCGCTCCTCCATCGCGGCAATGGCAGCCCGGGCCAGGCGTCCCTCCCGCGACGCCCGGGGCGCGAGTCCGGCCAGCCGGACTCGTTCGTCTTCCCCCGAGAGCCCGCCGCGCTCCAAGCGGAAGAACGCCTCCAACCCGATGTAGAGGCTCGCAAGGGATGCCTCCGGAGCTTCGGAGGGAACGCTCTCCCACTCCGCGCGGGCATCCCGGCCTTCTCCCAGCGCCCAGAGGAGAAGCCCGCGCTCGACCCTCCAGCTCGCAGGGACTGGATCGCTCCGCATCGCCTCGCCGAGGAGCCTCGCCGCCTCGCGCGGGTCGGATCCGCGGAGGCGCCGCGCCGTAGCGGCGAGGAGCTCGGGCTCCGTGGGCCCCTGTTCTGCCGGGGACGGCCCGGGGGCGGCGGCCTGCCGGGGCAGGAGGATCCCCGCCGCGAGCAGCGCGGCGGCCGCCACGGTGGCCGCCGCCGCGGCGAGCCGAGCCACTCGCCGGGGTGCATGGACCCGCTCGCCGCGGAGGAGCCGATCGAGATCCTCTCGGAGTCGCCCGCCGTCGAGGTGCCGACTCGCCGCGCCCTTCGAGAGGGTCCTGCGGACGAGGTTGTCGAGCCCCGCCGGCATGTCGCTCCGGAACCTGCGGATCCGCACGGGCGCGCCTAGGAGCACCCCGCCGATGATCGCGGCCGGCGTCCCCCCCTCGAACGGCCGCCGCCCCGCGAGCATCTCGTAGACGACGCACCCGAGGCTCCAGACGTCCGTCGCCGGCGTGAGCGACGAAGCCTCCCCGGGGGCGGGTTGGGGGTAATTGTGGGCGGGGGTGGGGTGGGCGTGGGGGGTGGGGTTCTGCTTGGAGCCG